>NZ_KK073874.1:8540973-8868483 GCF_000585375.1 Cryptosporangium arvum DSM 44712
CACGACCACGGTGACGCTCGACGTCCGCGGGCTGCTCCCGAACCGGGTCTACGGCGCACACCTGCACACCCAGCCGTGCGGCTCCACCGGCACCGCCGCCGGCCCGCACTACCAGCACCGGCCCGACCCGGCCCTGTCGGCGTCGGCGCCGTCGGTGGACCAGCTCTACGCCAACCCGCAGAACGAGGTCTGGCTCGACGTGACGACCGACTCACAGGGCACCGGCATGAGCCGGAGCACCCAGCAGTGGCGCTTCATCACCCGGCCCAAGTCGCTGGTCATCCACGCCGAGAAGACCGAAACCGCCGACGGTAAGGCGGGCACGGCCGGCGACCGGCTGGGCTGCCTCAGCGTGAACCGCTGACACGTGTTGTCCGGCTAACAAAGTTCGACATTTCCGACCAGTACCGTCTCGGGACGTTGACACCTTCCCGAAAGGCGCGGAAATGTACCGATCAGCTGGATTACTCGTCGTCACCACCATCGCCACCGCCCTGTTGGTCGCCGGGTGCGCCGATCCGAAGCCGGACGCGTCCACTCCGGAAAGTTCCGCGTCGACCGCGGTGAAGCCGGCGACCGCGACCAAGGGGACGTTCGGCCCGTACTCGTCGAGCGCCCGGGCGGTCACGTACGACCCGGCGGTGGTCCCGCCGGGGGCCACCGCGGACGTGACGATCACCGAATCCGACGGCGCCACGGTCGTGACGCTGGCCACCCAGGGCCTGCTCCCCGATCGGGTGTACGGCGCGCACCTGCACACGAAGCCGTGCGGCGAGACGGGCAAGGCCGCCGGACCGCACTACCAGCACGAACACGACCCGGCCGCGAAGGCGTCACCACCGTCGGTGGACCCGAGCTACGCGAACCCGCGCAACGAGGTCTGGCTCGACCTGACGACGGACGCCCAGGGCGCGGGCACCAGTCGGAGCACCCAGGAGTGGACCTTCACCGCGAAGCCCCAGTCGCTCGTCATCCACGCCAAGAAGACCGAGACCGCGGCCGGGAAGGCCGGCACCGCAGGCGACCGCGTGGCGTGCCTGACGATCAGCTGATCAGCCCTTGATCGCGTGGTGCAGGGCGACGATTCCGCCGGTCAGATTGCGCCAGCGGACCGAGCCCCAGCCGTTCGCCGCGACCAGCCCGGCCAGCCCCGCCTGGTCGGGCCACGCGCGGATCGACTCGGCCAGGTACACGTAGGCGTCCGGCGCGCTGCTCACGGCCCGGGCGACCTGGGGCAGCGCCCGCATCAGGTACTCGGTGTAGACGGTGCGGAACGGCGTCCAGGTCGGGCTGCTGAACTCGAGCACGACCAGCCGGCCGCCCGGCTTGGTGACCCGTGCCATCTCGGCCAGCCCGGCCCCGGTGTCGGCCACGTTGCGCAGCCCGAACGAGATCGTCACCGCGTCGAACGTCGCGTCCGGGAACGGGAGGTGCATCGCGTCGCCGGCGACCAGTGGCACGCCCCGGCCCCGGCCCTCGCGCAGCATGCCCAGCGAGAAGTCGCAGGCGATCACGTCGGCGCCGGAGTGGGCCAGTTCGGCGGCGGACACCGCGGTGCCGGCCGCGAGGTCGAGGCAGCGCTCCCCGGGGCGCAGGTCGAGCACGTCCGCGGTCAGCGCACGCCACCGCCGGTCCTGCGCGAACGAGAGCACGGTGTTGGTGAGGTCGTACCGCGGTGCGACCTGGTCGAACATCGCCGCCACATCGCCGGGCCGCTTGTCGAGTGATGCGCGCGTCATGGTGGCAGCCTAATCGGGAACTTGCCCGAACCACTGGCCCGGCTGTTTAACTCGGGAGTAACCTACTTGCGCGTTAAATACTGACCCGAGGGAGCCCGCCGTGTCGTCCTTCGATCCCGGCCAGCTGGCCGCGACAGACCCCAGGAAGATCAGCACCGAGCAGTTCCAGGAGCTGCTCGCGGCGGCCGGCACCGCCGAAGGGCTGGACGACGTCGACCCGGCCGCGTTCGCCCGGCTGATCGGACGCGCCCGGCGCGACCAGCTCGAGGCCGTGATGAGCAGCCCGGCCCGCGCGGTCGTCCTGGACCAGATCCTCCGCCGCTTCGCCGCGCACTACCGGACCGGCGAGAAGCGCCCGCCGAAGGTCATCCACTGGAAGGTGACCGGGCGGCCCGACGGCGGCCAGGACGAGTTCGAGCTCGTCCTGCACGGCGACCGGTGCGAGGTCAACCTCGTGGCCGAGCACGGCGCCGACACCACGATCATCCTCGGCGGGCCCGAGTTCCTGCTGCTCACGTCGGGCAACGGCAAGCCGACGACGATGTTCATGACCGGCAAGCTCAAGGTCCGCGGCGACCTCGGCCTCGCCGCGGCGCTGGCCAAGATCTTCGCCATCCCTTCCAGCAGCTCGAGTCCGAGCTCCTGATGTACGCCGCGGAGCTGGCCACCACACTCGTCAAAGCGGGGATCGTCGCGCCGGGGCGGCCCGATCGGATCACCCGTCAGCTCGTCGCGCTGAAGAGCTGGGGCCTGAGCCTGGCCGGCGGCTACACCAGTGCCGCGGCCCGCGACCCCGAGCGGATCGCGCTCATCGACGAGCGTCGCCAGGTGACGTTCGCCGAGCTCGTCGACCGGGCCACCCGCATCTCGCAGGGCCTGGCCGCGCTGGGCGTGAAAGGCAAGAGCCGGGTCGCGGTGCTCGCCCGCAACCACGCCGGGCTGATCGAAGCGCTCGTGGCGTCCGCGTCACTCGGCGCCGACACCGTACTGCTGAACACCGGCCTGTCCGCGCCCCAGCTCGAGACCGTGCTGCGTGAACAGGGCGTCGAGCTCGTCATCGCCGACGAGGAGTTCCTGCCGCTGGTCGGCGAGCCGGGCGTCCCGGTGATCGTGGCCTGGGCCGACGGGCCGGGACGGACCACTCTCGACGACCTCGTCGCGCGGAACCCCGGTGGCAAGGCCGCCCCGCCGGAGGTCGTCGGGCGCACGATCGTCCTCACGTCCGGCACCACCGGGGCACCGAAGGGCGCCCGGCGGCCACCGCCGCACGGGCTCGGGGCACTGGCCTCGATCCTGTCGAAGATCCCGCTGAAGGTGCGGGACACGATCGCGATCCCGGCGCCGCTGTTCCACACCTGGGGATTCGCCGGGCTGCAGGTCGGGATGGGGCTGCGGGCCACGCTCGTGCTCCGGCGACGCTTCGAGCCCGAGGCCCTGCTGAGCGACGTCGCCACTCACCGGGCGAACGGGTTGTTCGTCGTCCCGATCATGATGCAGCGGATGTTGGAGCTGCCACCCGACGTCCGGGCGACGTACGACCTGAGCGCGGTCCGCGCGATCGCCAGCAGCGGGTCCGCGCTGATCGGCGACTTCGCGGTCCACTTCATGGACGCGTTCGGCGACGTCCTCTACAACCTCTACGGCACGACCGAAGTGTCGTGGGCGACGATCGCGACGCCCTCCGACCTCCGCCGGGAGCCCCGGACGGCCGGGCAGGCACCGCTGGGGACGCGGCTGGCCATCCTGGACGAGAACGGCGACGACGCCCCCGCCGGGATGCCCGGGCGCATCTTCGTCGCGAACGGCATGTTGTTCGAGGGGTACACGAACGGTGCCTCGAAGGAGGTCAGCCGGGGCTTCATGAGCACCGGCGACGTCGGCCACCTCGACCCGACCGGCCTGCTGTTCGTGGACGGGCGGGACGACGACATGATCGTGTCCGGCGGCGAGAACGTGTTCCCGCGCGAGGTGGAGAACATCCTCACCGAAGCCGCGTGCGTGCGCGAGGTGGCCGTGATCGGGGTACCGGACGCCGACTTCGGTCAGCGGCTGGCCGCGTACGTCGTACTCCACGACGGTCACCCCGCGGACGCGGACGTGATCCGCGACCTCGTGAAGGCGAAAGCCGCCCGCTACTCGATCCCCCGCGACGTCCACTTCCTGGAGGAACTTCCGCGGAACGCCACCGGCAAGGTGGTGCCCCGACTGCTGCGCGGTTAGGCCGCCCGGTCCACCGCGGCGACGGCGAGGGTGCGCAGGGCTTCGCGGCCCTCGTCCGTGAGCGGCGCGTGCTCCAGCACCGCGAGCGCGTGGGTGCGGCGTTCGGCGATCATCTTCTCGACCCGGTCGCGCGCCCCGCAGTCGACGATCAGCTCACGCAGCGCGGTGACCCCGGCTTCGTCCAGGCCGGGGTCTCCGAGGCGCTCCGCGAGCAGCGCACGGCCGGCGTCGGTGGCCCGCTCGCGGGTGGCCGCGATCAGCACGGTCTGCTTGCCCTCGCGTAGGTCCTCGCCGGAGGGCTTCCCGGTCACGTCGCTGTCGCCGAACACGCCGAGCAGGTCGTCACGCAGCTGGAACGCCTCGCCGATCGGGAGCGCGAACGCGGTGTAGGCGTCGACCACCGCGGCGGGTGCCCCCGCGACCGCCGCCCCGAGGTGCAGCGGCGCTTCCACCGTGTACTTGCCGCTCTTGTACTGCGCGATCCGCAGCGCCCGCTCCACCGGCACGCCGCCGCGGGTCGGGGCCGAGATGTCGAGGTACTGACCCGCCATGAGCTCGAGGCGCATCGTCGCGAACACGTCGCGCGTACGCAGCGCCGCGGGTGCGGACAGGCCGGCGGTGGCGAGCATCTGTTCCGAGAGCACCAGCAGCAGGTCCCCCAGCAGGATCGCGGCCGCGGAGCCGTACCGGTCCGGGTCGCCGTGCCGTCCGGCCGCCCGGTGCGCCGCGGCCAGCGCCCGGTGTGCCGACGGACGCCCGCGACGCAGGTCGGAGCCGTCCATCACGTCGTCGTGGATCAGCGCGAACGCGTGCAGGAGCTCCAGCGACGCGGCTGCCCGGATCAGCGCCTCGTCGTCCGACGCTCCGGCGGCCCTGGCACCCCAGTAGGCGAAGAGCGGCCGCAGCCGCTTGCCCCCGGCCAGCACCGACGCCTGCAGCGGCGCCTCCAGGTCGGAGAGCTCGTCCCCGACCCGGCCCAGCACCGCGGCGTAGTCGGCGAGGAAGGCCTCGAGCGCCAGACCGACGCGCGCGCGCACGTCGACGCTCGTGACTTTCAGCCGCGAAGCCGGTCGAGCTGTGCTCTGGACCTGCGTGCTCATCTCGACCTCGTCCTGTCGGCGGTGCATCGGTTGTGCATCGATTCCTACCGCGAGGCGCGGCGGCCCGCATCTCGAGATGACACCGGCCCGCCCAACGCGGCCAGTACCCCCTCTACGGCTTCCACCAGCGACGTCGGCAACGCGACCCCGGCCGGCATCTTCCGCCGGGCCGGACCCAGCCACCCCGGGCCGCCCGCGATCAGCCGGACCGGACGACCGAGCGCGGCCAGTTTCGTGAACACCGTCGGGTCGGCGGAATCGGGAATCTGGGACCACAGCACGACGACGGCCGGGCCGGTGCGACGCACCGCCTCCACCATCGCGTCGGTGGGTACCCGGGCGCCCAGGATGCGGGTTCCCCGGCGCGCCTCGCGCAGCGCGGCCGCGAGCGCCTCGAGCGGCAGCGTGTGCTGCTCCTCGTCCACCGACGCGAGCAACGTCCGCGACGGGGCCAGCGCGGGCACCGGCTCGTCGTCGGCGCGGGCGCGCCGCGGCCCGGCCGGACCGGGCACGACCATGCGCAGTTCGGTGGAGATGTGCCAGGACAGCAGATGCTCGATCTCGACGACGCTGTGGCCGGCCTGCCAGCGCTGGCCGAGCGCGCTGAGCACCGGAACCAGCACCTCGGTCCAGGTCAGCACCGTGCCGTACGTGCGCAGGCAACTCCGGATCTCCTCGGAGATCGCGTCGCCGTCCATGCTTCCGGCGGCGCGGGCGATGCCCCGGGCGGCGGCCTGGGCCTGACCGACCGGCATCACCCGGCGCCCGGTGGAGCGGACGGCGGCGACCCGCGGAGCCGGCTCGGCGAGCTCGCCCGGCTCGGCGGCCAGCGCGGTGCGGGCGGCGTCGGCCGGGGAGACCCCCTGGAACGTCAGCCGGCGCATCATCTCCAGGCGGCGGACGTCCTCGGTGGTGTAACGCCGATGACGCCCGGCTTCGTGCTCACTGGGGCCCAGCCCGTAGCGCTGGTCCCAGGTACGCAGCGTGGTGACCGCGACCCCGAGCCGCCGGGCTACCGCGCCCGCGGTCAGACGTGGTCCACCCCAGGCGGGGCGGACCACCTCGCGCTCGTCGTCACTTGCCACGTCTTGATCATCGCGCGCAACGGCCGAGCGCGCGCGTTGAAGTCAGCTGGCTTCCACCAGCGGAAGGTTGCGCCCGACTCCGCCGCCGGGCAGGGCGATCGACGCGAAGTGCGACACGATGTGGTCGTCGCTCGGGTCGTTCGCCGGGTCGTCGTGCACGAGGATGTGGTTGTAGAGCGTGTCGCGCTGAGCCGGCGTGCGGCCCGCGCTGCGCATCAGCGAGATGAGCTCGGTGCGGTTGGACCGGTGCTTCGCGCCCGCGCTCGAGACCACGTTCTCCTCGAGCATGACCGAGCCCAGGTCGTCGGCGCCGTAGTGCAGCGTCAGCTGGCCGATGTCCTTGCCGGTCGTCAGCCACGAGCCCTGCAGGTGCCTGACGTTGTCGAAGAACAGCCGGGCCACCGCGACCAGGCGCAAGTACTCCAGGCTGGTGGCCTGGGTGCGCCCCTTCAGGTGGTTGTTCTCCGGCTGGTAGGTCCACGGGATGAACGACCGGAACCCACCGGTGCGGTCCTGCACGTCGCGGACCATTCGCATGTGCTCGATGCGCTCGGCGTTGGTCTCGCCGGTGCCCATCATGAACGTCGCGGTGGACTCGACGCCCAGGTTGTGCGCGGTCTCCATCACCTCGAGCCAGCGCTCGCCGGACTCCTTCAGCGGCGCGATGGCCTTACGCGGGCGCTCGACCAGGATCTCCGCGCCGGCACCGGCGAACGAGTCGAGACCGGCCGCGTGGATGCGGGTGATCGACTCCTCGATGCTGACCTTCGAGACCTTCGACATGTGCATGACCTCGGACGCGCCGAGCGAGTGCAACGTCAGCGACGGGAACTCGCGCCGGATCGCGCCGAAAACCGTCTCGTAGTACTCGACGCCGTACTCCGGGTGGTGCCCACCCTGGAGCATGATCTGCGTCGCGCCGAGCTTCACCGCCTCGTCGCAGCGGCGCAGGATCTCCTCGAGATCGTGCGACCAGCCCTCCTTGTGCTTCGGCGCGCGGTAGAACGCGCAGAACTTGCACGCGGTGACGCAGACGTTCGTGTAGTTGATGTTGCGGTCGATGATGTAGGTCGCGACGTGGGCCACGTCGCCGTACAGCCGGCGCCGGACCGTGTCGGCGGCCTGACCGAGCGCGTGCAGTGGCGCCTCGGTGTAGAGCAGCAACGCCTCCTCCGGCGAGATCCGGCCGCCGTCGGCGGCGCGCTGGAGGATTTCGGCTGTGGCAGCGTTTCCGGTCACGAGGTCGAGCGTAACCCGGTTCGGCCGCACCCCGTTTGTGGTGTCCACAACCCTGGCGGCGTCAGCGCACTTCGACGTCGACGCGGTGGTAGCCCTCGGAGCCGTTCGGAGCGGGGGGCCGGGGCTCGGCGGACTGGGTCACACCGGTGGTGTCGGTGGCGCGTACCTCGAGCGCGTGGTCGCCGGGGCCCGCGGACGTGGTGTCCCACTGCCAGCTCCACTGGCGCCAGGTGTCGACCGAGTCCGACGCCGCGAGCGTGGCCTGCTGCCAGGGGCCGCCGTCGACCCGGACCTCGACCGCGGCGACGCCTCGGCGCTGCGCCCAGGCCACCCCGGCCACCGTGACCGTGCCGGAGACCTTCCCGGACCCGCGCGGCGTGTCGATGCGGGAGGCGGTCTTGATCGGCGCCTGCTGCGACCAGCCGCGCGGCACCCAGTACGCGTCGAAGTCGCTGAACCGGGAGAGCTCCAGGTCGACCAGCCACTTGGTGGCGCTCACGTAGCCGTACAGGCCCGGCACGACCATCCGCACCGGGAAGCCGTGCGCGATCGGCAGCGGTTCGCCGTTCATGCCGACGGCCAGGATCGCGTCCCGTCCGTCGCGGCAGGCCGCGGTCGGGGTGCCACAGGTCCAGCCGTCGGCGGAGCGACTGACGAGCTGGTCGGCGCCCGCCTCCGGCTCCACCCGGTCCAACAGGTCCTTCAGCCGGACGCCGAGCCAGCGGGCGTTCCCGGTGAGGTCGCCGCCGACCTCGTTGGAGACGCAGGCCAGCGTGATGTCGCGCTCGACGAGCGGCAGGCCGAGCAGGTCGTCGTAGGTGAGCGTGAGCTCGCGCCGGACGCGGCCGTGGATGCGTAGCCGGTAGGTGTCGGGGTTCACCTGGGGGAGCACGAACGCGGTGTCGACGCGGTAGAAGTCGGCGCTCGGCGTGGTCCAAGGGGTGACGCCGGGCACGTCCAGCTTCGCGCCGGCGGGAACCGGCGGGGCCGGTGACGCCGGGGCGGGCAGACGGATCGCGGCGCGCTGTTCGCTGACCCCGCGCCAGCGGGCGAGCAGTCGCCCGGCTCCGCCCGCGACGACGGCTGCTCCGGCCGTACCCCCGGCGAGCAGCAGGAACGTCCGCCGCGACGCGCTACCACCGCCCAGCCACGGAGCATCGGCGGCGCCGGGAGCGGAGCCGGCCGCACCCCCGACATCGGCCGGCCCCGCAGATCGCCGGGAGTCCAGGGGCGTGCTCGCCTCGATGGCCTTTCGGACCAGTGGAGACAGCGCCAGCATCGCGGCGCCCGCCCCCACCAGCGTCGGAATCACCGCGTAGCTGGTGGAGTCCGGGCGCTCGATCGCCGCGAGCGCCCCAACTACTGCAAATGCCGCAATTACTCCCAAACCGAAGACTATACGACGCTGAGCCAGGACGCCCGCCAGCGCGGCCGCACCCCCGACCACGAGGATCACGACCAGCGTGAGCAGCGGTTTGTCCCAGCTACCGAACGTCTGCACGCCGAACTGCTCGAGCGACCGCGGAACCCGGTCGACGACCGCGCCGGCCACCGCGGTCAGCGGCGACGACGACGGCCCGACGAACGCGGCGACCAGCTCCGCCACCCCGACGGCGATCGCCGCCGACACGATCCCGGCCAGCGCGGCCAGTTTCCACGGACGCCGGCGCCCGGTACCGACGCCGCCGGCTTCGACGTCGGTGTCAGTGGTGTTCACGTCGTCGCCTTCCTGCGCCACGGCACGACCTACAGCTCGACGAACTCCGGGCCGCTCGCGGGCAGCGGCGGCGCCTCCCCGGCCGCGGCCGCTTTCGCGGCGAACGCGCTGAGCCCCTGCACCTGCCGGGCCCCCAGCGAGAAGTCGAGCGTCCGGAAGTAGTTCGCGAGCGTGGCCGCGTCGAACACCTCCCAGCGGGCGGCGTCGGCCGCGACGTCGTCGATCTGCGTCAGGCACAGGTCGCGCGAGCGCAGGAACGCGTCGTGCACGTCCTTCACCTGGCCGGGGTGCCGCTCGGCGAAGTCGCGCCGCACCGCCCACACGGCGAACACCATCGGCAGGCCGCTCCACTCCCGCCAGGCCGCACCGAGGTCGGTCACGGTCAACCCCATCGCGGGGCCCTCGTAGAGCGCCCGGAGCGCGGCGTCGCCGATCAGCACGCCGGCCTCGGCCTCCTGCATCATCACGCCCAGGTCGGGCGGGCACACGTAGTAGTCCGGCCGGACGCCGTAACGCTCGGCCAGCAGCATCCGCGCCAGCAGCACGCTGGTGCGGCTGGTCGAGCCCAGCGCGACCCGCCGCCCGTCCAACTCGCCGAGCGGCCGCTGCGAGACGACGTTCACCGACAGCACCGGACCGTCCGACCCGACCGCGATGTCGGGCAGCAGTAACAGCTGGTCGGCGTTGCGCAGGTACTCGACCAGGCTGATCGGCCCGATGTCGAGGTCACCGCGCACCAGCGCGTCGTTCAGGTTGTCGGGGGTGTCCTTGGTCAGATCGACGTCGAGCAGGGCACCGGTCCGGACCAGCCCGTAGTAGATCGGCAGGCAGTTCAGGAACTGGATGTGTCCGACCCGGGGGCGTCGCGGCGCGTCCTGTCTCACCCTTCGACAGTACGTCGGCCTCAAACCACCAGGACGCTGCCCGTCGAGTCGATGCCGTCGGCCTCGGCGTCGTCGAGCCACAGCCCACCGGTGCCGAGGTACCGGAAATGGTGGGTGCCGGACGGCAGCGTGAGCGTCACGCTGCGGGTTCCGTTCCGGCGCGGGGTCAGCTCGTGCTTGCCGGGCTGCCACCCGTTGAAGTCGCCGACGACGCTCACCGACGGCGTCGTCTCGTCCATCGGCAAGGTGAACGTGATCTTGGTCTTGGAATCCTTCAGCGGTGTGCGCTTGAGCACGAACAGGCTCCTCTCCCTTGTCGAGGGGGGCCGAAATAGTATTTACCTGACATATTACCCATTCACCATGGGGTTTTGTCACCTCTGTTGGACGGCGGAGCCGCGGTACGCGGATCGGCGCGTTCGCTCGAAAGGGTTCGCCGCGTGGCGTGGTGAGGATTATGGTTCTGGGCTTGTGTCGTAACCCCGTCGAAGCCGGGCGTCCCGGGGCGTGAACCGCGCCGGGCCTAGGGCAGTGGGGACCCGTTCAACGGTCCCGGAGGCCCGTGATGACGTCGTTGGAAACCGAACTCGTACGGGAAGTCGCGCACCTGGAGACGTCGCGGGCGGCGCTCAAGGCCATGCGCGAGCGCACCGAGGCGCTGACCCGGTCGGACGTGGCCGGTGACGAGTTCTCCGCCGAGGCGCTCGCGCGTGCGCTCGCCCGCCGGATGGAGTCGCTGCTCGACGACGGGACGACCCCGCTGTTCTTCGGCCGGCTCGACTTCGACGGCGAGCCGTACGCGGGCGAAACGTTCCACGTGGGGCGTCGGCACATCACCGACGCGGCCGGCGACCCGCTCGTCGTGGACTGGCGCGCCCCCGTGTCGACCGCGTTCTACCGGGCGGGCGCGCACGATCCGCGCGGGGTGCGCCAGCGGCGGCGCTTCGGGTTCTCCGGCGGCCGGCTGACCTCGTTCGAGGACGAGCACCTGATCGCAGGCGAAGAGTCGGGGCTCGGGTCGCGGCTGCTCACCGAGGAGATCGAGCGGCCGCGGGTGGGGCCGATGCGTGACATCGTGGCGACGATCCAGCCCGACCAGGACGTGCTGGTCCGCGCCGACCTGGAGACCAGCCTTTGCGTGCAGGGTGCGCCGGGCACCGGCAAGACCGCGGTCGGGCTGCACCGTGCCGCGTACCTGCTCTACGCCTACCGGGAGCGGTTGAGCCGGGCCGGGGTGCTGGTGGTGGGCCCGAACGCGGCATTCCTGCGCTACATCGCGGAGGTGCTGCCCGCGCTCGGTGAGATCGACGTCTCGCAGCGCACGGTGGCCGACCTGGTGGCGCGGGTGCCGGTGAAGGCGGAGGACACGCCGGAGGCGCTGGCGGTGAAGGGCGACGCGCGGATGGCCGCGGTGCTCGCCGCGAGCCTGGCGGGCGCGTTGCGTGAGCCCGACGCGCCGCTGGTGCACGCCGAGCCGGGAGCGCGGCTGCGGCTGGGGCCGGGCGAGTTGGGCGAGATCGTCGCCGAAGCGCGTTCCTCGTACCTGGGTGGGGTGCCGTACTCGACGGCGCGGGAGCGGGTCGCGCACCGGGTGGCGGAACGGTTCCGGCGGCAGGTGGAGCGCCGGGGCGGGACGCCGACCGACGCGTGGGTCACCCGGGTGGCGCGGTCACGCGGGATGAAGACCTGGCTGGAGTCGGTGTGGCCGGCAGCGGACCCGTCGGCGATGGTCGCGCGCCTGCTCGGGGACCGGTCGCTGCTCGAGCGGGCCGCCGCCGACGTCCTGACGCCGGCCGAACAGGACACGATCGCGTGGCCGTCGGTGCCGCGCCGGCCCCGGTGGACCGCCGCGGACGCGGTGCTCATCGACGAGGCGGCCGGGCTGCTCGAGCGGGTGCCGGGATTCGGGCACGTGATCGTGGACGAGGCGCAGGACCTGACGCCGATGCAGGCGCGGGCGATCGCCAGGCGATCACCCCACGGTTCGCTCACCGTGCTCGGCGACCTCGCGCAGGGCACCGCGGTCGGCGGCGCCCACGACTGGCCGACGCTGCTGGAACACCTGGCCAAGCCGGCGACGGTCGTCACGCCCCTCACGACCGGGTACCGGATGCCGGCCGAGATCGTCGAGTTCGCGAACCGGCTGCTGCCGGTGCTGGGAGCCGACGTGGCACCGGCCCGATCGATCCGGCGCACCGTCGGGGCGCTGCACGTTCGTCCGGTGGCGGATCCGGTGGCGGAAGCCGTGGCGGAGGTCCGCGCCGCCGTCGCCGAGCCCGGCTCCGTAGCCGTGATTTCGGCCGACGCCACGAGCGCGCGCGTCGGCCGGGCCCTCGCCGCTCTCGCCGACGAGGACGCCGTCACGCTGCTGCCCGCGAGCCTGGCAAAAGGGCTGGAGTTCGACACGGTCGTGGTGATCGAACCGGCGGCGATCGTGGCCGCCGAGCCCCGCGGCCTCAACCGCCTCTACGTCGTGCTGACCCGGGCGGTGTCCCGGCTCACGATCCTGCACAGCGAGCCGCTACCGGCACCGCTGGCTTAGGGCTGGTCCTCGTCGCCGGCCAGGGCGGCGCGCAGCTTGGCCTTCTCGGTCTGACGCTTGCTCATCCGCCCCTCGACCCGCTGGGCGAAGGCTTCCCGCTGCTTGCGCAGCAGGAAGAACGACAGCGGGGCGGAGAGCAGCAGCGCTCCGAACACCAGCATCCAGGACCGGAACCCGATCACGAACAGCACGAGCGCGCACGCGGCGAACACCATGGCCCGCGCGGTCGTGTACAGAAAACCCGGGTGCAGGCGCATCCTCAGCTCCACATCGGCTGCGGCTCACGACGACGCTCGGCCAGCGGCGTCGGGCCCTCGTACTCGCGCACCACCTCGTAGCGGGTGTTCCGCTCCACCGGCGTGAACCCGGCGTCGCGGATGAGGTCGAGCAGGCCCTCGCGGTGCATCGTGTTCGGCGTGCCGTACCCGTCGGCGTCGTGAGTGATCTTGTACTCGACGACCGAGCCGTCCAGGTCGTCGACGCCGAAGTTCAGCGACAGCTGGGCCAGCGACAGCCCGTGCATCACCCAGAAGCACTTCACGTGCGGCACGTTGTCGAACAGCAGCCGGGAGACCGCGAACGTCTTCAACGACTCCGCGGGCGACGCCATCTGCGTGCGCTCCTCGAGCCGGTTGCGGATCTTGCCGTCGGCCGGCTTCGCGCCGTCGTGCTGGTAGCGCAGCGGGATGAAGACCTGGAACCCACCGGTCTCGTCCTGCAGCTCACGAAGGCGCAGCACGTGGTCGACGCGGTGGCGCGGCTCCTCGATGTGGCCGTAGAGCATCGTGCAGGGCGTCTTGAGGCCCTTGGAGTGCGCCAGCCGGTGGATCCGCGACCAGTCTTCCCAGTGGGTGTCGTGGTCGACGATCTGCCGGCGGATCTCCTCGTCGAAGATCTCCGCGCCGCCGCCGGTGAGCGACTCCAGGCCGGCGTCGATCAGCTCGTCGAGGATCTCGTCGGCCGAGAGCCCGGAGATCTTCTCGAACCAGTGGATCTCGGTCGCGGTGAACGCCTTCAGCGAGACGTCGGGCAGGACCTCTTTGAGCGCACGCAGCGAGCGCGGGTAGTAACGCCACGGCAGGTTCGGGTGCAGGCCGTTGACGATGTGCAGCTCGGTGAGGCCCTCGGACTCCATGTCCTTCGCGAGCCGCACCGCCTCCTCGATACGCATCGTGTAGGCGTCCTTCTCCCCCGGCTTGCGCTGGAAAGAGCAGTACGCGCACGAGGCGGAACAGACGTTCGTCATGTTCAGGTGGCGGTTGACGTTGAAGACGACGGTCTCGCCGTTCTTCGCGGTGCGGACCTCGTGCGCCAGACCGCCGAGCCAGGCGAGGTCATCGCAGGCGTAGAGCGCGACGCCGTCGTCGTAGGAGAGCCGCTCACCGGCTCGTACCTTCTGCTCGATCTCACGTTTGAGGCCGGAATCCATGTGCCCAGCATATGCGGGCCGCGGAGCGACTCAGGCACGTGACTGTTTACGCATATTTTGCTATACCCCCATAGTGGGCTCAAACGGACTTATCGGTTCAGGCCACCCGGCAAGCGGTGGGAACTCCGGCAACGGGATCCGCGACTGATGGGCGGCGCGCACCGGAAACCGACGCTGTTCACGTGTGATCACGCTCGTGCATCCCGCATGTCGATCGCGGTCGGGACCGCGTTGACGCTGTTGGCGGGCGGCGGGGCCGCTTGGGGTGACGTCCCGGCCGGAGTTCACGCGCTGAACCACCAGCTCGCGCCGGTCCGCCCCGCCGAACCGCGGGACGAGAAGCCGCTCCGCGTGCTCGGCGTCCCGACCGGCACCACGAACTCGGTGATGGCCAGGACCGGACGTCACCACGGCCCGAACGAGCCGATCACCACGCGGATCGCGCGGGCGTCGGCCGCGGCCGAGGCGGTCGCCGAACGGCTCACCGAGGCCCGCGCCGCGCTCGACACGCTCGTCCGTGCGCAGATCCAGGCCACGGTGACTCTCACGCTGGCCCGGACCTCGACCGAGCAGGCCGAATCCGCCGCCGCGACCTGGACGCGCGAATCGTTCATCGCCCAGGCGAGCCGCCCGGAAGGTCTGGTCGCCGACCCGCGCACCGGAATGCTCGGCCGGCCCACAGCCGTGCTCGACCTCGAAGCGGCCGAAGCGCAACAGCGCACCGCCACCGACGCCGCCGACCGGGCCACCGCCGCCGTGACCGCCCAGCGCGCCCACGTCGCCACGATCCAGCGTGACCTCGACGCCCGGGCCGCCGAACTCCACCGGCTGCGTGCCGCCCGGGCGTCGGCCCTGCTCGAAGCCGATCGTCAACGTGACGCCGTCGAGGCCGCGCTGGCGCGCAAATACCTGCGTGACGCCGACGGGGCCGCCGGAAAAGCCGCGGCCTCAGCGGTGAACTTCGCGCTCGCGCAACGCGGGAAGCCGTACGAGTGGGGCGCCGAAGGACCGGAACGGTTCGACTGCTCGGGCCTGGTGCAGACCGCCTACGCCACCGCGGACGTGACGCTGCCCCGCACCGCCCGGCCGCAGTACCGGATGACCAAGCCGGTCCCGGTGACCGCGCTGCTCCCCGGCGACCTGCTGTTCTTCGCTACCGACCACTCCGACTGGAACACGATCCACCATGTGGGGGTGTACCTCGGCCGTGGGTTGATGGTGCACGCCCCGACAACCGGAGACGTGGTGCGGGTGGCACCGGTCTGGTGGTCGGAGTTCTTCGCCGCGGGGCGCGTCGTGCCCGGGCGGCCCGGCCACTGGTCGCCGGCCGTGGATCTGCGCCCCGACGCCCCGGTGCGGGCCACCGCCCGTCGACCCCGGGTGGTGACTCCGAAAGAGCCGGCGCCGATCGACCCGGCGACGGCCACGCCGATGGTGGAGCAGCCCAAGTCGCCGAGTCCGTCGCCGTCGGAGGTCCCGGCTGACGCTGAGGGGCATACGGCTAGTTCGGGTCGTTCGAAGTTGGCTCGGGTGGATGCGGATGGGTCGGGGTCGGGTTCGGGTCGCACCGCCGCGCGTGGTGGTGCCACCGATCGATCCACGTCTCGACGTGCGACCGCTGACAAGCGGGTTCCGAGCCGGGCGATCCGCGATGCGCAGAAGTCGGAAGGGAACAAGACGCGCGCCACCAGGGCGGGTAATGCGCGGGCGGCAAAGAGCGGTAAGTCGCGGGCGGGCAAAGCTGTTGGGTCGAGCACGGGGAGAGCGGCCGGGCCACGCACGGGGAAAGCAGCCGAGCGGCGAGCGGGGAAAGCGGCCGAGCGGCGAGCGGCCGGGCCGCGTACGGGGAAGGCGGCCGGGCCGCGCACGGGGAAAGCGGCCGGGCCGCGCGCGGCCGGGCACCGCACCGCTCCGGCCGTCGCGGTGCGGGATGGTGAAGCGGGTACTGCAGGTGCCACCAAGGCCGTCGACGCCCGCCGCACCAAGGCAGCCGAGCCGCGCGCTGCTAGGAGGGGCGGGGTTCGTCTGGCTCGGTCCGGCGAGGTTCACGGTGTTCGAGCCGGCGGAGTTCGTGGGACTCGGGCGGGCGGACTCCGTGGCGTTCGAGCCGGCGAGGTTCGCGGTGTCCGAGCCGGTGAAGTTCGCGGCACGCGGGCCGGTGAAGTTCGCGGCACGCGGGTCGGTGAGGTTCGCGGTGTCCGACCCGGCGAGGTTCGAGGCACGCGGGCCGGCGAGGTTCGCGGCGCGCGGGCCGGCGAGGTTCGCGGCACGCGGGCCGGCGAGGTTCGCGGCACGCGGGCCGGCGAGGTTCGCGGCGATCGGGCCGGTGGGGTCGGGGGCGCGCGGGTCGGTACGACTCGGGCGAAGGGTGGCCGGGTGGCAGTGAAGACCTCGTCGACGATCGGGCCGAGCCCACCGGCAGAACCTCGCTCCCCGCAGGATCCGCAGTAGCCCTGAGTCCCACCAGCATCACTGCCCTCTTCAGCACTGACACCGGGAAACGATTCAGGCGCACACCGTGACCGTTACGCCATAATTTTCGGCACTGTCGCGAGATATCTGGGTTCTGTCGGCCGTCCAACGGAAATCATCACTCCCACATGGCACCGTTTGCGCGGGTCGCCCGTTCGAACCGGAAGGTGGGAGATAGTAATGGCCGAGGAGGAAGAGGGGCCCCGGACCGTACGGCTCGATCCGTCACAGCTCCCGGGTGGGTCTCGCTTCACACCGCCGGTCATCCCGGACCAGCCGCCGACCCCACCGGCCAAGGACGGTTCACCCACCGACCCGTCCTCCGGAGCCACCCCCACCGACGCCGGTTCCCCGGCACCGGCGCGCCCCGGCGCCGACTCACCGGCAGGGCCGAAGGATCCCGTCGGCACCATCGGTTCGGCCAAGGTTCCTGGCTCCGCGGAGTCCGACGATCCGGCGGCGCCGGCTGAGGCCTCGGAGATCGGGGCGGCCGAGGGGTCGCCGATCGTGGAGGACACCGATGATGTCGAGCGCAACGCCCGGACTCGGATCGCGCCCCTCCCCCCGGATCTGATCACCCGCCTCGCCGAAGCCCGCCCGACCACCGGCCCCGGCGCGCCCGCCGACAATTCCCCGTCGCCTGCCACCCCCGCTGAGGGCTCCGCCAAGCCCCAGTCCCCCACGAGCTCCGCCGCGCCCCTTGCCCCCGAAACGGGATCCGCCACACCCGCCCCGGCCGCGAAGGGCTCCGCCACACAACCCATCCCAGCCGCCCCAGTCGTGCAAGGCTCCGCGGCACCACCCGCGGCCGTTGCGACAGGCTCCGCCACACCAGCCACACCAGCCACACCCGCCGCGCGAGGTTCCGCCACACCACCCGCCCCCGTCGCGACAGGCTCCGCCGCCACACCCGCACCGGCAGCAACAGGCTCCGCCGCACCACCCGCACCGGCCTCAGCAGGTTCCGCCGCACCACCCGCACCGGCCTCAGCAGGTTCCGCCGCACCACCCGCACCACCCGCACCGGCCGCGACAGGCTCCGCCACACCGGCCAGCCCGGCCACACCGGCCAGCCCGGCCACACCGGCCACTCCGGCCGCGCGAGGTTCCGCCGCACCATCTGCGCCGATTGCGCGGGGATCGGCCACGCCGCCCGATCCGGTGGACGAAGGCTCTGCCGCGCCCGGGCGACCGGCGGCGAAAGGCTCCGCCACACCCGTCAGCCCGGCCGCGAAGGGCTCCGCCACGCCCGCCACGCCCCCCGCCGCACCTGCCAGCCCGGCCGCCAAGGGCTCCGCCACGTCTGCCGACTCGGCTGCGAAAGGCACGCCTGCCGACTCGGCTACGAAAGGCACGCCTGCCGGCTCGGCTACGAAAGGCACGCCTGCCGGCTCGGCTACGAAAGGCTCGGCTGCGAAAGGCTCGGCCACGCCCCCTTCTCCCCCCGCAACAGGCTCCGCACCATCGGGCACTTCCGCATCCAGCGCACCATCGGGCACTCCCGCCTCTGCGGTGGGATCTAGCGCGCCGGTGGCGAAAGGCTCTGCGGCACCGGTCTCCCCGACGGTCGTAGCGAGCGATTCAACAGAAGCTCCGGCGAGCGCCGAGGCCGCAGCTCCCGGCGCCGGGAGCGGAACCGCCCAGGGATCGAGTGAGAACGACACCGCTCCGGCGGCGACCGGGCAGGACGCCTCGCAGGAGACGGTCGTGCCGAAGTCGCCGGTCACGCCGGCGCCGTCTGCTCGGACGGACCAGACCGCTGTGCACCAGTCGCCGGCCGGGTCGGCGCGGGTCGACCAGACTCTGATCAGCCCACCCCCAGCCTCCGGCGCCCCGAACCCCAACCCTCCGGCCGCTTCCGCCGGCAAAGCCTCCGTGCCCGCACCGCCGACCCCCGCCGCCCCGAACGCCGGCAAAGCCTCCGTGCCCGCACCGCCGACCGCCGCCGCCCCGAACGCCGGCAAAGCGTCGGTCCCCGTCCGCCCCTCCGCGCCCCACGACGGCGACGTCCCGGCGCCTCCGAACTTCGTCGCTCCGACTGACCACGCCGACCCGGACATGCCTACCGTCTTCCGGCCCGGCTGGACCATCGAGCCGGGATGGTCCGCCTACCCGAACGGCGTCCCCCCGAAGTCCCCGGAAGAACAGACTCCGTCCTTCGACGACCCCGATCAGACACCCAACCCCGAGCACACCTCGTCGCTCGCCGGTGCGCTGCTCGGGCCCGCGTCCGCCCAGCAGAACGTTCCGCCCGAGCCCGAGTCGAACAACCGGCGCACGATGCTCGTCGTCGCGATCGTGCTCGTCGTCGCGGTGGCCGTGGGCGCCGGGATCGCGATCGTGGCCGGGGACACGATCATGTCCGTCCTGGACGGCGTCCTGTCGTGAGCAGGGCCCGGCCCAGGCGGTCCACCGCTTCGGCGAGGATCTCGGGTGCGGTCGCGAAGTTCAGACGCACGAAACCGGCGCCCTCCGGGCCGAAATCCAGGCCCCGGTAGAGCGCCACCCGGCCCCGCTCCAGCACCACCGGAGCGGGGTCGTCGCCGAGCCCGTGGTCGCGGAGGTCCAGCCACGCCAGGTACGTCGCGTCCGGCGTGTGGTAGCCCACGCCCAGTTCGGCCAGCGCCGACGCCAGCCACCGCCGGTTCACGTCCAGTTCGGCGCGGAGAGAGTCGAGCCACGCGTCGCCGGAGGTCAGCGCCGCGATCGACGCGATCACCCCGAGGTGCCCGGTCGAGGACACCGTGTCCTCCGGAATGCCCGCGAGCTCCCCTCCGACCAGCAGCGCGGCCTTCAGACCGGCCAGGTTCCACGCCTTCGACGTCGACACCGCGGCGTACGCGTCACCGGTGCCCTCCAACGACAGGTACGGGGTGAAGCGGGCCTCGCCGAGCGTCAGCGGCGCGTGGATCTCGTCCGAGATCACCGTGACGCCGAACTCGGCGGCCAGCGACGACACCTCGGTGAGCTCCTCACGCGTGTGCACGGTGCCGGTCGGGTTCTGCGGGTTGCACAGCAGGTACACGCGCGCGCCGCCGGCGAACGCCGCCTCCAGTCCGGACAGATCGAGCCGTCCCGACCGCAGCGGCACCGACACCAGGCGTCGCCCGGTCATCTCGAGCCACTCGAAGAACGGCGGGTACACCGGTGGGTTGATCACCACCGAGTCACCCGGTGACGACACCAGTTCGATCGCGGTCCGCGCCGCTCGGGCGACGTCGGGCATCAGCGCCATCGCGGCCGGGTCGGGATGCCAGCCCCACCGCCGCCCGGCAAAACCGGCGTAGGCCGCGGGCAGCGCATCCGGTTGCGCGTACCCGGTGTCGGAGACGTCCAAGGCCGCATCGAGAGCTGATCGGATCGACGAAGACAGCTTCGTGTCCATCTCCGCGACGAACAGCGGCAGCACGTCAGCCGGGTACCGCCGCCACTTCTCGCTCCGCCGCTGCCGGAGTTCGTCGAGATCAGCCCAGAGATCCATGGGCCCATGATCCGTGGCAGGGTGAGCACCATGGGCACCTTCGCATGGAACCGGGTGGGATTCGGAGCCGAACTCGCGGTCGTCCACACCGATCGTGGCCTACGCGCCCGCGGCTGGGCACTCGGCGCGGAGCCCGAGCCCTACACCAGCCATTACACGCTGGCCACCGACGAGAGCTGGGCCACGGTTTCGCTGGAGATCCAGACCGAGGGCGAGGGCTGGGCCCGTTCCCTGCGGATGACGCGGAAGTCCGCCCGCGACGAGTGGAAGGTCCGGGCGAGCGAGACCGGCACGCTGAACGGCTCCCCGGCCGGCTCCGAGTACCCGGAGCGGATCGTCGACGCGCTCGACGTCGACATCGCGTTTTCGCCGTTGACCAATACACTCCCGATCCGCCGCCTCGACCTGCTCAACCAGCCGGTCGGCGCGGAGTTCGAGCTGAACGTGGCGTTCGTGCAGCTGCCGTCGTTGTCGGTCATCAGCAACGAGCAGCGGTACGCGGTCGCGGGGGACGGCGAGATCGGGTACCGCTCCGGTGACTACCGCGTGCAGATCACCGTCGACCGGGAGGGCTTCGTGGTCGACTACCCAGGGCTGGCCACCCGCGATCAGAGGTGACGATCGCCGTCGACGGTCAGATCGAGCCGGCTCTGGTGGACGACCGCCGCCCGGTGACGCACGGCGAGGTGCACGCGGTAGACGTCCGGGCGGCGCGGCGCGACGAACGGCAGCTCGAGCCGTTCGGCCCGCTCGTGCGGAAGGCAGCTGTGCTCACCGTCGGGCGGGCAGGGACAGGTCCAGGCCGGCCCGTGCGGCGGGACGAACATCGGGTGCGGCCCGGGAGGCACCGTGACGGCCTCGGCGACGGCCGACACCTGCACCCAGCCCTCGACGTCACCGGGTGATCCCGTAGCGAGCATCGCGATCCGGATCAGGTAGTACCCGCCCGGCGCGAGGGCTCGGCTCACCGGCTCCCCCTCGGTGTCCACCACCGTCACGGACACGTCGAGCGCCGGTCCGGAAGCCAGCGGCTCGGACCGCCGCCACCACCGCCGACGCCCGGTCGTCGTCGGTGGCGGCTCCTCGGAAGGCTCCGACACCCCGACCCCCACGGGTTTCGCCAGCTCCGAAGCCGCCTCCGACCAGGCCCGGCGCGCCGGCGGCACTTCGGGGGCGGCCGGACCGAGCCGGGCGTCCGGTACGAGCTCGGTGACCGGCCGCACCCCGCGGATCGCCTGCTCGTCGACGCTCACCACCGCGCCGTGGCGTAACGCGAGCGCGCCGAACGCCTCCGCCTCGGCGAAGTCGTCGAGCACCAGCACGACCGTGCGCCCCGGCGTCACCAGCGCGCTGACCGTCTCCGCCGCACCCGCGCCGCCCAGCGCGGCGGAGAGACCCCGAAACGTGTCGACGAGCACGACCGCGGGCGGAGCCGCAACGGCGCCGATCGCGCCGGCGATCGCTTCCCAGCCCTTCCGCCCGGCCGCCGAGGGCGCGCCGTTGAGCCGCACGGTCCGGGGCCGGTCGGCCGGCGGGTCGACGGCCATCCAGAGCGCACCGAGGTCGATCATCGTGCCACCGGCGGCCGGGCCGGCCAGGATCGTCAGCGCGGCGCTGCGACCCGCACCGGCCGGCCCCACCACGAGCACCAGTGGCTGCCTGGCCACCAGCGAAAACACCAGGTCGGCGTGGCCGCCCCCCGCCGCACCCACCGGCGGCGGTCCTGGCACGTTTCCAGTCACCGTCGTCCCCGCTAGCTCAGGCCCGGCGCCCAACTACTGACCACTCCCCGACAATGCTGCCTTGCGCCCGGTGCCAAAGCCAGCGGTTCACGCGGTTGGGCTCACCCACTCACCGGTCTCGTCGAAGCGCTCGAGGGTCTCGGTGTACGGACCGAGGTCCAGTCCGGCGGCGCGCAGCCACTCGTCGTCGTAATAGGTGCGTGCGTAACGCTCGCCCCCGTCGCACAGCAGCGTGACGACGCTGCCGGTGCCGCCCCGCAGCGAGTCGAGCAGCGCGAACACGCCCCAGAGGTTCGTTCCGGTCGAGCCGCCCACCGGCCGGCCGAGCCGCCGCGTGGCGTAGCGGGCGGCGGCGATCGAGGCGGCGTCGGGCACGCTGATCATCCGGTCGACGACCCCGCCGACAAAACTCGGTTCGACCCGCTGCCGTCCGATTCCTTCGATCCGCGAACCCCGGGCGGTGGTCACGCTCGGGTCGGCGACCGACCAGCCCGGCAGAAAGGCCGAATTCTCCGGGTCGACGACGCACAAGCGCGTGTCGAACCGGCGGTACCGCAGGTAGCGGCCGATCGTGGCGCTGGTGCCGCCGGTTCCGGCGCCCACGACGATCCAGCGCGGTACCGGGTGCCGCTCGGCCGCGAGCTGGCCGAAGATCGACTCGGCGATGTTGTTGTTGCCCCGCCAGTCGGTGGCCCGTTCGGCGTAGGTGAACTGGTCCATGTAGTGGCCGTCGAGGTCGGCGGCCAGCCGGCGCGATTCGTCGTAGACGTGCGACGGGTCGTCGACGAGGTGACAGCGTCCACCCTGGAATTCGATGAGCGCGATCTTCTCCCGGCTGGTGCGGGCCGGCATCACGGCGACGAACGGCAGCCCGAGCATGCGGGCGAAGTACGCCTCGCTGACCGCGGTCGAGCCCGAGGACGCCTCGACCACGGTGGTGCCCTCGCGGATCCAGCCGTTGCAGAGCGCGTACAGGAACAGCGACCGCGCGAGCCGGTGCTTCAACGACCCGGTCGGGTGCGTCGACTCGTCCTTCACGTACAGGTCGAGCCCTTCGAACCCCGGCGGCAGCGGAAAGGTCAGCAGGTGCGTGTCGGCGGACCGGTTGGCATCGGCCTCCACCTTGCGCACGGCCTCGTCGATCCAGTCCCGGTCACTGCCCACCGAGGTACTCCAGGTACTTCGCCGGGTCGACGTTCCCACCGGAGACGACGGCGACCGTCCGCCCGGCCGGCAGCGCCGACGAACGGAACAGGTAGGCGGCGGTCGTCACCGCTCCGGACGGCTCGACGACCAGCCGCGACTTCTGTCCGAGCACCCGGGTCGCCTCGACGATCTCCTCCTCGGACACCGTGACCACGTCGTCGACGTAGCGGCGGATGTGTTCGAACGGCAGCACGCCCACCGACGTCGTCCGCAGTCCGTCGGCGATCGTGCGGTAGGTCTGCTCGGGTGTCCAGACGACCCGCTCGCCACTGCGGAAACTCTCGTAGGCGTCGGCGGCGAGTTCGGGCTCGACCGCGATCACCCGCGTCCGGGGGGAGAGCTCCTTGATCGCGGTCGCGACACCGGAGATCAGGCCGCCGCCGCTCACCGGCACCAGGACGAGGTCCGCTTCGAGGTCGGCGGCGATCTCCAGCCCCACCGTGCCCTGCCCCGCGATGATCCGCGCGTCGTCGTAGGGCGGGATGTGGGCGTAACCGTGTTCGGCCACGAGTTCCAGCGGCCGGATGTCCCGCTCGGCCGGCGGCACGATCACGACCTCGGCGCCGAACCCGCGTGTCGCCTCCAGCTTCACCGCCGGCGTGGTGTCGGGCATGACGATCGTCGCCCGTATACCGAGGCGCGCCGCGGCGTACGCCACGGCCTGGGCGTGGTTGCCGCTGGACTGGGCGACGACGCCGCGAGCGCGTTGGTCGGCGTCGAGTTGCGCGAGCGCGTTGCTGGCTCCGCGGAGCTTGAACGCGCCGGTCGCCTGCAGGCTTTCGGGCTTGAGCCAGAGCGGACGCCCGGCTTCTCCCCAGACGCACGGCAGCAGCGGTGTCCGCACCACCAAATCCCGAATCCGGGCAGCTGCTGCCTGAATGTCGCTCAGCGTCACCAATGCGGAGGATGCGGTAGGGATCGCGGTCATACGGTCACGATAGCCAGACGCGTGGGCGCGTTCCGGGCCGGAGACCTACCTGCTGCTCCCACCTCGTAATTTATCCGCTTTTAGGAGCATGCTATTTCGATCAAGAAAGCATCCACACGTATTTCGGCCATCCACCGACCCGCCGAATCCGACTCAGCCGTTCCCCCTATCCGTCGACCACGCTCGGTATCGGAAATTCATATGACGAATTTCGAACGCCGACATCATTCGATGCGAGGACGCGCTGAATTGTCGCCACCGCAGCAATTGTGGGGGCGCCCGGGCGTCAAACGAATTTTGTTGGCCGGGGCATTGAAACGGCGTCTCGCGAAGCGAGACAGACGAATACGGGGGTGCTAATTGGCTAGGCGTCGTCCAACGGACGCGCGCGGCCTTCCCATTTCGTTGAAAGCACAACGGTCGTACGGGTACGCGCCACTCCGTGGATACGGTTGAGCCGGCCGATCGTGTGCTCGAGCGCCGCCACGTCGGGAACGCGCACGAGGAGCAGAAACGACTCCTCACCGGCCACGAACCAGCAGGATTCCACTTCCGGCAAGCGATTGAGCGCGGCGGCGATCTCGTCCTGCTCGGAGCTTTCCGCCTGCAGCACCCCGATCAGCGCCGTCACCCCCAGGCCGACCGCGGTCGTGTCCACCGCGGCGTGATAGCCCGTGATGACCCCGGCCGCCTCCAGCTTGCCGACCCGGTCGTGCACCGCCGGCGCCGACAGCCCCACCCGTCGTGCCAACTCGGCGTACGTTTCCCGGCCGCTGTTCCGCAGCGTGTCCAGCAACCGCCGGTCGATCTCGTCCACGAGTTCTCCCCCCGGGGGTATCCGCCCTGGGCATCCTAAGCCGCTTGCGCATCCGACGCTGACCCGCCGCCACGGGGTGTCCGTTCGTTGTGGACCTGAGCTCACTCGCTGAACTCTGCTCAACAATTCGTGACCGCAGACACAGTGATCAGCAACGGTTTGAACGAAGGCACCTCGACACGTTCCGACGACAGCTGTCCCCCAGCCGAATTCATCTACATAATCCCAGGTCACGTGGGGCCGCGACTACGGCGGACACGTCCAATCCAGGTTTGGCCATACAATCGGTGACGCATCGACCTTCCGCGACCGAACAGATCAGTTTGGCCGTTTCCAGTCGCCGACCGTACCTCCGGTGCTTGAATGACTCGCGAACCAATAACGCCGCGCCGCTTTGGGCGCATCAACGTGCGATTACGCACCGGCGAGAAGAGAGGCGAAAGTGGAGGTTGGCGAGCGTCTACTCACCCCAGGTGAGGTCGC
Source organism: Cryptosporangium arvum DSM 44712 (assembly GCF_000585375.1). Classification (NCBI taxonomy): domain Bacteria; kingdom Bacillati; phylum Actinomycetota; class Actinomycetes; order Cryptosporangiales; family Cryptosporangiaceae; genus Cryptosporangium; species Cryptosporangium arvum. The sequence continues at coordinate 8,566,058 of NZ_KK073874.1, forward strand.
GGCGCTTTTCCGGGTTGACCCGAAGACGGTGACGCGGTGGGCGGCGGCTGGGCGAATCAGCAGCATCCGTACCCCCGGCGGTCATCGCCGATTCCGGGAATCCGAGGTCCGCGCGCTGCTCGCATCGGGGGACCCGGATGTCGAACTCGAGGATCGCAGGGCGTCCGGGCACTAGTGGGCGGACGGGGCTTGCGACCGGGCAGCACCCAATTCACCGCGCCACCGGGTGAACAGCGTGTGGGTCACGCCGAGAGTGTCGAGCACCTTTCCCGCGACGAAGTCGACCAGCTCCTGCACCGTCGAGGTGCCGGCGTAAAACCCCGGGCTGGCCGGCAGCACGACTGCACCGGCGTCGTGGAGCGCGAGCAGGTGGACGAGGTGCCCCCGGGAGAGCGGGGTTTCCCGGGGCACCACGACCAGCGGTCGCCGTTCCTTCAGGTTCACGTCCGCGGCGCGTTGCAGTAGATCCTTCGACAGGCCCAGCGCGATGCCGGCGACCGCCGCCGTGCTCGCGGGTACCACCACCATGCCGCGCACCGGGTACGACCCGCTGCTCGGCCCCGCCGCCAGGTCTCCGGCCGACCAGTAACGGACGTCCGTCGGAGTGCGGCCGAGCCAGGCCTCCAGGTCTTCTTCCCAGTGGGCGTCGCGAATCGTCCGGCCCACTTCGTCGAGCAGCGTCAGCCGGGCCGCGCGGCTCACCACCAGGTCGACCGTCTCACCGGCGTCGAGCAGGGCGTTGAGCACCGACTGCGCATACGGCGTCCCGCTGGCACCGGACACCCCGACGACCCACGGCGTCCTCACCAGCGCAGCCCCTGCAGGATCACCAGGTCGGCGAGCGCAAACAAAAACAAAACAATTCCAATGACGCCATTCGCGGTGAAAAACGCCCTATTGACGCGGGACAGGTCATTGGGACGAACAATTGCGTGCTCGTAGGCCAGCACCACCGCGGTGAACACCATTCCGGCCCACCAGAGCCAGCGGAAGCCGGTAAGAGCCCCGAACCAGACGAACAGCGCCACCGTGACCACATGCACGACCGTCGACGCGTGCAGGGACGCGGCGATGCCGAACCGCACCGGCACGCTGCGCACACCGATCCGCTTGTCCACCTCGACGTCCTGGCAGGCGTAGATGAGGTCGAAGCCGCCGATCCAGGTGCCGACGGCCAGGCCGAGCACGAACGCCTCCCACGACCACGACCCGGTGACGCCGATCCACGCGCCGAGCGGAGCGATGGCCTGAGCCAGGCCCAGGAACGCCTGCGGGAAGTCGGTGAAGCGTTTCGCGTAGGAGTAGATCGTCAGGAAGAACAGTGCGATCGGGGACAGCACCAGGCAGAGCCAGCCGAGCCAGGCCGCGGACGCCAGGAACACGGCGAGCGCGACGCCCAGCCCGATCCAGGCCGAACGCACCGACAGCGCACCGGTGACCAGCTCGCGCTGCGCGGTGCGTGGGTTCTGCGCGTCGATCCGCCGGTCGATGATGCGGTTCGCGGCCATCGCCACCGTGCGGGCCGCGACCATCGCGACCGTGATCACGAGCAGCGTCAGCCACTGGACCGACGGCCCCTCGGTGCGCATCGCGGTGAGCGCGGCCACGTAGGCGAACGGCAGCGCGAACACCGAGTGCTCGATCATGACCAGCCGCAGGAACGCCTTCACCTTGTTGGGCGCCTCGGCGGTGGTGCTCACAGCCCGAACTCCCGCCAACGTGCGTCAACGGCAGCGACTACCTCGGGGCTCATCCGCATCTCCTCCGGCCAGCCGCGGTGATAGCCCTCGGACGGGAGCTTGCGAGTGGCGTCCACCCCCAGCTTGCCACCCCAGAACTGCTGGTAGGAGGCGTGATCGAGGTGATCTACCGGACCATGGGTGAGCAGGATGTCGTGCGCGTAGTCGACGTTGCCGAAGGCCCGGAACGCGACCTCCTGGTAGTCGTGGACGTCACAGTCGGAATCGACGACGACGATCAGCTTGGAGAGCGAGAGCAGGCCGGCGCCCCAGACCGCGTTCATCACCTTCATCGCGTGCTTCGGGAACCGCTTGTCGATCGAGACGATGCAGCAGTTGTGGAAGACGCCGGCGTCGGGCAGGTCGAAGTCGACGATGTCGGGGATCATGAACTTGATCAGCGGCAGGAAGATCCGGTTGGTGGCCTTGCCGAGCGGGCCGTCCTCCTGGGGCGGCTGGCTGGTGACGATCGACTGGTAGATCGGCTTGCGCTGCGTCGTCATCACCTCGACGTGCAGCACCGGGAAATCCTCGACCGGCGTGTAGAACCCGGTGTGGTCGCCGAACGGGCCCTCCGGAGCACGCTCACCCGGCTCGAGGTAGCCCTCCAGCACCACCTGGGCGTGCGCGGGCACCTGCAGCGGCACGGTGAGACAGTCGACCATCTCGACCCGCTCACCGCGCAGGAAGCCCGCGAAGAGGTACTCGTCGATGTCACCGGGGAGTGGCGCGGTCGCGGAGTACGACACCGCCGGGTCGCAGCCGAAGGCGATCGCCACCGGGAGCCGCTGGCCGAGCCGCTCGGCGACCGCGTGGTGCGCGGTGGAGTCCTTGTGGATCTGCCAGTGCATGCCCAGCGTGTTGCGGCTGTGCTGCTGCAGGCGGTAGAGGCCGAGGTTGCGGGCGCCGGTCTCCGGGTGCTTCGTGTGGGTGAGACCCAGGTTGTGGTAGATCCCGCCATCGCCGGGCCAGACCTGCAGCCCGGGAAGCTTGTTCAGATCGACCTCGTCGCCCTTGTAGACGACCTCCTGGCTCGGCGCCGTCTTCACCCGCTTCGGGGGGACGTTCTTGAGCTGGGTGAGCTTGCCGAGCGCCTCGCGGAAGCCGCTGAACCCCTGCGGCAGCTCGGGCTTGAGCATGCTCGCGATGCGCTGCCCGATCTCGTCGAGCGAATCGACGCCGAGCGCCATCGCCATCCGGCGCTCGGTGCCGAACACGTTGATCGCCAGCGGCATGTCGCCGCGGGTGGGGTTCTCGAACAGCAGGGCCGGGCCACCGGCACGCACCACCCGCTGGGTGATCTCGCTGATCTCGAGCGTCGGATCGACCGGCGCGGTGATCCGCTTGAGCTCACCGGCCTTCTCCAGCCGCTTCAGGAACTCACGAAGATCGGTGTGGGCCATGAACACAAGTATTCATGGCCCACCGACAGTCGCGACCTACGGCCTGCCCGCCCCGGCGAACGGCATGTTGTTGATGCTCTCGACCTGGACGTTCTGGCCCTCGGTGGGTGCGTGCACCACCTGGTTGTTGCCGATGTAGATGCCGTCGTGGTGCAGGTCGCTGTAGAAGAAGACGATGTCGCCCGGCTGCAGGTTGGAGCGGGAGACCTTGGGGATCTGGTTGTACTGCTGGTGCGCCGAGTGCGGCAGGTTCACGCCGACCTGCTTCCAGGCCATCATCACCAGACCCGAGCAGTCCCACTGGTTGGGGCCGGAGCCGCCGAACACGTAGGGCTCACCCTGCTGCGCCATCGCGTACTGCACGACCACCGCGGCGTTACCGCTGGCCTGGCCGTTGTAGGTGACCGTGGCCGGCGAGCTGCCGTACTTCTTGACGTACGCCGACCGGCGGATCTCCTCCCACTTCGACTGGTCCTTCTTGATCTGCTTCTGCTGGGAGCCGAGCTGCGACTCCAGCCGCTGCGCCGCCTTGACCTGGTTGTCGACGCGGGTCTTGGTGGCGTCGTACTTGGCCTGGTAGGCCTTCGCCTCCTCGATCGTGTCGCGCTGACGCGAGGAGAGCCACTCCACGGCGGCGAGCTGATCGAGGTAGTTCTCCGGCGAGCCCTCGCGGACGATCGCGGAGGTGAGCGACATGCTGCCGTCGCGGTACGCGGTGGCGGCGATCTTGCCGACCTCGGCCTGGGCCTCGTCGAGCTTGGTCTGGGACGCGGCCAGCTGGCGGTTCAGCCCGGCCTGCTGCGTCTTGACCCGCTTGAGCTGGACCTTGGCGCTGTTCATCTGCTCGTTGACCTTGTCCATCTTGACGCCGAGAGCGTCGAGTTGCTTCTCGGCTTCGGACAAGGACGGGGCCGCATTGGCGCCGCCTCCGGGTAACAGCACCACGCACAGAAGGGTTGCGAGGACGCTGGCCAGAACGACGGGACGGCGAGCGTGAGTCCGAGAGGATCTCACCGGTGCGGCACTCCCTTACTCCCCCGTGAACAGCGGACACTCGAAAAGTACTGGGACACGGTATGACATCTGTTACTGAGCGGTCCAGCCTCGTGTGGGAATCCTAATGAAGGCCCTGGGGACCACCACAACGCGTAGTGGGTCCACTCCGGAACGGCTTCTTAAGTGCTCCTTAATGCGGTTTCGTCGCCGCATCCGCCGAACGGTGGACCCGATACACCACAGTAGACAGACGAATGGGCGATCACATCACCGGTACCCACGAGGCGGCTGATTAACCCGTCGTCTAACGTCCCTGAAAAGTCCTTTTTTGGTAATTTGTCGGAAACGACAGAGGGACCAGGGGGACGATTCGATGCCACAGCAGGCCGAACACGAGGACGTGGTGGTGGTCGGCTGGCTCCGGGGGGACGACTACGAGGCCGCGCTCGCCTATCGACGCCGCGACGACCTCACCCCGAAGGACGATCAGCCGAAGCGCCAGCCGTCACAACCGCCCGACCACTGATCCACGAACCCAAGAATTAAGGTTTCACGACCACCGGGACGTGGCCCGGAACACAAAAGTGCGCGCCACCCCGATACGGGTGACGCGCACTTTCTTAGGGCTCACAGACCCGAGTACGAGTGCAGCCCGCTCACCGCGAAGTTGATGACGTAGAGGTTGATCATCATCGTGACGAAGCCCAGCACCGCGATCGCGGCGGCCCGGGGGCCGCGCCAGCCGGTGGTGGCCCGCGCGTGCAGGTACGCGGCGTAGACGACCCAGGAGATGAACGCCCAGGTCTCCTTGGGGTCCCAACCCCAGTACCGGCTCCACGCCGCCTCGGCCCAGATCGCGCCGCAGATGATCGCGAACGTCCAGATCGGGAAACCGAACGCGTGCAGGCGGAACGTCATCCGCTCCAGCCCCTCGGCCGCGGGCAGGTGCCGCCCCACGCCGAAGCCGAACCCGGGCGCATTCGCCGGACGCCCCGCCGCGACCCGCCGGTCGTACCCCTCACGCAGCAGGTACAGCACCGACAGCACGCCGCCGATCAGGTAGATGCCGACCGAGATCGACGCGGTGGAGACGTGGATCCAGAGCCAGTACGAGTTGAGCGCGGGCATCAGCGGCCCGGCGTCGACGTAGAGCACGGTGCCGGCCAGCCCCAGCAGCAGCACGACCGGCAGCATCACGAACATGCCGAGGTAGCGCACCGGACGCCGGGCGGAGACCACCAGCCAGGTGATCGTGCCGACGACGCACGCCACCGAGACGAACTCGTACATGTTGCCCCACGGCACCCGACCCGCCGCGAAGCCGCGGGCGGCCAGGCAGCCGACCTGCGCGAGCGCACCGACGACCGCCGCCATGACCCCGAACCGCCCGAACCAGGCCGCGCGCCCGACGGTGGGAGCGGGAGGCGCCGGCGGGGACGGGGTCTCGTCCTGCTCGGGGCCTCCGGCGCCGACGAGCACCCGTTTCGCCGGAGCCTCGGCGCGGGAAGCCACCACCCCCTTGCGCCCGAACGCGAACTCGATGGCGTAGCCGAACATCGCCACCGTGTACGCCAGGATCGCGACGACGAGCAGCGTGTTCGAGAGGTCGGCGAGCTGGGCGTCCGTCATGACGCTCCTTCTTTCGCGGGTGCGGTGCGATCTTTCGCGGGCGCGGTGCGTTCGATCCGTTCGACGAGGCTCTGGAACTCGTCGGCGAAGCGGTCGGGGTCGGTGCGGGCCAGGCCGCCGACGGTGAGCTCACCGTCGCCGGTGACCCGGACGAAGATCCGGCGACGCCGGACGGTGAGCGAGGCGATCAGGCCGACGAGCATGAATCCGGCCGAGACCAGCACGAGCATCTCGCCGGGGTCGTGTCCGACCTGGACGGTCATGAACTCGCGGTAGCCGGCGAACTGCAGCGTCGTGCCGTCGTCGAGCTTCCAGACCTCGCCGACCGAGAGCTTCTTCGAGCCCACCGACTTGAGCGCGCCGCTGTCGACCTGGTTCTGGTCGATCGAGTAGACCGAGCGCGCGATGCCGGAGTCCAGACCGGTGTCGCCGCGGTAACCGACGAGCGTCACCGCCGGGTCCTTCGCTTCCGGGCTGATCGACCGGATCGGCGGGCCGGACAGCGAGGCGGTCGGCAGGAAGAACCCGGTGAACGCCATCTGGACGTCGCTGGTGCGGGCGGTCGACTTGGGATCCTGGTTGGCGTCCGGGAGCACGAACGCCCCCTCGCTGGTCAGCTGCACGTCCTGAGGCAGGAACGCCGGCGTCTCCTCGAACACCGTGCCGAACCGGTCGGTGTACTTGAGCACCGGCGCGTAGCCGTGGTTGATCAGGTAGACGTTCGCGCCGTCGAGCCGCAGCGGGTGGTTGACCTTCAGGTCGTACTCGGTGTCGGGGTCCTGCGTGAACGCGCGGTCGCCCTGGATGTACCGGACCTTGGCCAGGAAGTCCTCGGGCTGGCCGTTCTCCAGGTACGTGCCCTGGAAGTCGTCGAGCCGGACGCAGAACGACGGCAGCGCCGCGTCACGCATGCGGCTGCCGGGCGAGAACGAGTCGTAGGCCTGGACGGTGTCGCAGAACGCGTTGCCCTCGACCGTGAGCACGCTGGCCTTCCAGCCCCACAGCGAACCGGACGCGACGCCGACCAGGAGGCCGACGAGCGCGACGTGGAAGGCCAGGTTGCCGGTCTCGCGCAGGTAGCCCTTCTCGGCGCTGACCGTCACCGCGCCGGACGTCTCGGTACGCACCACCGTGCGCCAGCGGGCGCGGCGCAGCACGCCCCGGGCGGAGTCGGCGATCGCGGACGGGTCACCGGCCACCGCGGCCGCCCCGGAGACCGGCAGGCGGTCGAGGTGGCGGGGTGCGGCCGGGGGCCGCTTGACCATCGCGCGGGCGTGCACCCGGATGCGCGGCACGAGGCAGCCGACGAGCGAGATGAACAGCAGCAGGTAGATCGCCGCGAACCAGGGCGAGGCGAAGACGTCGAACGCGGACAGCTTGTCGAGGAACGGCGCCAGCTTCGGGTGCTCGGCGAAGTACTCGTCGACCTTGTTCTGGTTCAGGTCGCGCTGCGGGAACGTGCTGCCGGGGACGGCCGCGAGCGCCAGCAGGAACAGCAGCACCAGCGCGGTGCGCATGCTGGTGAGGATCCGCCACCAGCGGCGCGGTTCCTCCAGCAGCGCGTTCAGCCGGCCCGGTCCGCTCGGCCCGATCGGACCGCGGCCGGCGCGGCGGTCCTCGGGCTTGCTGGCGTCCTCCGGTGCGGTCGCGAGACCGGTGACCGCGTCCTGCTCGCCGAGCGTGGCCATCAGAGCACCACCGTGCCGACGCCGAAGATGCCGCGGATCCAGATCACCAGGTCGTCCCAGAACCCGAACAGCAGCGCGACGCCGACCGCGATCAGCAGCACACCACCGATCCGCACCACCCAGACGCTGTGCCTGCGCACGGCCGCGAACGCGCCGAGCAGGCGCCGGAACCCGAGCGCGAACAGCACGAACGGCACGCCGAGGCCGACGCAGTACGCGAGCGCCAGGAACGCGCCCCGCCCCGCTCCGCCCTGGACCGCGGCCAAGCCGAGCACCGCACCGAGCGTCGGGCCGACGCAGGGGATCCAGCCGAGGCCGAACACCGCACCGAGCAGCGGTGCCCCGGCCAGGCCGGAGGCGGGCAGCCACCGCACCCGGGCTTCACGCTGCAGGCCGGGCAGCACCCCGAGGTAGCCGAGCCCGAAGACGATGACGAGCGCGCCGATCACCCGCTGCAGGGTCGCCTGGTGTTCGAACAGGAACCCGCCGAGGCCACCGGTCGCGAACGCGATGAGCGTGAACACCGCGCTGAACCCGGCGACGAACAGCAAGCTCCCCGCGAGCATCCGCCCACGGACCTTCGTGCGAGAAGGACGGGTGGCCAACGCCACCCCACCCGAGGAGGGCACCGGTCGCCCCGAGGGGTCGGTGCCCAGCGCGGCGTCCAGGTCGGCTCCGGCGATCCCGGTGACATAGGAGACGTAACCCGGCACCAGCGGGAGCACGCACGGCGAGAGGAAGCTGACCAGCCCGGCCAGCACGCTGACTCCGGCCGCGACGATCAGCGGCCCGTCGGTGACCAGGCCCTCGACGCTCATCGCTTCTCCGCCGCGATCTTCTCGACCACCGGCTGCAGCTCGGTGTCGAGCAGCGCCTTGCGGAACACCGCGGCGATCCGGCCCTCGCGGTCGACGACGATCGTCGCCGGCACCGCGTTCGGCGGCGCCGCCTTGAGCTGCAGCGCCACCCGCTGCGACGGGTCGACCAGGCTGGGATAGGTGATGTTGAACTTGACGTCGAAGCCCTTGGCGCGCGACTCGGTGTCCTTGACGTTGATCCCGAGGAACCGCACGCCGCTGGCCTTGGTGGCCTGGTGGACGCGCTCCAGGTCGTCGGCCTCGGCCCGGCACGGCCCGCACCAGGACGCCCAGAAGTTCAGCACGACGACGTCACCGCGCGTCGACTCGAGCTCGAAGGAACCCCCGTCGAGCAGCTTGCCGGAGAGGTTCGGCGCGGCCTTGCGCTCGCCGGCCGCGTACACCTCCTGCGACCCCGACCCGGCGACGAACCGCTGCGAGGTGCCCGACGCCTGGTCCACGGCGTCCGTGCCCGTCGAGCAGGCCGCCAGTGCGGCCAGTGCGACGAGGGGTACACAACGGCGGAGCCAGGAGGGGGCATACATCGGATTCAGGCGCCTCGCTCGGTCTGGGCGGTCTTCGACTGGGCGATCAGGGCGGCGGCGGGATCGGCGTACTCGACGCCGACGACCTCGTCGTCCTCGAACTTCACCGACGTCACGCTGGCCAGCGCGCACTGCCGGCGACGGGGGTCGTGCCAGAGCGACTTCTTCTCCAGGAACCGGCGGAGGATGACGATCGGCGACTGGTGGGAGATGCAGACCACCTCGTGGCCCTCGGCGGCCTTCCGGAAGTCGGTGATGGCCGAGAACATCCGCTCGGCCTGCTCCTGGTACGGCTCCCCCCACGAGGGACGGAACGGGTTACGCAGGTAGTGCCAGTACTTCCGGTGCCGCCAGAGGCCGTCGCCCGGCCCGAACGGCTTGCCCTCGAACAGGTTCGTGGCCTCGATCAGCCGCTCGTCGACGACCGCCTCGACGCCGAACCGCTCGGCGAACGGCTCCATCGTCTGCTGCGCGCGCTCCATCGGGCTGACGAAGAGGTGCGTGACGTCGCGATCGGCCAGGTGCTTCGCGGTGACCACCGCCATCTGCTCGCCCAGCGGCGACAGTTTGTACCCGGGCAGACGTCCGTAGAGGATCCCGCCCGGGTTGTACACCTCGCCGTGGCGAATTACGTGCACGGTGGTCGTGACCGTCACTCTCAGGCCTCCGTAAGGGACGCTGCGGCGGCCCGGGCCGCCGTAGGCAACGCTGCCGCGATCCGACCCAGAGCCTCTTCGTCGTGTGCCGCCGACAGGAACCACGCCTCGTAGGCACTGGGCGGAAGGTAGACGCCCTCAGCCAACATGGCATGGAAGAACGCCGCGTACGCCGCGGTGTCCTGTCGCTGGGCACCGGCGAAGTCGACGACCTCCTCGGCGGCGAAGAACACCGAGAAGAGGTTGCCGGCCGCCTGCACCCGGTGCGGCACTCCGGCTCCAGTCAACGCCTCCGACGCCAGCCTGGCCACCTGACCGGCCGAAGCGTCGACGTTCGCGTAGACCTCCGGGGTGGCCGCTCGCAGCGTGGCCAGGCCGGCCGCGCAGGCCAGCGGGTTACCGGAGAGCGTTCCCGCCTGGTAGACCGGGCCGACCGGAGCCAGCGCGGCCATCACGTCGGCCTTGCCGCCGAACGCCGCGGCGGGCAGACCGCCGCCCATCACCTTGCCGAACGTGAAGAGGTCGGGGACGACCCGTCCGCCGGACGCGCCGAACCAGCCCGCCGCCGAGATCCGGAAGCCGGTCATCACCTCGTCGCTGATCAGCAGCGCGCCCGCGGCGGTGCACTGTTCGCGCAGCAGCAGGTCGAACCCGTCCACCGGCGGGACGACTCCCATGTTCGCCGGCACCGCCTCGACGATCACCGCGGCGATGTCGGGCCCCTGCTCGGCGAAGGCGGCCGTGAGCGCGGCGGAGTCGTTGTACGGCAGCACGATCGTGTCGGCCGCGCTGGCGCCGGTGACCCCGGGCGTGTCGGGCAGCCCGAACGTCACGACACCCGAGCCGGCCGCGGCCAGTAGGGCGTCGACGTGGCCGTGGTAGTTGCCGGCGAACTTGACGATCTTGCTGCGGCCGGTGACGCCCCGGGCGAGCCGGATCGCGCTCATCGTGGCTTCGGTGCCGGAGTTGACCAGGCGCACCTGCTCGACCGGCTCCACCCGGGCGACGATCTCCTCGGCCAGCTCGACCTCGCCGACGCTCGGCGTGCCGAAGCTCGTGCCCTTCGCGGCCGCCGCGGACAGCGCGGCGACGACGTCGGGGTGGGCGTGGCCCAGCAGCAACGGGCCCCAGGAGCAGACCAGGTCGACGTATCTGCGGCCGTCGACGTCGTAGAGGTAAGGGCCCTCACCGCGTGCCATGAACCGCGGCGTGCCGCCGACCGCCCGGAAAGCACGGACCGGAGAGTTGACCCCGCCGGGCACGACGGTGCTGGCACGCGCGAACCATTCGGCCGAGAGGGGCGCGTCCTGGGGATAGCTCACCGAGCCATTGTGACAACTACCGGCCGTAGACGTCCTGCCGGGTACCGTGGTGACACCCACATCCCCTGGCCCCAGAGCCCCGGGACGTCGTATACAGAATCCAGGGGCGCGCTCCCCGCAGCCCCGACGTCTCCCGAGGAGCCGCCGTGTCCGTCTCGCCGCTGCCCGTTGCGCCCGAACCGCCCGCCCGTCCCACCCCCGACGAGGCGTACGCGCTCATGGTCGCCGGCAACGCCCGGTTCGCCGCCGGCACGCCCGCCCGGCCCAACCAGGACGATGCCCGTCGCGTCCAGCTGGTGGCCGGGCAGGAGCCGTTCGCGGCGGTGCTGGGGTGTGCCGACTCGCGCGTTCCGGCCGAGATCGTGTTCGACCAGGGGCTGGGCGACCTGTTCGTGTGCCGCACCGCCGGGCCGATCGTCGACTTCGCCGTTCTCGGCAGCATCGAGTTCGCGATCACGCAGCTCAACGTGCCGCTCGTCGTCGTGATGGGGCACGAGTCCTGCGGCGCGCTGAAGGCCGCCGCCGAGACCGCCACCGGCAACCTCGACCCGACCGGCTCGGTACGCGACCTGGTCGAGCGGGTGCTGCCGATCACGCTGAAGGCCCAGCGCGAGGGCGGTTCGAGCGAAGAACAGCTCAACCGCGCGATCGCCTACAACGTCACCCGGGTCATCAACCTGCTGATCGAACGCTCCCCGGCGATCGCCGACGCCGTCTCCGACGGCTCGGTGAAGCTGGTCGGCGCGGTGTACGAGCTGGAGGACGGCCGAGCCCGGTTTTTGTGAACCTTAAAACTTGCCAATGGTCACTGGCGCACTGGAGTTACTCGTCAGTACGGTGACGGCTGCCACACCCCTGCCGTCAAGGAGGACCCGTGCGTCGTCGTCTGCTCGCAACCCTCACCGCCGTGCTGGCGGCGACCGCGACCGGTCTCGCGCTCGCGCAACCGGCCCAGGCCGCCCCGGTCGACCTGGTGTTCGCCAACACCACCGGGACGACGTTCATCGCCAAGCAGAAGGTCACCGCCGACATCCCGACGTCGGTCGTGAAGACGTCGATCGATCTGGACGCGAAGACACTCACCGGCACGGCCGAGATCCCCGACCTCACCGTGCGCCTCAAGCTCGCGAACCTGATCCCGACGACGTCGATCGTCCGGATCGTCCCGCAGGGCGGTCTGACCGGCACCGTCGATCTCGGCGCCAACAAGCTCGAGACCACGACCACGTTCAAGCTGCAGGTGCTGCGGGTCTTCCAGGACGCGCTGCCGAACCTGAACCTGGTCAGCCCCGGCTGCACGACGAAGACCGCGACCAGCGCGACGCTCACCAACACGACGCCGATCGACGTGTTCGGGACGACGACGGTGGCCGGCACCTACAAGATCCCCGGCTTCACCAAGTGCGGCCTGCTGACGCCGCTGCTCACCACGCTGCTCGCCGGGGACGGCAACACGCTGACGCTGAACCTCAAGGCCTGAGCGCGCGACGAGGGGGCCTCCGGGCCCCCTCGTCGTCTCAGCCGGCCGCCAACTCGCGGCGCAGGCGCACGAACGTCCGCGGTATCCGCGCCCCCAGCACCGCGACGAGCTTCCCGGCCCGGCGGTAGGCGGCCACGAAGCGGTACTCGGCCGGGTCGCCGTCCACCACCTCGACCTCGTCCCCCGGCCGCACGAACCCGGCGAACTGCACCATCACGCCGTACTGCTCGCTCCACACGTACGGCACCGGGTCGTACTCGGCCGGCTCACCGAGCAGACCGGCCGCCACCGCCGCCGCGTGCTCACGCGCGTGGGTCCAGTGCTCCACCCGGATCGGCCCACCGGCCCGCGCCGACGGGTAGCGCGCCACGTCACCGCAGGCCCAGACGCCGGGCACGGACGTCCGCCCGGCCGCGTCGACGACCACCCCGTTGTCCAGCGCGACCCCGGAGCCGTCGAGCCAGGAGACGGCGGGCACCACGCCGATGCCCACCACCACGACGTCGGCGGGCAGCGTCCGTCCGTCGGCCAGCGAGACCCCGGTGACGGCCCCGTCGGCCGAGGTGAGCCCGGCCACCGACACCCCGGTCAGCAACGGCACCCCGTTGGCCCCGTGCAACGCGGTGACCACCGCGGCCATCTCCGGACCGAACGCGTGCTCCATCGGAGCGGCCGCGGCGTCCAGCACCGTCGCCGAGGCCCCGAGCTTCGTCGCCGTGGAGGCCACCTCGGCGCCGATGAACCCGGCCCCGATCACGACGACCCGGGCGCCGGGCGCGAACGCCGCGCGCAGGGCGTCGGCATCGGCGCAGGTACGAAGCGTGTGCACGCCGCGCAGCCCGGCGGCGGACGGCAACGACCGCGGCGTGGTGCCGGTGGCGATCACGACCGCGTCACCGGTGACCGTGGACCCGTCGGCAAGTGCGACGGACGTGCCGTCGAGCCCGACCGCCGGCACGCCCAGCCGCCACGTCACCGGTACGTCCTCGTCGGCGACCAGCAGCGAGATGCCGTCCAGGTCGAGGTCACCGGCCAGATACGCCTTCGAGAGCGGCGGACGGTCGTAGGGGCGGTGCGGCTCCTCGCCGATCAACTCGATCGACCCACCGAACCCCCGCGACCGCAGCGAACGGGCCAGCGACCAGCCGGCCAGTGATGCCCCGACGATGACCACCCTGTCCACAGGCGCTCTCTCCGTAAGTAGGCTTCTGGAGAGGATCATCGTCCCGTAACAATCACCGCACGCGCCGGGGCGTCCCGCTCTCGGTGCACACGCGCGGGAAGGGGAGTCGCAGTGACGCAGGAGGTACGCGGAGTCATTTCCCGAGCTAAAGGCGCTCCGGTGGAGGTGACGACCATCCTGGTGCCCGATCCGGGCCCCGGCGAAGCGGTCGTGAAAGTCCAGGCGTGCGGCGTTTGTCACACCGACCTGCACTACCGCGAAGGCGGAATCAACGACGACTACCCGTTCCTACTCGGCCATGAGGCCGCCGGCATCGTCGAGGCGGTCGGCCCCGACGTCACGAACGTCGCCGTCGGCGACTACGTGATCCTGAACTGGCGCGCGGTCTGCGGCGATTGCCGCGCGTGCCTGCGTGGTCAGCCCTGGTACTGCTTCAACACGCACAACGCCAAGCAGAAGATGACGCTTGCCGACGGCACCGAGCTGTCCCCCGCGCTCGGCATCGGCGCGTTCGTCGAGAAGACCCTCGTCGCCGCCGGGCAGTGCACGAAGGTCGACGACGCGGCCAAGCCCGCGGTGGCCGGCCTGCTGGGCTGCGGTGTGATGGCCGGTATCGGCGCGGCGATCAACACCGGCGGCGTCGGCCGCGGGCACAGCGTCGCGGTGTGGGGAGCCGGCGGTGTCGGTGACGGGGCGATCGCCGGTGCGTACCTGGCCGGCGCGCGGCGGATCATCGCGATCGACGTCGACGAGAAGAAGTTGCAGTGGGCGCGCGAGTTCGGCGCGACGCACACGATCAACGCCGGCGAGGTCGACGACGTCGTGAAGGCCGTGCAGGACCTGACCGACGGTTTCGGCGTCGACGTCGCGATCGAGGCGGTCGGCCGCCCGGAGACGTACAAGCAGGCGTTCTACGCCCGTGACCTGGCCGGAACCGTCGTGCTCGTCGGCGTCCCGACGCCGGACATGACGCTCGAACTGCCGCTCATCGACGTGTTCGGCCGCGGTGGTGCGCTGAAGTCCTCCTGGTACGGCGACTGCCTGCCCTCGCGTGACTTCCCGATGCTCATCGACCTGTACCTGCAGGGGCGTCTCCCGCTCGACAAGTTCGTCACCGAGACGATTCCGCTGGACGGCGTCGAGGACGCGTTCGGGAAGATGCACCACGGCGAGGTCCTGCGCTCGGTCGTGGTGTTCGAGTGACCGCCCGCGTCGACCGCATCGTCACCTCCGGCATCTTCGCGCTCGACGGCGGGGAGTGGGAGGTCGACAACAACGTCTGGATCGTCGGCGACGACTCCGAGTGCCTGGTGATCGACGCTCCCCACGAGGCCGACGCGATCGCGGCCGCCGTCGGGGGTCGCACCGTCACCGCGATCGCGTGCACCCACGCGCACAACGACCACGTGAACGCCGCGGTGGAGCTGGCGTCCTACGTCGGGGCGCCGATCCTGCTGAACCCGGCCGACCGGGAGCTGTGGGAGATGGTCCACCCCGGCCGCGCCCCGGACGGCGCCCTCGCCGACGGTCAGGAGTTGTCGGTGGCCGGGGTGACGCTGGAGGTGCTGGCCACGCCCGGGCACGCCCCCGGAGCGGTGTGCTTCTACGCGCCGTCGCTCGGGGCGCTGTTCAGCGGTGACACGCTGTTCAACGGCGGGCCGGGCGCGACCGGACGGTCGTTCTCGGACTTCCCGACGATCATCGACTCGATCCGCGACCGGCTGCTGTCGCTGCCGCCGGAGACGGTCGTGCACACCGGCCACGGCGACACGACCACGATCGGCGCCGAGGCGCCGCACCTGCAGGAGTGGATCGACCGAGGTCACTGATCCTGGTTCACGCCCGGCGGCACACCGTCCGCCCGCACGTCCGGTGCGGGCGGACGGTCTCAATTCACGGGGAAGTTCGAGCGGAAGACGTTTGTCGGGTCGCGGTGCTGTTTGATCTCGCGCAACCGGGCCAGCTTTCCCGGGGCGAAGGCATCCGCCGCGGTCTCGGCCCGGCCGAGGAACGTGTACGGCTTGCGCCCGCTGATCGGTAGACCGGCGACCAGCTCACGCTGCTTGGCCGTCGATTCGTCGGTCAGGCCGAAGAGATAGAGCGCGTAGGGCTCGGTGAGCGGCCCGTGCGGACTGTCCGAGGGGCCGGCGATCGCCCCGCCCAGGTGCCGCACCTGAACGCTCAGCAGGGGCGCGATCGGCTCGGCCAGCAACCCCTTCACGACGCGATCGTCGAGCGCCGTCAACAGTTCGGCGTGCGAGACCCCCGCGGTCGGCTCCGTCGGCTCGGCCGTGATGCTCCCGAGTTCGTCGACCGACATCACGCGGCGGGAGTCGGAGAGCGGCGTGGGCAGCTCGCAGAACAGATCGCGTACCTCCGCGGGGTCGCCGAGGTAGGTGGTGTCGAGGGCCACCATGGGCTCGGCCCCGGGGAAGTGCAGCAGGTCGAGCCAGACGGTCAACTCGTCGGGCGCGCCGGCGGTGACCGTCCGGAAAGCTTCGAACACCTCGGCGGCGTGCTCGGCGCCCCACAGCACCCGCCCGCCGTAGAGGTCGGGTGCGGGATGCAACGCGAGTTCCAGCCCGGTGACCACCGCGAAGTCGCCGCCTCCCCCACGCAGCGCCCAAAACAGGTCGGGGTCGTCATCCGCGGTGACGTGGCACTGTCGCCCGTCGGCGTCCACGACGTCGAACGCGACCACGGCGTCGGCCACCCACCCGTGCGCGCGAGCGAACCAGCTGAGCCCTCCCCCGAGCGCGACCCCCGCGACGCTGACGATCGGCGAGCTACCGGGCAGGCCGGTGAGGTCGTGGCGGGCCGCCGCGCTCTGGAGGAGGCCGGACGAAACCCCGCCCCCGATGCGAGCGCGATGCGTCACCGGGTTGATGTCGATGGCGTCGAGCCGACCGGTACGCAACAGGATCGTGCCGTTGGTGTGGCTGGTCGCGCCGTGCCCGTTGGGTTGAGGCGAGATGGCCAGATCGTTCCGACGCGCGAAGTGAACGAGGTGAGAGACGTCGTCGGCGTCGGCGGCTTCGACCACCGCGACCGGGGTCTGGTCGACGGCCCGGTTCCAGGGCTGTCGGTTGTCGTCGAACATGGGATCGCCGGGGAGCCAGACGCGGCCCCGTAGATTCTGGATACTGAACATCTAGAATACCTCCCGGGAAAAGCCCCTCGGACGAGGGGCTTCTGGTCGTCTCGGATGCGACGCACCCGTTGATGGGTCGGACGGGATGGTGCCGTTCGTCAGGCGCGAAGTGCGGCGAATCGATTGACGGTGTTGTTCCCGGTGGCGGGGTAGGCGCGTTCGACATCGGCCCGCAGATCGGCGATGGTCTGGGCGGCCAGTTCCCGCCGCCAGGCCAGGTCGGCGCGTCGCATCCCCTGGGAGATCAGGCAGGACTGCCGGTAATCGGCGCGGGGATCGGCACCTGGCCCCCGCTTGAGCAACTGCTCGCACCGAAACGCCTCGTCGGGCCCTTCGATCGCGACGACGACATCGAGCAACGTGATCTGCTCCGGGCTACGGGCGAGCTGAAATCCACCCCGCGGCCCGGAGGTGGAGGACACGATGCCCGCCCGGGCCAGGGCCTGCAGCTGCTTGTTGAGATACGCCGCCGGAAGCCCGTAGAACTCCGCCAACTTGCCCGCCGGCACCGCCTGCCCGGCCGGCAACCAGGTCAAGTTCACGCAGGTGTGCAATGCCCACTCGACACCCTCGCCCATCCGCATATCTGGACTCTAAATATCCAGGATAAAAGTTGTCAAGGTAATCGCCGCCTGCACATGGGGGCTCGGCACCTGCGCACGGGGGCTCGGCGACGAAGACGGGTCAGGCGATGGTGGCGGGTGGGCGGCGGTGGAGCAGGGCCACCGCGCCGGCGATCAGGAGAGCCACGCCGACCAGAGCGACCGCGAAGCCGGCGGCCAGGAAACTGTCCAGGATCTGGGCCAGCGCGGTGGCCGGCACGACGAGTGCGATCAGCACCGCGGGCACCAGCGCCGGCCAGCGGCGGGTCGCCAGGTACAGGGCGAAGCAGCCGGCGGCGAAGGCCAGGCCGATCACGAGGCCGACGAGCGCGAACGCCTTGCCGTCGGTGGTGACAGCCTCCGCGGCTCCGAAGCCGGTCAGGCCGCCGAGCAGCACCGCGAGGCCCGGCTCTCGGACGGGATTGCCCCGCACCGGCAGGGCCAGCAGCATCCAGATCGCGCCGACGAGCGCGTACGCGATTCCCCACGGGAGGATGTCCTGCACGCCGGCGCGGTCGAGGATGTCTGCCACCAGGAGCGCGGACGCCAGCCACGCGGTGCCCAGCAGCGGCGCGCCGCGCACCAGCGCGTAACCGGGTAGGGCCACGACGAGCGCCGCTACCGAGGCGGCCAGCAGTTCCCACGAGTTGCTCGCCGGTACCGCCGCCGCCGTGGCCGCCGCGCCCGAGGCCAGCGCTCCGAGCGCCGACGCCAACCGCATCCGGGCTCCGAGCGTGTCGTCCCCGAGCCGCGCGAACCGGGCGGCGAGGGCGCCGCCGGCCAGCAGGACCGTGGCGACCACGGCCAGCGCGAACCGGGCCGCCGACGGGAACGAGTCCCAGGTCGGTACGACGATCGACGCCGCACCCCCGAGCACCATCGCCCCGCCGAGGTAACCGGCCACCTCGACGACGCGCGTGCGCATCCGGTGTTCGCCCGGAATCGGCGGGCTCGCCACCGTGGCGGCGGCGAGGCGGCGGTTCACCTGGTCGGCCTGGCCGGACGAGAGGACACCGTCGCTCACGAGTCCGGCGAGCGTGGTCCGCACGGTCGCGAGCGGAACCGAGGGTTCGGGGCTGGTCATGGGAACATCTTGACGTGTGCTCCGACCTGCGCACATGAGTTGAACTACCCGGTCGGCGAAGCGTGCACAGGGCGGCCCGAAAGGGCACCCTGAGAACGTGCGCAACAAAATGGGCAATGACGATGAAGACGGGTTGAACCAGACGCCCGGCTCCGACCCGGACGGGGCGCCGTCCGACGAGCCTCCTTCGCTGTCGGCCGAGCCCTGGCGGCAGGCCGCAGTGGCCTGGACCCAGCACGCCGAGGCCTGGGCCGCCCAGACCGAAGCCGCCCAGACCGAAGCCGCCCGGTCCGAGGCCGCCCGCTCGGAAGCCGCGGATTTTGCAGCCCGGTCCGAAGCCGCCCGATCGGAAGCCGTCCGCTCGGAAGCGGCGGAATTCGAAGCCCGGTCCGAGGCCGCCCGCATCGACGCCGCGCCCGATCGGCCAGCCCACCACGACACGCTGCCGGTCCCCGCCGAGCCGCACCACTGGGTCAGCCCGGCCGGCGACCCCGCCCGGACCCAACCCACCTCCACCGCCCCCACGCACCAGGCGGAGCCGACCCCAGCGCACCCCGTCCCCGTGCACCCCCTCCCCATTAACCCCGCCCCCGCCGAGGTCGACGACCTCGGCGAGATGCCCGAGGAGCCTCCGGTCAGCCCTTGGCCGGATCTCGCCCCGGACGAGCGTTCCGCGCACGCGCACGTCTGGCCGCCCAGCCGCTCCCGACGCTCCCTGGCCCCTCTCGCGGGCGCGGCCGCGTTCGTTCTCTGCCTGGCCACCGCCAGCGTCGCCGTCTGGAGCTGGACCCGCCCGGAGCCGCAGCAACTCTCCGCCCCTCCCCCGCCGCTGGCGTCCGCTCCGGCGGCCCCGTCAGCGGAGGCACCGGCCCTGGCGCCGTCGACGCTGCCGGAGGCGGGCGCCGCGAGCGCCCCGGTGAACCCGGCCCCGACCGGCGGTCGCCCGGAGCAGGACGGGGCCCGCCCCGCGGACGCGCTCGCCCACTGGGCCGACGCCCTGCGTCAGCTCGACATCCCGCCGACGGCGCTCCAGGCGTACGGGTACGCCGAAGCGGTGATCGCCCGGGCGAAGCCCCGCTGCCGCCTCTCCTGGACGCTGCTCGCCGCCATCGGCGCGGTCGAATCCAACCACGGCCGGTACGGGGGCGCCGCGCTCCAGCCCGACGGCACCAGCAGCCGCCCGATCATCGGCGTGCCCCTGGCCGGCATCGGGGTCGAGCGCGTCACCGACACCGACCAGGGGCTGCTCGACGGCGACGTCACGTTCGACCGGGCGATCGGCCCGATGCAGTTCCTGCCCGCGACCTGGAAGGCCTGGGCGGTCGACGCCGACGACAACGGCCGCGCGGACCCCTATGACATCGACGACGCGTCGCTCGCCGCCGGCTACTACCTGTGCGCGGGCGGGCAGAACCTCGCCTCGGGTTCCGGCTGGTCGTCGGCGGTGTTCAGCTACAACCGCGTCCCGGCATACGTCGAACGTGTCTACGAGTTCGCAGACGCCTACGGTCGCGCTTCTTGACCTCAGCAGCCACGATGGAGGTGTCAACCGGGGAAGGAGCCGCAGTCCGTGAGTGCACCGACCGTCGGACAGCTCGGCCAGTACAAGCTGGTCGGCGTGCTCGGATCCGGTGGGATGGGCACGGTCTACCTGGGGCGTTCGCCCGGTGGGCGCCCGGCCGCGGTGAAGGCCGTGCACGGGCACCTCGCGATCAACCCCGATTTCCGGACGCGCTTCCGCCGTGAGGTCGCGCTGGCGCAGCGGGTCGGCGGGCCCTACACGGCCGCGATGCTCGACGCCGATCCCGACGGCGACCCGCCGTGGCTCGCGACCGAGTACATCCGCGGTCAGTCGCTCTCCCAGGTGCTCACCGAGCACGGTGCGCTGCCGGAGCACACGGTCCGGGCGCTGGCCGCCGGGCTGGCCGAGGCGCTCCAGGTCATCCACGCGGCCGGGGTCGTGCACCGGGATCTGAAGCCGTCGAACGTGCTGCTCTCGGAGAACGGTCCGCGGGTGATCGACTTCGGCATCGCGAAGGCCGTCGAGGGCATCGACCTGACCGGTGACGGGCCGCTGCTCGGCACGCCGGGGTACATGTCGCCCGAGCACCTGGCCGGGTCGGCGCTGGCGCCGAGCAGCGACGTGTTCTCGCTGGGAGCGGTGCTGGCGCACGCGGCGACCGGGATGGCACCGTTCGGGGCCGGGCAGTCGTTCGCGGTCGCGAACCGGGTCTCCACCGCGCCGCCGGATCTGTCGGGGCTGCCGACGGGGCTCGCCGAGCTGATCGGGAAGTGCCTCGCGAAGGAGCCGGGCGAGCGGCCGTCGATGGACTGGATCGTTCGTCAGGTCGGGTCGTTCGCCGAGCAGGATTCGTGGCTGCCGTCGGAGGTCGGGAACGCGATCCGGCACCGGCCGGCGCCGACGCGTCCGTTCACGAGTGCCGACGCGCCGCCGCCGGGGATGCGCGACGCGGCCGACGACGCACCGCCGGACATCGTGGAGTACCTGGCCGACCGGTTCGCGCGTCGTTCCGGGGGCGCTCCGATCGTTCCGGTGCGTTCCTCCGAGCGCCCGGTCGCCCTGATCCGGCCGAAGCCCGCTGGTGCTCCCGCGCCCGACGTTCCCCCGGCCGAACTGGCCGTCGCCAAGCTCAAAGAGGGCGCCGCCCGTCTCCAGGGCGCCGCCGCGCGCCTGAAGTCCGCTGCCCGCCCCGCCGCCCCCGTACCGGCCGTCGACGTCCGCGGCCCGAGCCACGCTCCCGCCGGATACGCCCCCGGACGCCCAGCACCCGGCAACCCGCAGGCCGGCAACCCGGCCGCCCGTGGCGGGCCGGCCGCGCCCCACCAACGAGCCCCGTGGCAGCGGGGCCCGCTGCGGCCGGACGGCAACCCCGCCCCGCAGCGGGACGCCCGATCAGCAGCGGTGAAGGCACCCCGCCGGGTGCCGTGGCAGCGCCTCCAGTGCCCTCCGATCGGCACGCCGACCGGACGCCGGGCGTGGAGCCGCTGGATGCTCGTCCTGATCCTGATCGCCCTGCTCGACGCCGTCGCGCAGACCCCGGCGGTCCGGGAGCTCGTCGGCTCGCCCAGCTCCCCGCCGTGGCTCGCCGGCGCCTTCGAGGCCAGTTCGGCGATCGGCCGGGTGATGTCGGGCGTGCCCGACCCGATCACCGGGTGGATCAAGGAGGGCGGCGCCGCCACCAGGGCTGTCCGTCTGGCGGTGATCCCGCTCCTGCTGCTGGCCTTCGTCGCGCTGATCCGCCGCGGCGGCACGTCGTCACCGATGATGGTCGCCAAGACCGCCGCCGGGTGGCTGGGCACCGCGCTCGCGCTGCTCCTGGCCTGCCGCTACTTCGCGACCGGCTTCGCCAGCCTCGTCTGGGCCGTGGACACCCTCGGCTGGCTGCTGATCCCCACCGCGATCGCCCTGGCCGTGATCACCAGCCGCCTGGCCGGCAAAGCACGCTAGGGCTCGTGTCAAGGCTTGAACCTGGAGCCCGCTGAGCGCGACGCTGCCGAGCGGGCGGCAGGACGCCGCGTATAACTGATACTCAAGTCCGGCCGCCCGCTCGGCAGCGTCGTTCTCAGCGGGCCGCGCACAACCCGGCGGCCTCGGTGGCCCAGTAGGTGAGGACGAAGTCGGCGCCGGCTCGGCGGGCGCCGATGAGCGTCTCCATCATGACCTGCTCGCGGTTGATCCAGCCGTTGGCCGCCGCGGCCTCGACCATCGCGTACTCACCGGACACCTGGTAGGCCGCCACCGGCACGTCCACCGCGTCCGCGACCTGACGCAGTACGTCGAGGTAGGGCAGCGCGGGCTTCACCATGATGATGTCCGCGCCCTCGGCGACGTCCAGCGCCACCTCACGCAGCGCCTCGGCCGCGTTCGCCGGGTCCTGCTGGTAGGTGCGACGGTCGCCCTCGAGCTGGGACTCCACCGCCTCCCGGAACGGGCCGTAGAAGCCCGACGCGTACTTCGCCGCGTAGGCGAGGATCACGGCGTTCGTGTGCCCGGCCGCGTCCAGCGCCGCCCGAACGACCCCGACCTGGCCGTCCATCATCCCGGACAGCCCGAGCACGTGTGCTCCGGCGTCGGCCTGGGCGACCGCCATCTCGGCGTAACGCAGCAGCGTGGCGTCGTTGTCGACGGAGCCGTCCGCGGCCAGGATGCCGCAGTGGCCGTGGTCGGTGAACTCGTCGAGGCACAGGTCGCTCATCACGACCATGTCTTTCCCGACCTCGGCGATCACGTCGGCGATCGACTCGTTGAGCACCGCGTCGGTGGTGCCGCAGTGGTCGCGCTCGGACGGCACACCGAACAGCATCAGCCCACCGACGCCGGCCGAGACCGCCTCGTGCGCGGCCCGGCGCAGCGAATCACGGGAGTGCTGGAAGACGCCCGGCATCGAGCGGATCGGGCGCGCCTCGGGGATGTCTTGCTTCACGAACAGCGGGAGCACCATGTCGGCGGGGTGCAGCCGCACCTCGGAGACCAGGCGACGCATGGCCTGGCTCTGCCGGAGCCGCCGCGGACGCACGCTCGGGAAGCCGCCGCCACCGCCGCCGCTGCCCGGCGAGAGGCCGGGGCAGAGCTTCTCGAGTGACGGCGCACCGGCCGTGGCTCGCCGCAACGTCCCGCTCATCCGTATCTCCCTCTCCGGCCGCGTCCTGCCCTACTACTGTGCCGGACGCGGCCCTGCGTTCGCTGGTTCAGTTGACGTTCGGTGCGTCACCTGAACCGGTAAATCCTTACCGTGCGAGCCGTCCGGCCGTCGGGCCCTGCGCCTTCGCGCCCCGCCGGGGCTTGGTCGGCAGCGCCGCCAGCTTCTCCCGGAGCTCGAGCGCGTACTCGGCCAGCGACTCCACCAGCGACGGCACGTTCGCGGTCTCCGGCTGGACGTCGACGCGCAGGCCGAGCTCGCGCGCGGTGTCGGCGGTCTTCGGCCCGATGCAGGCCACGACCGTCCGCGCGTGCGGCTTGCCGGCGATGCCGACCAGGTTCCGCACGGTGGAGGACGACGTGAACAGCACCGCGTCGAACCCGCCGGACTTGATCGCGTCGCGGATCGGCGCGGGCGGCGGAGCAGCCCGGACGGTGCGGTAGGCGGTGACGTCGTCGACCTCCCACCCACGCTCGATCAGGCCGGCCGCAAGCGTCTCGGTGGCGATGTCGGCGCGCGGCAGCAGGATCCGGTCGATCGGGTCGAGCACCTCGTCGTACGGCGGGAAGTCGGCCAGCAGGCCGTCGCTCGACTGCTCACCGGTCGGCAGCAGCTCGGCCTTGACGCCGAACGCCTCCACGGCCTTCGCGGTGGCGTCGCCGACGCAGGCGATCTTGACGCCGGCGAACGCGCGGGCGTCGAGACCGAACTCGGCGAACTTCTCCCAGACCGCCTTCACCGCGTTGGTGGAGGTGAAGATGACCCACTCGTAGCGGCCGGTGACCAGGCCCTTGATCGCCCGCTCCATCTGGGCGGGGGTCCGGGGCGGCTCGACGGCGATCGTCGGCACCTCCTCGGGGATGGCACCCCAGCCGCGCAGCTGCGCGCTCATCGCGCCGGCCTGCTCCTTGGTGCGGGGCACCAGGACCTTCCAGCCGTAGAGCGGACGCGACTCCCACCAGGAGAGCTTGTCGCGCAGGCCCACCCCGGCCCCGATCGAGACGACGAGCGTGCCGTAGAGGCCGATCGCGGCGTCGACGATGCCGTCCAGCGTCGAGACCGACGTGGACTGGGTGTCGGTGGTGCCGTCGCCGGTCACCAGCACGGTGGCCTGGCCGCTCATGCCGGCCGCGAGCAGCCCGTCACGGACGGCGGGCAGGTCACCCGCGTCCATCGTGAGCGTCAGCGTTCCGGGGACCGCGACCATCGCGTCGAAGTCGAGCGCGGTGACGTCCCGGACCTCCACCGTCGTCCGCAGGCCACCGGCCGGCGCGCCGGCGTAACCGGTGACGCCCTCCGCGAGCGGAACGCCTGGCACGACCTCGAACGGCACCGACGTGCGGGCCACGGCCTGCACCTCGCGGACGATCGACTCCGCGGTCAGCGGGTCGCCGGCGACCAGACGGGCGACCGTGCGACCGGAGCGGGCTCCGGACAGCAGCACCTTGGCGACGTCGCCGGCAGCACCCTCGGCGACGCTGACCTCGACCTCGGCCGGCGCACCGGCGATCACCGCGGCCAGCAGGGTCGCCGGGAGCGACCGGTCGTGCAGGATGTGGTCGGCGTCGGCGACGGCATCGAGCGCACGCCGGGTGAGCAGCCCCGGGTCGCCGGGGCCAGCCCCGACGAACGTGATCCGGCCAGTCGTGGAGCGACGGGTCATGCGGTTCTCCCCATTAGGGTGTCGGCGCCGGCAGCGAGGAGGTCGACAGCGAGCTGCCGGCCGACCGCTTCGGCGTCGGTGTGCAAATCGTCATGCGGGCGGGAGACGGAGATCGTCCGTGCGTCGGTCAGCACCTTCGTGCCGTCCAGCGACGCGACCCGCGCCCGCAACGTGAGCTCAGTGGTGGTGGCCGTGGCCCAGGCCGCGACCGGTGCGCTGCACCCGGCTTCGAGTGTCGCGAGCAGCGAACGCTCGGCGATCACCTCGGCACGGGCATGTGCATCTTCGAGTGCGCCGAGCAGTTCGACCAAATCGACGTCGTCGGAGCGGCACTCGATGGCCAGCGCGCCCTGGGCCGGCGCGGGCACGAGCACGGCCGGATCGAGCGCCTCGGTGATCTCGTCGGCGCGCCCGAGCCGGGCCAGACCGGCCACGGCCAGCACGACCGCGTCCAGCTCGCCGCTGATGACCTTGCCCAGACGGGTGTCGACGTTGCCGCGGATCGGCACGCACTCCACGTCGGGCCGGGCGGCGAGGATCTGCGCGATGCGGCGCGGCGCGCCGGTGCCGATGCGGGCGCCGGCCGGCAGCTTGTCCAGCGTCAGGCCGTCGCGGGCGATCAGCGCGTCCCGGCTGTCGGCACGCACCGGCACCGCGGCGATCGTCAGGCCGTTGGCGGGCGCGGTCGGCAGGTCTTTGTAGGAGTGCACCGCGATGTCGATCTGACCGGCGAGCAGCGCGTCACGCAGCGCGGACACGAACACGCCGGTGCCGCCGATCTGGGTCAGCGGCGTCGTCCGGTCGCGGTCACCCTCGGTGCTGATGTGCACCAGCTCGACGGCGCGGCCGGTGGCCTCCGTGATCGCCTCGGCGACGTCGCCCGACTGGGCCAGCGCGAGCTTCGAAGCCCGCGTACCCAGGCGCAGCGCCCTGCTCATCGTTGTGCCTCGCTCTCGGCCGTACCGCTCTCGTTACTCAGCACCCAGGGGTTCCCGTCCGGCCCCGCCGGGTCGACCGTCACCGCGGCGGCCGGCCGCGCGTGGCCGTCGAGCAGGAACAGTTCGCGGACCGCCGCAGCGTAGCGGTCGCCGCCAGGGGCCGTGGCCAGCTCTTTCATCCGCACGGTGGGCGTGTGGAGCAGCGTCGACACGACCCGGCGGACGGTCTTCTCCACCTCGCGGCGGGAGGCCTCGTCCAGGTTCGGCAGCCGGCTGTGCAGCCGGTCGAGCTCGCCGGCGACGACTTGGTCGGCGCGGGCACGCAGCGCGACCACGGTGGGAGCGACCTCCCCGGCCCGCTGCCAGGCCGCGAACGCCTGCACCTCGGACTCGATGATCGCCTTCGCCTGATCGACCGAGGCCGAGGCCGGCGCGTCGGCCAGCGCGACGGTGAGCGCCTCGATGTCGAGCACGACGACGCCCGGCAGCATGTCGACCGCCCGCTCGGTGTCGCGGGGTACCGCCAGGTCGAGGACGACCAGGTCGGGCGCCGACGGGCCGCGGACCGTCATGGCCGCGGACACGTCCTGGTAGGTGAGCACGGGTTCGGTGGAGCCGGTGGCGCTGACGATGACGTCGGCCTCGGCGAGCGCGTCGCGCAGGCCGGTCAGGTCGCCGCCCCGTCCACCCACACCGGCGGCGACGCGGTGCGCGGTGTCGGCCGTGCGGTTGAGCACCGTGATCTGCCCGACGCCCTCACGCTGCAGCGTCGCGGCGGCCAGCGCCCCCAGCGAACCGGCGCCGACGACGAGCGCGCGGCGCCCGGCCAACGGGCCCACCCGCTCGGCGCCCAGCCGCAGCGCGGCGGTGACGACCGACTGCCCGGCGTGATCGATGTCGGTGTCGGTGTGGACGCGCTTGCCGACCCGCAGCGCCTGCTGCATCACCTCGTGCAGCACCCGGCCGGGGGCACCGTGGCCGTCGGCGGCGTTGTACGCGTCGCGGAGCTGGCCGAGGATCTGCGGCTCGCCGACCACGAGCGAATCGAGCCCGGAGACGACCGAGAAGACGTGGCGGACGGCGGCGTCGGAGTAGTGGACGTAGAGGTGGTCGGCCAACTCGGCGATGTGGACGCCGGTGCGGTTGGAGAGCACCTGACCGATCTCGTGGAGCGCGCCGTGGAACGTGTTGACCGCGGCGTACACCTCCACCCGGTTGCAGGTGGAGAGGAGGACGGCCTCGGCCACGTTGGCGCCGCCGATGAGCTCGGCGAGCACACCACCGAGCTGGGGCGACGGCACCGACGCCCGCTCCAGCAGGCGGACGGGTGCGGTGCGGTGGTTCAGACCGACGACGACGACGCTCATGCCTGGTGCACGCTCCGCTCGGTGCTCCCGGTTCGATACCCGTTCACTGGCCGACGACCTCCCGGGCGTCGACGTGTGAAGCCGGCAGTGGGGTAACCGTTCCGGCGCTGTCGGCCTTCCGCTGCTCGTGGAACGAGAGGATCTGCAGTTCCAGCGCGAGATCGACCTTGCGGACGTCGACACCGTCCGGAACCTGCAGGACGCACGGGGCGAAGTTGAGGATGCTCGTGACCCCGGCCTCGACCAGCCGATCGGCCACTTCCTGAGCCGCGTCGGCCGGCGTGGAGATCACCCCGATGGACACCTGCTCCTCGGCGACGACCCGGTCGAGGTCGTCGATGTGCCGGATGTCCTGGCCCGCGATGCGCTCGCCGACGCGCTCGGCGTCGGCGTCGAAGAGGGCGGCGATCCGGAACCCGCGGGACGCGAAGCCGGCATAACCGGCGAGCGCGTGACCGAGATTTCCGACGCCGACGAGTACCACGGCCCAGCGCTGGGTGAGACCGAGCGCCCGGGAGATCTGGTCGACGAGGAGCGCGACCTCGTACCCGACCCCGCGCGTGCCGTACGAGCCGAGGTGGGAGAGGTCCTTGCGCAGCTTGGCCGAGTTGACGCCGGCCGCCACCGCGAGTTCCTCGGAGGACACCGTGTCGTGACCGGCGTCGGCGAGGGCGTGCAGCGCGCGCAAGTAGACCGGTAGCCGGGCGACCGTCGCTTCGGGCACACCGCGGGGTCTCCCCGCGGCGCGGATGCGCGGACGATTTCCGGACGACATCGGTCTCCTCGACGGTGCGGACGCCGACTGAATGGTCGCGCTGTCTCGCCCCGCCGGGTACCGGGAAAACCCCTAGGGCCCTGTCCAGTGGCGTTCAGCGCTCGACGTTCACCGTAGCCGCTTGTGAACGCTTGCACAAAGTCGACACCGCAGGCCAGGGGCTCGGTGACGAGCGACACAAATACCGTTGGTGTTCTTCCCGTCACAACCCGCCCGTTAACCTGCCGGTCATCTCGATTCAGCGCGCGAGGTCGCGCCGCAGCCGCGATTCCTCCACCCGCCAGAACCCGTGCTCCTTGCCGTCGAGCAGAACGACCGGCACCCGGTCGCCGTACTCGTAGGCCAGCTCCGGGTCCGCGTCGACGTCCACCTCGTTCCAGGCGACGCCGGTGTCCGCGGCGATTCGCGCCATCACGTCCTTGGCGTCGTCGCAGAGATGACAGCCGACGCGCGTCAGCAATGTCACGGCGTGATCGGAGGCGGCCATGACAAAAGTTTGCCACCCCCGGAGTCCGACGCTTGTCCGTCACGAGAGGGATGGCTGAGTCCGATGCGTTCCGAGGGACGTTCGGGGGCCAATCACGGGCATGTTGGCGCGCCGCTGTCCCCAGTACGGGGGCGGTCACTACTTTTTGCAACTCTGAGTGGTGCGGCAGTGCCAGGATGTGCCGCAGTGCACGACAAGGGGGCCGGAATGGAAGAAATGTCGTGGTGTGTGCGTCCCCAACGCGGCGAGAGCCTGGGGGAAAGTATGATCTCTCCGTTACTAGATACGTACATTCAGTAATCGGTCCGCCCGGACACCGTCCAACCGCTCAACCGAAGCCGTTGCTCGCGGCTTCTCCGACGATCGCGGCGGGCCATTTGGGGGGACGGTCATGATCGGCGGGACGGTGGGGTACGGCGCGTTGCCGGGGGGCATCGAGCTGGACCTCGACCTATCCGACCTGCGGAAAGCGCTGGTCGACCTGCGCAACCGCACCACGCTGGCCAGCCGGGCCGGCTTGTCCGGGCTCGCGCCCGGCCTACGCTGCTTCACCGGCCGGCGGGAGGGCGCACGGATCCCGTGGGCTCGCGGTGCCATGTCGGTTCCGCGTGCGGACGGCGATGCCGACAGCACGCCGACCGCCGCGCTGCCGCTACCCGCGCTCCCGGCGAGCGGCACCGGCACCGGCACCGCACCGACGCTCCCGGCCCAGCCGGGCGCGGAACCCGACGTGCCCGGCGCCGAGCCGCACCGCGCCGACCCGCGCCCCACCCGGCCGGGCCGGCCGAGCTCGCGTGCGCTGCGCAACCCGGCTCCCCGCCGGCCGGTCGACGCGGAGACCACGGGTGGCGTCGCCATCGGTACCGGGCCGGGCCCGGAGGATCCCGAGCAGCGCAATCACGTCCCCCGCCCGACCCGTAGCACCGGCCGCGGCCAGGCCCCGGTCACCGCACCCGACCTCGACGGCGAGGACGTCTGGGAGCTGGTGCGGCAGGCGCAGGCCGGTGACCCCCAGGCGTTCGCCCGGATCTACGACAGGTACTTCGACACGGTCTACCGGTACATCTCGTACCGGATCGGTTCCCGCACCGTGGCCGAGGACCTGACCAGTGAGGTCTGGCTGCGCGCGCTGCGGCGCATCGGCAGCGTCACCTGGCAGGGACGCGATCTGGGCGCCTGGCTGGTCACCATCGCCCGCAATCTGATCGCCGACCACTACAAGTCCGCGCGCGCCCGCCTGGAAGTCACCACGGCGGACATGCTCGAGGCCGACGACGAGGCCCCGGGGCCCGAGGGCCGCCCGGAAGCCGAGGTGCTCACCCGGCTCGACAACGCCACGCTGCTCGACGCCGTCCGCCGCCTCAACCCCGAACAGCAGGAGTGCATCACCTTGCGTTTCCTCCAAGGGCTCTCGGTCACCGAGACCGCCCAGATCATGGGCAAGAACGACGGCGCCATCAAGGCACTCCAGTACCGGGCGGTGAGAACGCTCGGCCGCCTGCTCCCGGAGGGATTCACGCCGTGACCCCCGTCGCCCCCGTAACCCGCGGACGGCGCGCCGCGTTATCCGGGGTGCCGAGGCGATCGGTTCCTCGGTCCGGTGATGCCGGTTCGTGGGGGGCGGAGAGGAGGTGCCCACGGTGATGTTGAGCCCAGCGGAACGCCGTCGGGCGCGGGACTTCAACGCTCGGACGTCGACGCGCCGAGGCGCTCGGGCGATCGACCACCCCGGGCGCTCGCGACATACCGGTCAGCACGCGGCGCCTGCGCACTCAGTGGGGGCTCACCGCGCCGCCGAGGACGTCACCGACCTCGTGCGGCTGGCCGAGCGGCTCTCGAGCGCAGGCTCCCAGGTGCGGCCGGACGAGGAGTTCCGCGACCGGCTGCGCCAGCGGCTGATCGCCGTGGCGTCCGTCCACGGCATCAACGCCGAACCGGGCTTCCGCCCGCCTCCGCCGGTCGACGCCGAGCCCGCCCTGCTCCATCCGTTCCCCGGCGCCCGCCGCCGGGTTCCGCGCCGCGTGACGGTAATCAGCGGCACGCTCGCCGGGCTGGTCGCGCTCTCCGGGGTCGGGTTCGCCAGCTCGGCCGCCAACCCCGGTGACGCGCTCTACGGCGTCAAACGGAGCCGGGAGACCGCTCAGCTCACGTTGGCCCGCTCGGCCGTCGCTCGCGGCCAGCTCCACCTCGAGTTCGCGCGCAACCGCCTCGCCGAGGCCGCGGCCGCCACCCGTGACCAGCGCCAGCTCGACCTGCTGCTCAACGACATGGACAGCGACACCAGGCTCGGCATGAAAGACCTGGGCACCGCCGCCGCCACCCAGCACCACCCCGCGCCGCTCGACCTCGTCGACGACTTCGCGCGCGCCCAGCACCGCGAGCTCAGCGCGCTGGCCGGTACCGCCGGTACGCCGCCGCTGGCCCTGCAGCGCATCCGGACCTCGCTCGCGCTCGTCGACCAGGTCGGCAAACGCTCGACCGACCTGCGTGGCGTCCTGCGCTGCGCCGAGCCCTACCCCGGTGACGCGCTCGGCCCGGTCGCGCGGGAGTGTCCCGATCCGCCGGCCGAGGAGACGACGACGCCCTCGGACGAGCCGACGACGCCGTGGCCGACCCGGCCGCGCTCCGACAGCTCAAAGCGGACGTCGGAAGCACCCACCGCCGCCACCCCGACCGGCAGCGCCGCGGGCACCACCGCGGGCTCACCCAGCAGCACCGTTCGCCGGCCATCCGACTCCGACGAGGACTTCGACCCCACCAGCGCGGGTCAGCGGATGGTTCCGCAGTCCGGCACCACGGTCCCGACGCCGATGTCGGGCTCGCCGATCACTCCACTCGTCGGGTCCGCGGACGACACCTTCGGCAGCGTCGTCGTCAGCCCCTTCGTGAGCGAAGCCACGGACTAGCCGGTTCGCCCCGGGCGTTCACGCAGTGGGCGTACACGCCTCACGTTCTGTTGCCCCGGTCGGCACAGAGCGGGGTACGACGCCGCCTCTACACTGGGGTCGGCTGCCCCGTTCGCGCGCGCCCCGGGGTCGAACAAGCGCGTTTCTGCACGTCAGTGGAGGTAGCGAGTGATCACGCTCACCCGACGCGGCCGCGACCGCCAGGACGCTCTCGCCGTGGTGGCCGGTGCGGCGAGCGCAGCTGCCGCGGAGGTCGAAGCTCCGACGGAAGTCACACCCGATCTGAGCGCCGCCGCGTTCTTCGACGTGGACAACACGATGATCGCGGGTGCGTCGATCTACCACTTCGCCCGCGGCATGGCCGCACGCAAGTACTTCAGCAGCCGGGATCTGCTCGGGTTCGCCTTCCAGCAGGTGAAGTTCCGGATGTCCGGGGTCGAGGACGCGGCCAACATGGTGACCGCGCGCCAGGCCGCCCTCTCGTTCGTCGCCGGCCGGGAGGTCGACGAGATCGTCGGCCACGCGGAGGAGATCTACGACGAGGTGATGGCCAAGCGGATCTGGTCGGGCACGCGTGCGCTCGCCCAGATGCACCTGGACGCCGGTCAGCGGGTCTGGCTGGTCACCGCCACGCCGGTCGAGCTGGCGAACATCATCGCGCACCGGCTCGGGCTCACCGGGGCGCTGGGCACCGTCTCCGAGGTCGTCGACGGCAAGTACACCGGCCGGCTGGTCGGTGAGCCGCTGCACGGCCCGGCGAAGGCCGAGGCCGTGCTGTCGCTGGCTCGCCGCGAGGGCCTCGAGCTGCCCCGCTGCACCGCTTACAGCGACTCGGTGAACGACGTCCCGATGCTCAGCACCGTCGGTACCGGGGTCGCGATCAACCCCGACTCGGCGCTCCGGCGCGAGGCGCGTGAGCGCGGCTGGCAGGTGCGCGACTACCGCACGGCGCGCAAGGCCGCCAAGGTCGGTGCGCCCGCCGTGGCCGCCGCCGGCGTGATCGCCGGCGGCGTGGCGGGCACCCTGGCGGTCCGCCGCAAGATCGCCTAGAGGCCGGTCGGGCCCTGGTCGCCGGTGTCGGGCGTGGGACGCTCGTCGGCCGGGGCTCCCTCGGGTCGGTCGGCGCCCCGGGCCTGCCAGACCTCGGCCAGCGCGTCGCCGCCGGTCGCGTCGTCGCCCTGACCGTCGCCCGAATAGGTTGCCATGGCCTGGCGACGCTCTTCCTCGGTCACGTTCGTGTTCTCACTCATGCCGGTCCGGTTACCCAAAGACCGACGGCCGACGCATCAGCAACTGGTACAGCATCTGCTGGATTCGCTCGCGGACCTGATCGGTCAGGTTGAACACCTGCATCGGGTCGTCCGCCCCCGCGGCCAGGTCCGACGTCTCGATCGGCTCGCCGAACTCGATGTACCACTTCGACGGCAGCGGCACCGCGCCCAACGGCCCGAGCCACGGGAACGTCGGCGTGAGCGGGAAGTACGGCAGCCCGAACATCCGCGCGATGACCTTCGCGTCCCCGATCTTCGGGTAGATCTCCTCGGCACCGACGATCGCGCACGGGATGATCGGCGCCTTCGTCGCGAGCGCGGCCGACACGAACCCGCCACGCCCGAACCGCTGCAGCTTGTACCGCTCGCTGAACGGCTTCCCGACGCCCTTGAAGCCTTCCGGGAACACCCCCACGAGCTCACCCGACGACAGCAGCCGCTCGGCGTCGGGCTGGCAGGCCAGCGTGCTGCCGGATTTGCGCGCCAGCTCCCCCACGAACGGCATCTGGAAGACCAGATCGGCGGCGAGCAGCCGCAGTTTGCGCTGGGCCGGGTGGTGGTCGAGCAACCCGAGCTGGAGCATCGTCGCGTCCACCGGGATCGTGCCGGAGTGGTTCGCGACCACGAGCGCTCCGCCGGTGTCGCTGACGTGCTCGAGCCCGGAGATCTCCACCCGGAACCACTTCTCGTACAGCGGGCGGAGCGCCGGGGCGAGCACGGACTCGGAGAACTCCGGGTCGTACCCGAACTCGTCGGTCTCGTACTCGCCGGTCAGCCGGCGCCGGAAGAACGCGAGCGCCCCGGCCACCCGCCGGTCCCACACGTCCTCCGCGCCACCGCCGTCGGCCGCGCTCTTTCCCACTGCCTCGGCCGACGCCGGGCGAGCCGCGGCCGAGCGAGCCGCGGCCGAGCGAGCCGCGGCGGGGCCGCGGAGCTTCCCGGGCGCCGCGGGCTTCTCCGCAGGTGCGTTCGCAGCCTTCTTCACGGCTTTCTTCGCGACCTTCTTGGCCGCGACCTTCTTCGCCGGGGTCTTCTTCGCTGGGGTCTTCTTCGCCGGAGCCGTGGTGGCCGCGTCGGCCGGGGTGACCTCCACGGTCACCGTCTCGTCCGCCGACTCGCGGGCGGTGCCGGCCTCCGCGTTGGCGGTCACGCCCTGGTCCGTGGTGACCACGGGCTCAGCCTTGTTGCCGCCGTCGAAGGGGATGATCTGCGCGTCGGGCATGTTGCGGCACTCCTTGCCGAGCGGGGGTCTATCTACCGGGACGCGCGAACCGACTCGACCAGGCGCCGGGCCGCCGACCAGCGCGTCCTGATCGCGCGCTCGACCGCGTCGAGGTTGTCGGCCGACAGCACGGAGGCCAGATCACTGCCCCGGACGAAGTCGTCGAACGCGCCCTCGGTGGTGTAGGCGGGGGTCAGGCCGAACTCCTGCCGCAACCGGGTGATGTCCACGACCCGCCCGTAGGTGAGCAGACGGATCTGCTCGGGCGAGAAGTCGATCGAACCGGCCTGACGCACGACCAGGCCCAGGTAGGGGGCGGTGATCGACGGCACGGGCACCGGCACCCGCCCGGCCCGGCGGATCGCCTGCGAGAGCAGCAGCGACCCCGGACCGGCGACGTTGAACGTGCCCGGATGGTCCTCGCTCACGGCCGCGTACAGCGCGTCCAGGCCGTCCTCGACGTGCAGGAACTGCAGGCGGGCGTCGAAGCCCAGCACGGTGGGCACCACCGGCAGCGCGAAGTAGCGCGCCAGCGGCGTGTCGATCCGCGGGCTGAGCATGTTCGCCAGCCGCAGCGTGGTGACGATGACGTCGGGGCGACGCCGGGCGAAGCCGCGGACGTAGCCCTCGACCTCGGTGGCGTCCTTCGCGTACCCGCTCGGCGGGCTCTGCTTGGCCTGGATGCTCTCGGTGAACACCGCCGGGTCACGCGGAGAGGCCCCGTAGACCGCCGTGGACGAGCGCACGACCAGCTTGCGGACCGTCGGGGCCTTCTGGCACGCGGCGAGCAGCTGCATCGAGCCGATGACGTTCAGCTCTTTCATCGACGCCCGACCGCCCAGGCCGGCCGGGGTCGCGAGCACGCTCATATGGACGACGGTGTCGACACCGGCGTCCGCGATGACTTTCGCGATCAACGGGTTACGGATGTCGGCTCGCACGAATTCCGTGCGGCCGATCCGCTCGGCGGTGTCCGCATCGGGCGCCACCGTGTCGACCCCGAGTACCCGTTCGATACCCGGGTCGGCCGCGAGACGAGCGGCCAGCCGACTCCCGAAGTACCGGCTCACGCCGGTGACCAGGACAACCCGGGGCAGCCCCGGCGATTTTTCCTCGACCGGCATGCTGCCTCCCCGGGTGCGGCCTACTTCTTGTTGCGACGCTGGACGCGGGTCCGCTTCAGGAGCTTGCGGTGCTTCTTCTTCGCCATCCGCTTGCGGCGCTTCTTGATGACCGAACCCATACGACTTCCTCAGTTCACGACGACGACAGTAAGACGGACCCCCACCCTATCCCGACCCGCAGCACCAGGCCCGCCCGGGCTGGCTTGTCGAGCGCCGCCAGGCGCGAGCGCTTGAACCTGGAGCCCGCCCAGGGCGGCGCTGCCAGTCGAGCGCGGATCCGCCGCGTACAGGTGCGTACTCAAGGGTCCGCGCTCGCCTGGCAGCGTCGTCCTGGGCGGGCCGCCCACCGGAAAAACGAAAAAAGCCGGGCGGTTGAGGGAAAGGGGGTCCCTCGTACGCCACGGCTCTTCTCGTGGGTGGTGCGCACCACCACTGGTGGTGCACCTCACCCGGTCAGGTCAGGTCCTCTACCCGGAGCGGAGGAAGCAACGGACTCCCCGGCCGCTGCGTGCCCCTCTCCGGGCTGAAGCCGTCTCTAGGCGGTGTCGGTGAACGCGTCGCGAAGATACTCGTGAACAGCACGCTCGGGCACACGGAACGAGCGCCCGACCCGTACTGCGTTCAGCTCGCCGGAATGCACGAGCCGGTACACGGTCATCTTCGAGACTCGCATCAACGTCGCCACCTCAGCGACGGTGAGAAACCTGACGTCGGACAGATTGGACGGTCCTGCTACTGCCATACGACCCACCTCACCCGGGCACGTATCGGGTGCCGGCTTCCCCTCCGGCACGGTGGTCA
Organism: Cryptosporangium arvum DSM 44712; assembly: GCF_000585375.1. Classification (NCBI taxonomy): domain Bacteria; kingdom Bacillati; phylum Actinomycetota; class Actinomycetes; order Cryptosporangiales; family Cryptosporangiaceae; genus Cryptosporangium; species Cryptosporangium arvum. The sequence goes on from NZ_KK073874.1 coordinate 8,601,608, forward strand.
CGCACGTGCTCTTAGTAGAGTAACGGTGCAAGTGGGAGCGAGCGACACTCTCAGCAACTCTGTCCATGCTGATCGCAACATTGGACAGTCATTCGCCCGAGTATGCCCCACTTTAGACCGACGCGATTCATGTTTTGTCACGTCCCGGGCAGCTCAATCCGTCCCACCATTTGCACACGGCGCCCGCCAATCGGACCCCAGCGCCCCCGCGAACCCCACCAGAAACGGGTTGGCGTCAGTACAGCTGTCCAAGTTCGACCGACCGATCGCGGGCGGCTTCGATCGCGTCGAGCAGCGCCGCGCGCACACCGTGGCGCTCCAGTTCGCGGATCGCCGCGATCGTCGTTCCACCCGGCGACGTAACGGCTTCGCGCAACTGCACCGGATGTGTTCCGGCCTCGCTGAGCATCTTCGCGGCGCCGAGTGCACTCTGGACGATCAGGTCGGCCGCGACGTCACGCGGGATGCCGAGCAGGATCCCGGCGTCGATCATCGCCTCGACGAGGAAGAAGAAGTACGCCGGCCCCGACCCGGAGAGCGCGGTGACCGCGTCCTGTTGCGACTCCGGCAGCCTGCGCACCTTCCCGACCGGCTGCAGCAGCGCCTCGGCCGCGGCCAGGTGCTTCTCCTCGGCGTGCGCGCCACCCGAGACGACGCTCATCGCCTCGTCGACGAGCGCCGGAGTGTTCGGCATGACCCGGATGACCGGGACTCCGTCGGCCAGCCGGGCCTCGTAGTACTGCGTCGGGATACCCGCGGCCACCGACACCACCAGGTGGTCGGGGGTCACCAGCGGTGCCAGCGAATCCAGCAGCACCCCGACGTCCTGCGGCTTGACCGCAACGATGAGCGTGCCCGCGTGCGCCACGGCCTCGGCCGGCGTCACCGCACGCACCTGGTACTTCTCGAGCAGGAACGCCGCCCGTTCCTCGTACCGCTCGACGATGACGATCTCGTCCGGGGTGCGCCCGGCCCGCCGGAGACCGGAGAGCAGCGCTTCGCCCAGCTTGCCGGCGCCAAAGATCGCCAATGAATTCACGGGTACTGCCTTTCAGCGGGAAGAGACCAACGACCGGGCGAAGAGCGCCAGGTAGGCCGGGCGCTCGGCCAGGCGGCGCATCAGGTACGGGTACCAGTCGCGCCCGTACGGCAGGTAGATGCGAACCGTGTAACCGGCCTGCGCCAGGCGACGCTGCTCGTCGGGCCGCACCCCGTGCAGCATCTGGAACTCGAACGTGTCGGGCGTGCGGTCGTACCAGCGCGCCCGCTCCTCGCCGATCGCGACCAGGCGGGGGTCGTGCGTGGCCAGCATCGGGTAGCCGTCCCCGGCCATCAGGACGTTCAGGCACCGGACGTACGACCGATCGACGTCGAGCGCGGTCTCGAATCCGACCGACTCCGGCTCGGCGTACGCGCCCTTGCACAGCCGCACCCGCGAGCCCGCGTGCGCCAGGTCCCGGCAGTCGGTCTCGGTGCGCCGCAGGTAGGCCTGGAGGACGGCGCCGGTGTCGGGGTAGTCGCGGCGCAGCGAGGCCAGCGTGTCCAGCGTGTGGTCGGTGGTGGTGTGGTCCTCCATGTCGAGCGTCACGGTGGTGCCCACCGCCGCGGCCGACTGGCAGATCTTCCTGGCGTTCTCGGTCGCCAGCTGCGGGTCGAGACGCTGGCCCACCGCGGACAGCTTCACGCTGACCTCGGCCGGCGGCGCGAGCCCGGCCGCGGCGAGCGCGTCGAGCAGCGCGCAGTACGCGGCCGTCGTCTCCGCGGCCGCGGCCTCGTGCTCGACGTCCTCACCGAGGTGGTCGAGCGTGACGGCCAACCCGTCGGCGATCAGGTCCCGGCTGACCCGGACCGCATCGGCGACTTCATCACCCGCGACGTACCTCGCCACCAGGTTCCGGGCCACCGACGCGTTGGTGAGCAGGCGTTCGAGGGCCGGGGTGCGGGCCGCCGCGAGAATCGCCGTTCGAAGCATGGCTGGAGCCTAACGTGGGCCCGCCGTGGGGCACGGAAAGACCAACGCCCCCGGACGGGCGGGTTGTCCCGGTCCGGAGGCGAGGTTGGGGGCGCCTTGGTGAGGCTCCCCGAAAAGAGTACGAGCGTCCTACGTCACTCGCATCCGATCGGGGTTCATTGTCGCAATATGTGAGACGCGCTGACTCAAACCGCCCCGAGATGGGCAGCGGGCGCGGCCGGCGCGGCCAGATGGAGCCGCGCGAACGCCAGCGACTCGGCCAGGTCGGCCTCCCGGCCCTCCCGGTCGAGGCCCCGGGTCGTCACCTCGACCACCACCGAGCCGTCGAAGCCCCGGGCGGCCAAGCGCTCGAGCACCACCGCGCACGGCTGGTCGCCCCGGCCCGGCACCATGTGCTCGTCCTTGAACAACCCGCTGCCGTCGGCGAGGTGCAGGTGCGCGAGCCGATCGCCCATCCGGTCGAGCAGGGCCAGCGCGTCGGTGCGGGCGACCGCGGTGTGCGACGTGTCCAGCGTGAAGTGCCGGTAGTCCCCCGACGTCGGATCCCAGTGCGGCGCGTACGGGATGAACGCCCGGCCCCGCGCGCGCAGCGGGAACATGTTCTCGACCGCGAACTTCACCGCGGTGTCGTCACCCAGCTTCGCGATGCCGTCGACGAACGTGCGCGCGTACTCGCGCTGCCAGCGGAACGGCGGGTGGACGACGACGGTGTCCGCGCCCAGCCTCTCGGCGGCCTCCCGGGACCGCCGGAGCCGTTCCCACGGGTCAGGGCTCCAGACGCGCTGGGTGATGATGAGGCAGGGTGCGTGGACCGAGAGCACCGGCATGCCGTACTTCTGCTGCAGATCGCGGAGGGCGTCCACGTCCTGGCTGATCGGATCGTTCCAGACCATGACTTCGACACCGTCATAGCCCAGCGCGGCAGCGAGCTCGAACGCCGCCGGGGCAGTCTCTGGGTACACCGAGGCCGTGGAGAGCCCGACTTTCGCGGCCGGGACCCGAACCGTCTGCGGTGTGTCGCCTTCCCTGGTCACTCCATCCAGAGTAGCCCCCGGTCACGACGACCGACCGCCCCGTGCCGCTCAGGCGTTGGCGGCCTCCTGATCAGGTAGGACCTCCGGAAGCGACGGGTCCTGGATCCCGGAGTCGAGCCAGTCGAGACGTTGCAGGATCACGCCTTCGCGCAACGCCCAGGGACAGATCTCGACCTCGATCAGCCCGAGCCGGCGCATCGTCGCCTCGGCCACCACGGCACCGGCGAGCAACTGGTGCGCGCGGCCGGCGCTGACCCCTTCGAGCTCGGCGAGGTCGGTGGCCGGGATCCGGGAGATGAACTCGGTGATCTGACGCAGGCCGTCGATCGTCAACGTGCGGCGGACCCGCGACCCGGCCGCGGACGGCGCGGCCCCGGAGAGGCGGGCCAGCGTCCGGAACGTCTTGGACGTGGCCACCGCCCGGTCGATCTCCCCGGCCCGCTCCACGCCGTCGGCCACGCCGTCGAGCACGCTGTCGGCGTAGTCACGCAGCTCGGTGACCTGCTTGCGTTTCGGCGGATCGTCGGACAGCCACTCCCGGGTCAGCCGACCGGCTCCCAGCGGCACCGACAGCGCCAGCTCCGGGCTCTCGTCGATGCCCACCGCGATCTCCAGCGAGCCGCCCCCGATGTCGAGGCACAGCAACCGCCCGGCCGACCAGCCGAACCAGCGCCGGACGGCGAGGAACGTCAGCCGCGCCTCGTCCTCGCCGGAGAGCACGGACAGACCGACGCCGGTCTCCTTCCGCACCTTCTCCAGTACCTTCTCGCCGTTGCGCGCTTCGCGGATGGCCGACGTGGCGAACGCGAGCAGGTGATCGACGTCGAGCCGGAGGGCGGCGTCCTTGGCCGAGACCACGGCGTCGAGCAGAGCGTTGGCGCCTTTGTCGGAGAGCTTGCCGCTGTTGTTCACCGCCTCGGCCAGCCGCAGCACCGACTTCTCGGAGTAGGCCGGGGTGGGATGCCCGCCTCGGCGGGCGTCGACCACCAGTAGATGAACGGTGTTCGACCCGACGTCCAAAACCCCCAACCGCATACTCGAACGGTACGCCCTGATTCGTGTCGACTCCGACCTCGTCACCCACTGTTCACCAGGGTCGTAGGCTGGCGGCGTGACTCATACGGTGGCACTCCCGATGCCCCGGCCGCGCGACGCGGAGGTCGGGCTCGACTTCCCGCGGGAGTGGCTGGAAATCACCGATCCGGCCGACCCGGAGCACGTGATCAAGGCCGACCTGACCTGGCTGCTCTCCGACTGGACGTGCATCTACGGCGCCGGCTGCCACGGGGTGGTGGAGGGCAGGGCGGAGACCGGCTGCTGCAGCCACGGGGCGTTCTTCACCGATGACGACGACGTCGCGCGCGTCGCGTCGTACGTGAAGCGGTTGACCCCGGCGGACTGGCAGTTCTACCGCAAGAGCGCGCCGAAACACTGGACCGAGCGGGACTCGGTCGGCGACGAGGACGACCGGCTGCGCACCGCGGTGGTGGACGGCGCGTGCCTGTTCCACAACCGCGAGGGGTTCCCGGGCGGCGCCGGGTGCGCGCTGCACGCGCTCGCGCTGCGGGAAGGGCGTCACCCGCTGGAGACCAAGCCCGACGTCTGCTGGCAACTGCCGGTGCGCCGGGAGCAGGAGTGGGTGACGCGCACCGACGGCAGCCAGGTGCTCGTCGACACGCTCGGGGAGTTCGATCGACGCGGGTGGGGTGAGGGCGGGCACGATCTGCACTGGTGGTGCACGTCCGCGCCCGAGGCGCACGTCGGCGCGGAGCCGCTCTACCGGACGTACGCGCCCGAGTTGATCGCGCTGATCGGCGAGAGCGCCTACACCGAGCTGGCCCGGCTGTGCGACGCCCGCGCCGCCCGCGGCCTGATCGCGCCGCACCCCGCCACCGTAGAAGCCACCCGCGCCGCCGGCGCCTGAGGGCGGCGCCCGCTCCACGTTCGAGCCACTATGCGACTGCTAGGCGGCGCCTTCGTCCGGGCACTCCTCCGAGGCGGCGCGGAACGCGCGGCGGTAGTCGCGGGGCGGTACGCCGCGGCGGCGGACGAACTGGTCGCGGAGTGCGGCCGCGGTGCCGAAGCCGACCCGCTTCGCGACCTCCTCCACCGGCAGGTCGCCGCCCTCGAGCAGCTCCTCGGCCCGATGCAGCCGCTGCGCGAGCAGCCAGGCCCGTGGCGTGGTGCCGGTGGCGGCCCGGAAGTGACGCGCGAAGCTGCGCGGGCTCATCAGTGCCTTCGCCGCCAGCACCTCGACGGTGAGCGACTCGTGCAGGTTCGACCGCATCCAGGCGAGCACCTCGACCAGCCGGTCGGAGTCACCGGCCTCCGGCAGCGGCGAGACGATGTACTGGGCCTGCCCACCGTCACGGTGCGGCGGGATCACCACCGACCGCGCCAACGCGTTCGCCACCCGCGCGCCGTACTCCCGGCGCACCCAGTGCAGGCAGAGGTCGAGCCCGGCGGCGCTACCGGCGCCGGTGAGCACCCGCCCCTCGTCGACGTAGAGCACGTCCGCGTCCATCGTGACGCCGGGGAACGCCCGGGAGATGAACTCGCAGTTCTGCCAGTGCGTCGTCGCCTTGCGTCCCTCGAGCAGGCCGGCCGCGGCCAGCACGAAGGTGCCGGAGCAGAAGCCCATCAGCGTGGCGCCGCGGGCGTAGGCGCGGCGCAGTGCGTCCAGGTACTCGGCCGGCGGCTGGGTGAAATCCTCCCAGGGCATCACGAGCACGAGGTCGGACACGTCGATGCGGCTGAAGTCACCGTCGAGCTGGATGGTGGCGCCGTACCGGGTGCGGATCGGCCCCTCCTCGGCGGGGACGATCGCGAAGTCGAACTCGGGAAGGCCGATGTCGGTTCGGTCGTAGCCGAAGACCTCGGTGACGATGCCGAAGGTCAGCGCGCCGATCATGCGCGGGGTGACGCCGGTGACGATCATGCCGCCATCATGGCAGCTTTCTTGCGCTCAGAGGAACCCTGTCATTGGCAGTTTTCTTGGCATGGTGGTCCCGTTTGCCACTCACGCCCGAGGTGCCGTCGGCGAGACGCTTTTCGCATGTTCGCAATCGACTGCCACCACCACGGCGCACGCACCCTGGCCAGCACCGACGACATCCGCAACTACCGCAACACCGACCACGGCATCGAGCTGGAGGTGGAGTGCTGGTGCGGCGGGATCGTCACCGTGACCACCGGCCGCAGCGCCGCGACCCCCGTCCTCACGGGAGCCGCAGCGTGAGAATCAGGCCTCGAACTTGTAGCCGAGACCGCGGACCGTGACGAGGTACTGCGGGGTGCTCGGCGACGGTTCGATCTTCGCCCGCAGGCGCTTCACGTGGACGTCGAGCGTCTTCGTGTCGCCGACGTAGTCCGCACCCCAGATCCGGTCGATCAGCTGGCCGCGGGTCAGCACCCGACCGGCGTTGCGGAGCAACATCTCGAGCAACTCGAACTCCTTGAGCGGCAGCGCGATGTTGGCTCCGCCGACGGTGACCGTGTGCCGGTCGACGTCCATCCGCACCGGGCCCGCCTCGAGCGTCGCCGGCGAGAGCTCCTCGGGCTCCGTGCGACGGCGCAGCACCGCCCGGATCCGGGCGACGAGCTCCCGCGGGGAGTACGGCTTGGTCACGTAGTCGTCGGCACCGATCTCCAGCCCGACGACCTTGTCGATCTCACCGTCGCGGGCGGTGACCATGATGATCGGCACGGTCGAGCGGGCGCGGAGCGTCCGGCACACCTCGGTGCCCGACAAGCCCGGCAGCATGACGTCGAGCAGGACGATGTCGGCACCGGCCCGGTCGAACTCGGTCAGCGCGTCCGGGCCGGTGGCGGCGAGCCCGACCTCGAAACCCTCCTTGCGGAGCATGTAGGACAAGGCGTCGGAGAACGACTCCTCGTCTTCGACCACCAGAACTCGGGTCACGCTTCACCTCTCGTACTTGCTGTGGGGCTGTGGGCCGGGGGCGTGGCGCCCCCGGCGTTCCGGGTCAGCGCCGACGGCGGGGCGTCCGCGGCGGCGTGGTCTTCGGCGGCGGGCTCATCGGCCGCGAGCGGCGCGGCCGGGTCTAACTCGCCGGCGCGGCGGCCCGCCTCGGGCGGGCGGCGCGGCGCGGCGGGGTCCGGCGCGGCGTTCGGGTCGGTCAGACCGTCGAGGTCCTCGAGCGCGTCGAAGTCCTCGAAGCCCGGGGAATCGCAGCCCGGGTCGGGCAGGCGCAGCGTGAACGTCGACCCGGAGCCCTCGACGCTCCAGACGTCGACGCTGCCACCGTGGTTGGTGGCGATGTGCTTGACGATCGCCAGCCCCAGGCCGGTTCCGCCGGTCTCGCGGGAGCGGGCCGGATCGGCGCGGTAGAAGCGCTCGAAGATCCGGTCGAGGTCGGGTTCGGCGATCCCCATGCCCTGGTCGGACACCGAGATCTCGATCAGGTGCCCACGGCGCCGGGTGCCGATCGCGACCCTGGTGCGCTCCGGGCTGTAGGTGACCGCGTTCTCGACCAGGTTGGCGATCGCGGTGACCAGCTGGCTCTCGTTGCCTTCGACGACCAGGCCGCGTTCGCCCCCGGACACGACGGTGATCGTCTTGCCCTCGGCGACGGTCTTCGTACGGTCGACGACCTCGGACACCACCCGGTCGACCGGCACGACGACCGGCTCGGGCAGCGGGTCGGCGCCCTGCAGCCGGGAGAGCTCGATCAGCTCCTGCACCAGACGGCCGAGCCGACCCGATTCGTGCCGCATCCGCTTGGCGAACCGCTGGACGGCGACCGGATCGTCGACGGCGTCCTGCAGCGCCTCGGAGAGCAGCGACAGCGCCCCCACCGGCGTTTTGAGCTCGTGGCTGACGTTGGCGACGAAATCACGGCGGACGTTGGCCAGCCGGTGCGCCTCGGTGACGTCTTCCACCTGCATCACGGCGTGGCCGCTGACGCCGAGCGGGGCGGCCCGGACCCGAACCCCCAACGGTTCCAGGCCGCGCCCGCGCGGCAGCTCAATCTCGGTTTCCCGCACCTCGCCGATCTGCCGAACTTGCCGGCTGAAGGCGCGAAGCACCGAATGTCCGATCCGACCGTCCCGGACAACCCCTAGCCTACGTGCCGCAGGGTTCGCGAGCACGACATCATCGCGGGGATCTAGAACAACTACGCCGATTCCCAGCCCGTCGAGGCTCCGCCGGGCCAGATCGAGGTCGAGGCTGACGGTGGGGGACGGCGTCGCCTCCGGCCGCGGCGGACGCCGCTGGAGGGCGAACACCGCGTACCCCACCGCTGCACCGAGCAGCACAGCGGGGACGCCTACCAGCAGCGCCGTTACGAGATCCACGACTTCGATCGTAAGAGGCGTGAAGTCCGCGGTGACCCTAACGTGACCTGCTGACCGAAATCTGCGGCTGCTGTTCACCCGTTAGCCGCCCAACCTTTGGTGGATCGACACCGGAACGGAAAGCCTCGCGGGCGCCCGAACTACTAACGTCAGGACGCATGCGCGATTCGTTCCACGGCGAGCTCTCGAAGGTCAACGAGATCCTCGTCCGGATGACCGACCTCGCGCGAGTGGCGATGGATTCGGCCACCACCGCGCTGCTGACGTCGGACCTCCGGCTCGCCGAGGCGGTGATCTCGGGCGACGCCCAGATCGACGCCCTCCACCGTGAGCTGGAAGAACGCTCGATGGATCTGCTCGCGCGCCAGCAACCGGTCGCGGTCGACCTCCGTACGATCATCGGCGGCCTGCGGATGGTCTCGTCGCTGGAGCGGATGGGCGACCTGGCCCGGCACGTCGCGACGATCGCGCGCATGCGGTACCCGGACTGCGCCGTCCCCGACGAGCTGAAACCGATCTTCGCCGAGGCGGCGGCGGTGGCCGACAAGCTGGTCGTCAAAACGCGTGACGTTTTAGTGGAGCGAGATGTGTCACTCGCGGCCGAAATCGTCAAGGACGACGACCGCATGGACGAGCTGCACCGCGAGCTGTTTGCCCGGGTTTTGGACGACAACTGGGCTCACGGCATGGAAGCGGCGATCGATGTGACCCTTCTCGGGCGCTTTTACGAGCGCTACGGCGACCACTCGGTCTCGCTGGCCAGGCGCATGGTGCAACTGGTGACGGGTGTGCTGCCGGCCAGCGCCTGAGGAAGAATTGCGGTCGTGATGGCCGCACGCACTCCCCTGAACCGCCTGGCTCAACCGGAGACCTGGTCGACGACGCTCGCCGGGATCCTCTTCGACCTCGACGGCACGCTTGTCGACTCCACCGCGGTCGTGGAGCGTCAGTGGGTCACGTTTCTCGGCTGGTACGGGCTACCGGCGTCGGCGCTCCCCCAGCAGTTCCACGGGAAACGGGCCGAGGACCACATCCGCGACATGCTCCCCGCCGAGCAGGTCGCCGACGCCGCCGCGCGCCTCACGGCCCTGGAGGCCAGCGACATCGCCGGGGTGACGGCGGTCGCCGGCGCGCAGCGGCTCATCGACGCCGTCGACGGTGTGGTGCCGTGGGGGATCGTCACCAGCGGCATGCGCGCGGTCGCCACCGCCCGGCTGGCTGCGGCCGGGTTGCCGACACCGGAGGTGCTGGTGACGGCCGAAGACGTCCAGGCCGGCAAACCCTCCCCGGAGCCCTACCTGCTGGGGATGGAGCGGCTCGGCGTCGGCGGTGCGGTCGTCGTGTTCGAGGACGCACCGGCCGGGATCCGGTCCGGACGCGACGCGGGCTGCCCGGTGGTGGCCCTCACCACGTCCCACCCCGCCGAGGACCTCAGCGAGGCGGACGTGGTGGTGGCGGACCTCACCGCGGTGGTCTTCACCGCGCCCGCCCGCGACGACAGCGCCGTGCTGACCGCCGCGAACTGAGCCCTAGCGGCCCTGGTTGGCGACCGCGGCGACGGCGGCCTCGGCCGCGTCCGGGTCGAGGTAGGTACCGCCCGGGTTGGTGGGCTTGAACTCGGCGTCGAGGTCGTAGCGCAGCGGGATGCCGGTGGGGATGTTCAGCCCGGCGATCGCCTCGTCGCTGACGCCGTCGAGGTGCTTCACGAACGCGCGCAGCGAGTTGCCGTGCGCGGCGACCAGTACGGTCTTGCCGGCCCGCAGGTCGGGGACGATCGAGTCGTACCAGTACGGCAGCGCGCGCTCGAGCACGTCCTTGAGGCACTCGGTCTGCGGCCGGAGCTCCGGCGGCAGCGCCGCGTACTGCGGGTGGTCGAACTGGGACCACTCGTCGTCCCGGTCCAGCGGCGGGGGCGGCGTGTCGTAGGAGCGACGCCAGAGCATGAACTGCTCCTCGCCGAACTCCTCGAGCGTCTGCTTCTTGTTCTTGCCCTGCAGAGCGCCGTAGTGCCGCTCGTTCAGCCGCCAGCTGCGTGTCACCGGGATCCACAGGCGGTCGAGGGCGTCCAGCGCGATCGTCGACGTCCGGATGGCCCGGCGCAGCAACGACGTGTGCAGCACGTCGGGCTGCAGCCCGGCCTCCTTCAGTAGCTCACCGCCCCGGCGCGCCTCGTCCTCGCCCTTAGCCGTGAGGTCGACGTCGACCCACCCGGTGAACAGGTTCTTCGCGTTCCACTCGCTCTCGCCGTGGCGGAGCAAAACCAGGGTTCCGATCGCTGCACTCATACCCCACAGCCTGCCAGAGCCGGCTCAGCCCTCTGCTTGTACCACCGAGATGGAGTAGGGCGGCAGGGAGACGGTGGTCGACGGTTGAGTCGTCTTGATCGGCGGGACGCTCTTCTTGGGCTGCCCGGCGTTTTCCGCGGAATCCCCGGGCTCCCATTCGTAGTTCTCGCTCGAGTACTGGTACATGGCGATCGGGCCGCTGAGGTCGCCGCCCGAGCCTTCGACCTTGACCTTGACCGTCTTCTTCGGGTCCTTGTTGATCAGCATCACGGAGATCTTGCCGTCCGGCCGCCGGATCCCGTACGCCGAGACCTGGGGACTCCCGTCGGCGAGCTTGAGGTCAGAGGTCGTTTTGAGCACCTGGTGCTTCTCGTTACCCGGCTTCACCCAGTGCCGGGTGACGAGTTGCGCCGCGAAGTACCCGACGACCGGCCGGATCTTGAAGTCCTCGTAGAACTGCAACATCATCAGGTTGCCGTAGGTGTTGCACTTCTCGCCCTCTTTTTCCTGGAAAGACCAGTTCGGCTCGAGCCCGTAGTAGTAGCTCGTGTTCCCGCCCTTGGCCAGGAACATCGCCGCGGTCTCGACGTTGACGATCGCGCCCGGGAATTCCACCTCGGCCTCGCCGGCGAACGACGAGTAGCCGTACTCGGTGATCACCATCGGCACGTCCTTGGGCAGGCCGTGCTCGTACTGCTTGTCGATGATGTCGTTGAACAGCTTCGCGTGCTGGGCGAGCTGCTTGTCGGGCTTTCCGCAGACGTCGTCGAACGGGTACCACTCGAACGAGAAGAAGTCGAAGTCGTCCATCCGCTTGTTGGCCTTGAGGTACTTGATGAAGCGGCTGGTCCAGGACTTGTCGCCGCTCGCGTCGGCCCAGTGGATCCAGTCCGGGAGAACGGTCTGATACCCCGGGCCGCCCATCTGGATGTCCGGCGCCACCTTCTTGATCGCGTCCGCGACCTGCATGTACAGCTGCCCGTAGTCCTCCGGCGTGGCCAGCTGGCCGTCGGGCTCCTCGCCCATCTCCACCTGGAAGAACGGGAACTTCTTCTTCTTGAGGTACGAGACGAGCGCGGCGGCGTCCTCCGGGATGCCGTAGAGCACCGGCACCGGGATCATCATCGGCTCGTTGTTCGTCAGCCCGCTGGCGTAGGTGCGCTCGAAGCTGGCGTGCTCGTAGTTCTTGTCCATGTCCGTCGCGCGGTGCCACGGGTCGGTGGACGACACCCAGGTCGGGGACTGCTCCTGGTCCTTGCGGTGCACGATGTGGTCGACGAACGAGCCGTCCTTGGTGTAGCCGATCGAGAGCTCGCGCACCGAGTAGCCGAGCCGGTCCCGGATGTCGCCGCTGTCGGGCCCCGTGCCGGACCCCTCCGACATCACGATGCGGACGAACTGCGCGTCCATCGGCGAGTCGGCGACCGTCACGGTCTGCTTGCCGCCCGTGCCGGTGAACTCGCCGGCCGGGAAGTCCTTCCAGTTCGCCGTCGGGTGCGCGGGGTGGATCGCGTCGTTGCTGCCGGCCCAGTACTGGACCTTGAACTTCTTCGCGTACGCGTCGCCCCAGTTGATCGTGATGTCCTGTACCGGCTTCGCGTAGCCGAGGCCGATCATGATCCACTGCTGGTGCTCGGAGGCCGACTTCTTGGTGAAGTGCGGATCCAGGTACGGATTGCTCTTCCAGAAGCTCTCGGGGTCACCGTCGGTCATCTTGGCGAACGCGTCGTTGTTCGCCTGGTCGATCGTGTTTCCGCGGCGCGGGAGGTTGTACCCGTAGGAGACGCCCGCGTCCTTCTCGATCGTGTCGTTGGAGGTCCAGTAGCCCTCCTTCTTGCCCGGGTTGCTCCAGGTGCCGACCGGGTTCCAGTGCCAGGCCTTGACGCCGAGCTCGGTACGGAGGCGGTAGCTGATCGATCCCCAGCCGGCCGACTTCATCGCGGTGATGTTCGTCGGCGTCCAGACCTTGTCGATCTCGCCGCCCTCGAGGCCGTCGACGCCGGCGCCGAGCTGCTTGTGCGGCTGGAAATCCTGGACGACCTCGTTGAGCGCGACCGTGACCGTGCCGTCGGCGGAGCCGGAGAGTAACTGGAACGGCGGCCGGACCTTGCTGTCGGCGGCCATCAGCGCCACCACGATGATCGCCGCGGCGGCCGAGATCAGCTTCGGGCGCTGCCAGAGCGGGCGCACGTCGGCGATCTTCTTGCTGCCGTCGCGGCCACGGCGGTGACCGGGACCGTCGGCGGGGCTGACCGGGGCGTCGGCGAGCGGCAGGCCCACCCCCGGACCGCTACCGGTGGCGTTGGAACCGGCCGACCAGCCCAGCTCGGACGGTGCCGCCGGCTGCGCAGGGCCCGCCGACCAGCCGACCTGCGCCGCGGCCGGTCCGGCAGCGGCCGGTCCGGCGGCGGGCGGGGGGCTCGCCGGTGCGTACGGGCCGGCGTTCGGGGGCGGGCCGGCCGGAGCGGGCGGTGCGGACGCGGCGCGCGGCGGCACGGGCAGGCCCGAGACCGGGCGCGGCGGTACCGGCATCCCGGAGACCGGTCGGGGCGAGTACGGCGGCCCGGACGCGGGAGGTGCCGAGGGGACGGCGGAGACCGGGCGGGCCGGCGAGCCGTACGTGGTGCCGTAGGTCTGCGCAGGCGGCGGAGGAGGCGGAGGCGAATACCGGCTCCGGTCGTCGTACCCGGACGCGTTGTCGTAACCGTTGTCGTACCCGCCACGGCGGTCGTACCCGGCACGGTCGTCGTGACCAGCACGGTTGTCATAGCCCGCACGATCGTCGCGACCAGCCCGGTCGTCGTACCCGGCCCGGTCGCCGTAACCAGCCCGGTCGTCGTACCCGGCGCGGTTGTCGTACCCGTTGCCGGCCTCGTGACCGGCGCCGCCGTTGTACTCGTTCCCGGCGTTGTACCCGTTCCCGGCGTTGTACCCGTTCCCGGCGTTGTACCCGTTCCCGGCGTCGTAGCCGTTCCGGTCGTCGTAGCCGCCGCGGTCGTCGTACCCGCCCCGGTTGTCGTACGCGGCGCGGTTGTCGTACCCGTCGTAGCCGCGATCGTCGTGACGGCCGGCATCCTGCGGCCGCCCCCCGCCGTAGACGGCGCCCGACTCGTGCGGATCCGCGTCGTACTCGTAGTTCCGCGGCATCGGCGGTGGAGGAGGAGGCGCCGAACGACGACGTACGTCCTGATCGTCCGACTGGCCGTCGTGGTTCCACCCACCACGCCCGCCGGGACCGTATTGACCGCCCTCGTTCACGCTGCTCCCCGTTGACCGGCAGGGCAACTGACCACCGTTACCCCGTCAGGCGCGATGGTAGGCAGCGAGCGCCGCCGTGAAATCGGTGGTCCGTCCCGCAAATCGGGTCACACCGATCACGTCTGGCTCAAACTTTTACGCGTCAGCTAAGCATCGTTTAAGAGAATTCACAGGATCGCGGTTCGGTCCCGCGCAATGGCCGTAAAGGTCGAAATCATCCCTTCATGCGTCCGAACCGCGTACCTGAGATCAAACCCGGGCCCCGTCCCCCGAAGGGTCCCCCGAGGGTTCCTCCGCAGCGTCGTCCGGCTCCGACGGTTCCGTCCCAGCGGCGTCCGCGCCGCTAGCCTGCTGGCGCCGCGGCAGGAACAGCAGCGCGACGATCGCGCCGAGCCACGCGACCACCGCCGAGCCCACCGCGGTCAGATGCATGGCGTCCACGAACGCGTCCTTGGCCGCGTCGACGAGCGCCAGCGCGTCCCGGGCCGACGACGGGGCGGAAGCGACCAGACGACCGGCCGCTTCGAGCGCGCCGCCGATCGACTCCCCCGCGTCGTCGCGGGCGGCCGCGGGGAGCACGTCGACGGCGTCGCCCAGGTGCGAGCGGTAGGACGCCGAGAGCAGCGACCCCATGATCGCGACGCCGAGCGCGCCACCGACCATCCGGACCGTGTTGTTCACCGCCGAGCCCGCCCCGGCCCGGTCCCGCGGCACCGCCGACATCACCGCCTCGGTGGCCGGCGCCATCGCGTTGCCCATGCCGAAGCCGAGCGCGAACACGATGATCTCGATGACCCAGATCGGGGTGTCGCGGCCGACGAACGTGTACGCGCCGAGGGCGGCGCCGACGAGCGTCATGCCGAACGCGACCACGATCCGGGTGCCGTAGCGCTGCGCCATCGTGGCCGAGCGGGGCGCGGCCAGCGCGATGCCCACCGCGACCGGCACCACGAGCAGACCGGCCTGCAGCGGCGAGTAGTCGCGCACCGCCTGCCAGAAGTAGGCCAGGAAGAACGTCGCGCCCTGCATGGCGAAGAAGACCAGGCCGATGCTGACCGCCCCGGCCGAGAACGCGGCGTTGCGGAACAGCGTGACGTCGAGCGACGGGTGGCTGCTGCGTGCCTCGACGAACACGAACAGCGCGACGAGCGCGATGCCGCCCAGGATCGGCCCGAGAACGGCCGGCGACCCCCACTCGGTCGTCTCACCGCCGTGGATGATGCCGTAGACCAGCAGCGACAGACCAGCGATCGAGAGCAGCACCCCGAACGGGTCGATCCGCCCCGGTGAGGGGTCCTTCGACTCCGGCACCACGAGCGCGATCGCGACGACGCCCACCAGCACGAACGGCACGTTGACCAGGAAGACCGAGCCCCACCAGAAGTGCTCGAGCAGCAGCCCTCCGGTGACCGGGCCGATCGCGATGCCGATGCCGGAGAAGCTCGCCCAGATGCCGATCGCCTTGCCGCGCTCGGACGGGTCGAACACGTTCGTGATGACCGAGAGCGTCTGCGGCTGCACCAGCGCCGCGCCGATCCCCATCAGCGCGCGGGTGCCGATCAGCTGGCCGGGCGTCGAGGCGAACGCGGAGGCCACCGAGGCCAGACCGAACACCACCATGCCGACGACGAGGAACAGCCGGCGCCCGAACCGGTCCCCGAGCACACCGGCGCTGAACATCAGCCCGGCGAAGACCAGCGTGTACGAGTTGATCGCCCATTCCATCTGGGACTGGGTGGCGCCCAGATCGGCCTGGATGGTCTTCAGGGCGACGTTGAGGATCGTGTTGTCGAGAATGACGACGAGCAGGCACACCACCAGCACGGCGAGGATCAGCCAACGGCGGCGATGCACGGTCTGAGCGTCCACGGGCCGGACGCTACTGCGCGTTTCTTGTGTCCTGCAACTAGTTGCCGGCCCAGTCGGCGAACGCCTCCAGGTTCTGCAGCGACTCGCCCCGCTTCACGCGCCAGGCCCACTCACGCCGGATAGCACTGGGAAATCCGATTTCGAGCATCGAATTGAAGCTGTTGTCGGAGTACTCCAGCACCGCTCCAAGGATGCGGTCGAGCTCGTCCTCGGTGATCGAGGCCAGCGGCAGGCGCCCGGTGAGATATACGTCACCGGCCTTGTCGATGCTCCACGAAACCCCGTACATCCGGGCGTTCTTCGTGAGCAGGTAGGAATACAACTCCTCGCGGTTCTCGTCCGGGTGCCGCATGACGAACGCTTCCACGCGCAGCGAGTGGTCGCCGATCACGAGGTTCGCCAGCGTCTTCTGCTTGCGCGTCCCCGGCAGCGTCACGACGAAATCGCCGCCGGGCGTGCGTTCGTAGTCGGCTTCCCGGTCCTTCAAGAACGCTTCGAGGACCGCGGTCAGCTCTTCTTTCGTCGCCACGCAACCTCCCTAGACGGGGGTCAGATCACCCCGGCGTTGCCGCATTGCGGCACGGTACCCGTCCAGAAGGCCGTCAGCCGTGCGCTGCCAGGAGAATCGTGCGGCGTGCACCACACCTCCCCGGCCGAGCGCGGCGCGGTAACGGGGCTCGGCGATCAGCCGGCCGAGCACGCGGGCGTAGTCGCCGGGGTCGTGCGAGCCGACCAGGACGCCGGACACCCCGTCGGCCACCGCGGTCCTTAAACCGCCGACCGACGCGGCGACGACCGGCGTGCCACAGGCCTGCGACTCGACCGCGACCAGCCCGAACGACTCGTTGTGGCTCGGCACGACGGTGACGTCGGCGGCGCGGTAGAGCTGCCCCAGCTCGTCGGGCGGGATCGGCGCGAGGAAGCGGATCAGGTCGCTGACGCCGAGCGACGACGCGAGCCGCCGCAGCGCCGCGGGCTCGCCCATGCCGTTGCCGCTGGCCCCGCCGCACACGACGACGGTCAGCGACCGGCGCAGCGACGGGTCGGCCGCGACCAGTTCGGCGGCGGACCGCACCAGGATGTCCGGTGCCTTCAGCGGCTGGATGCGCCCCACGAACAGCAGCACGGTGCCGTCCTCGGGCAGGCCGAAGTGCCGCCGGGCCACCCGCCGGTCACCCGGCTGGAACCGCCCCAGGTCGACGCCGGGCGACACTGTCGCGACGCGGGCGGCGTCGGCGCCGTAGAGGTCGACGAGCTGGCGCGCCTCGGCCGGGGTGTTGGCCACCAACAGGTCGGAGTCGGCGACGACCTGCTCCTCGCCGAGCACCCGGCTGGCGGGTTCCGGGCGGTCGCCGTCGGCCAGCGCCGCGTTCTTCACCTTGGCGAGCGTGTGCGCCGAGTGCACGAGCGGCACGCCCCACCGCATCCGGGCGAGCGCGCCCACCTGCCCCGAGAGCCAGTAGTGCGAGTGCACGAGGTCGTACCAGCCGGGTTCCTGGTGCGCTTCGGCCTCCAGCACCGCGCCGGAGAACGCGCACAGCTGGCCGGGTAGTTCGTCGCGCCCGAGCCCCTCGTACGGGCCGGCCGGAACGTGCCGGACCAGCACTCCGGGCGTCATCTCGACGACCGGGGGCAGGTCGGACGAGGTGGCCCTGGTGAAGATCTCGACCTGGACACCGGCACCGGCCAGGCGCCGGGAGACCTCCGCGACGTAGACGTTCAGCCCGCCGGCGTCGCCGGTTCCTGGTTGGTCTAGCGGAGAGGTATGGAGTGTGATCGTCGCGACCCGGCGTGGCAACTCTCGTCCGTCCCGTTGCCGGCGAGTCGAAAACGACACCCCGCACTCTCCCCTCGACACATCCGGTCCGACACTACGTAACACTCTCGCCTTCAAGCATCTTCCTGCCCGGGCCGTGACGCACCGCACCGGGCATGCGGCAGGATCGAGTCATGAGTAACCCGAGGCCGGTTGCGGTAGTCACCGGCGCCAGCAGTGGAATCGGAGCCGCGAGCGCCCGGCGGCTGGCCGCCGAGGGCTATCAGGTCGCGCTCGGGGCGCGACGACGGGACCGGCTGGACGCGCTCGCCGCCGAGATCGACGGGGTCGCGCTCACGCTCGACGTCACCGACGAGGCCTCGGTCGCCGCGTTCGCCGAGGCCGTCGAGGCCCTCCCCGGCCCGCTCGAAGTGCTGCTCAACAACGCCGGCGGGGCGAAGGGCCAGGAGCCGATCGAGGTCACCGACCCGGCCGACTGGCAGTGGATGTACGAGGTCAACGTGATCGGCACACTGCGGGTCACCAAGGCGCTGCTGCCCGCGCTGAAGGCCGCAGAGTCCGCGCACGTCGTGCTGATGTCGTCGACCGCCGGGCACGGCGTCTACGAGGGCGGCGCCGGCTACACCGGGGCCAAGCACGCGATAAATGCGTTCTCCGAGACGCTGCGGCTGGAGCTGAACGGGCTGCCGATCCGGGTGACCGAGATCGCACCCGGCATGGTTCGCACGGACGAGTTCTCGAAGGTCCGGTTCGGCGGCGACGAGGCCCGCGCCGAGAAGGTGTACGAGGGGGTCGCGGAGCCGCTGACCGCGGAGGACGTCGCCGACGTCGTCGGGTGGGCGGTGACCCGGCCGCGTCACGTCGACATCGACCTGGTGGTGGTCCGGCCGGTCGCGCAGGCGGCCAATCACAAGGTGCACCGGGTCAAACCGTGAAACGGGCTCCGCGGCTGGCGGCCGGGCGCGCTCGCGCGCTGGGTCTGCCCACCCGGGGCACCACGAACCCCAACCGGCTGCGCCGGATGGACCGGTGGCTCGTCGACACCCAGCCGCTACCGCCGTCCCCGCTGGTGGTCGACCTGGGATACGGCTCGTCGCCGGTGACGACCGTGGAGCTCTACGGTCGGCTGCGTGCGCGCAGGCCCGACGTCCGGGTCGTCGGGCTGGAGCTGGACGGCGAGCGGGTCGCCGCGGCGGCGGACGCGGCCGAGCCGCCGGCGTTGACGTTCCGGCGCGGCGGTTTCGAGCTGGCCGGGCTGCGGCCCGCGGTGGTGCGTGCGGCGAACGTCCTGCGTCAGTACGAGGAGGCGGCCGCAGCCGACGCGTGGCGGACGCTGTGCGGCGGCCTGGCGCCCGGCGGGCTGCTGATCGACGGGACCTGCGACGAGCTGGGGCGGATCGGCGGCTGGGTCGCGCTCGGGCCGGAGGGACCGCGCACGCTGACGTTCGCGGTGCGGGTGGCCTCGCTGGACCGGCCGTCGACGCTGGCCGAGCGGCTGCCCAAAGCGCTGATCCACCGGAACGTGCCCGGTGAGCGGGTGCACGCGCTGCTCGTCGCGTTCGACGCCGCCTGGGACGCCGCCGCCCCGATGGCCCCGTTCGGCCCCCGCCAGCGCTGGATCGACGCGGTGTCCCGGCTGGCCGCCGACGGCTGGCCGGTGCTGGACAGCGTCCGCCGGTGGCGGCTGGGCGAACTCACGCTCCCGTGGGAGTCAGTAGCGCCCCTTGCCGAGCTCGACGCCGACTAGGTGGGGTTCGGGCACGAGCGTCACGCCGTAGGCGCCCTGGACGCCGGCGACGATCTCCTCGGCGAGGTCGAGCAGCGCCGCGGTGGTGCCGTCGCCGCGGTTGGTGAGCGCGAGCGTGTGCTTCGTCGAGATGCCGACGCCGTCGCGTCCGTAGCCGCGCCGGAACCCCGCGCGCTCGATCAGCCAGGCCGCCGACGTCTTCACCCGGCCGCCGGGCGCGTCCCATCGCGGCGGGGCCTCCGGCGCCCGGATCTCCAGGTCGGCGAACACCTCGGGGTCGAGCACGGGGTTGGTGAAGAACGAACCCACGCTGCGGGTGTCGGGGTCGTCGGGGTCGAGCACCATGCCCTTGCTCCGGCGCAGCCCGAGAACGGCGTCGCGGACGTCCCCGAGCGGAGCCACGCCACCGGCGGGCACACCGAGCACCCGGGTCAGCTCCCCGTACCGCAGCGGACGTGATTCCAGGCTCGGCCGCAGGCGGAACCGCACCGAGAGCACCACGTACTGCTCGGTCTGCTTGAACGTGGAGTGCCGGTAGCCGAACCCGCACTCCTCCGCCGAGAGCTGCACGATCTCGCCCTGCACCCGGTCGTACGCGGTGACGTCGATGAGCACCTCGGAGATCTCGGCCCCGTACGCCCCGACGTTCTGGATCGGCGTCGCGCCGGTCGAGCCGGGGATGCCGGAGAGGCATTCGAGCCCCGACCACCCCTCGACGACGCTCTGCTCGACGAGCGCGTCCCAGTCGTGCCCGGCCTGCACGGTGAGCTCGATGTCGTCACCACGCCGGGTGGCCACCACGCCGTCCGACCGCACCAGGACGACCGTCCCGGCGAACCCCTCGTCGGCGATCACGACGTTGCTGCCCCCGGCCAGCACGAGCAGCGGCCGTCCGGTGGCGTCGGCCAGGCGGACCGACTCGGCGATCTCGGAGGCGTCAGCGGCCGTGACGAGGGTGGCTGCCGGACCGCCCAGACCGATAGTGGTCAGGGGAGCCAGGGAAGGGTCGCTCACGCCTGGAACGATACGGCTCGACCACGGATTGTCGACGGCCCGCCCGGGGTATCGGATCGGCGGACACCTACGCTTGTCCCAAGTACCCACCACGACAGGACGCGACATGAGCGACAGCCGCCCGAACGCGGAGTTCTGGCTGGACAGTCTGCGGCGCGAAGGCGCTGCTTTCCGCGCGGCGCTGACCCCGGAGACGCTCGACTCGCCGGTGCCGTCCTGTCCGGAGTGGAACGTGGGTCAGCTGGTGGCGCACCTCGGCGCCGTCTACCGGCGTCACGGGGCCCACGTGGGGCGCGGCGTCACGTCGGACCCCGGCGGGTCGATCGACACCGGGGCCGCCCCGGCCGGCCCGGCCGTCATCGAATGGTGGGACGAATCGTTCCGGCTGATCCTGGCCGCGCTCGAGGCGACCGATCCCGGTTCTCCGGCGTGGAACT
Source organism: Cryptosporangium arvum DSM 44712 (assembly GCF_000585375.1). Classification (NCBI taxonomy): domain Bacteria; kingdom Bacillati; phylum Actinomycetota; class Actinomycetes; order Cryptosporangiales; family Cryptosporangiaceae; genus Cryptosporangium; species Cryptosporangium arvum. The sequence continues at coordinate 8,622,320 of NZ_KK073874.1, forward strand.
GGTCGATCGTGCAGGACAAGACCGCGAAGTTCTGGTTCCGCCGGATGGCGCAGGAGACCGCCGTGCACCGCTGGGACGCCCAACTCGGGGCGGGCGCCGCGTTGACCGAGCCGATCGAGACCCGGCTGGCGGTCGACGGCGTCGACGAGGTGCTCGACACGTGGCTGCCGTCCAAGCACGACTGGGACCCCGAAGGCCAGCGCGGGGTCGTGACCCTTCGCACCACCGACGCCGACGCGCACTGGGCCGTGCGGCTGCGTGGCGTCGGGATCTCGCTGCTCGACACCGGCACGGTGTTCGACGACTCGCCGCACGCCCAGAGCGCGGTGAGCGGCTCGGCCAGCGACCTGCTGCTCGCGCTGTGGGGCCGGGTGCCGTTCTCGGTGCTCACGGTCGAGGGCAACCCCGAGCTACCCCAGGTGCTGATCCGCTAGCGGGGTGATGACCGGGTTGCGGGTGTGCTGGTAGATCACCGAACTGTTGAAGCCGACGACCTCCCGGCGTCCGCTGAGCCGGTCCATCAGGAAGTTGTGCATCGCGTCGACGTCGGGCACGGCGACGTGGAGCAGGAAATCGTCGCGGCCGGCGACCACGTAGACCGAGAGCACCTCCGGTAGCGCCGCCGCGTAGCTCTTGAAGCCCTCGATGACGCCGCGGTTGAGCGGCCGCACCTGCACCGAGATCAACGCCTGGACGTGCCGGTTGAGCGCGGCCAGGTCGACCCCGGCGTGGAAGCCGGTGAGCACGCCGGACGCGCGGAGCGCACGGACCCGCTCCAGGCACGTCGACGGCGCGATGCCGACCGCGGCGGCGAGCTCGCGGTTGGTCTGCCGTGCGTCGCGCTGCAGATGGGCCAGGATCGCCGAATCGAGTTCGTCCACGACCGGGATTCTGCCTCAAAGCCGAATTTCGTTCGGCGAATCGGTTCGAAGCCCGTTCGAACGCCTAGCTTCGTCGCATGTTCACGCATGAAGAACTCCACGTGCGGGCCGGTCGGCGCACCGGGCTCCCGATCGTCGTCGCGATCCACTCCACCGCGCTGGGCCAGGCGCTCGGCGGCTGCCGGCTCTGGCACTACGACGACTGGCGCGACGGCGTCGAGGACGCGCTGCGCCTCTCGGCCGCGATGACCGCGAAGAACGCGCTGGCCGGGCTGGCCAACGGTGGCGGCAAGACCGTCGTGCCGCTGCCGCCGGGGCTGACCCTCGACGCCGGGGCCCGACGCGACCTCCTCCATGACGTGGGGGACGCGGTCGCGGCGCTCGACGGGCGCTACGGCACCGGACCGGACGTCGGCACCGGCGCGGACGACATGGTGGTGATCGGCGAGCGCACCCCGCACGTGTTCTGCCGGCCGGTCGCGCACGGGGGTAGCGGCAGCTCGTCCCCCGGAACGGCGGCCGGTGTGATCGCGGCGCTGCGGGCCACGGTCGCTCGCCTCGACGGCCGGGCCGACCTGGGTGGACACACGTTCGCGGTGGTCGGCCTCGGGTCGGTCGGCGCCGACGTCGCCCGGCGCCTCGCCGCCGCCGGAGCCCACCTCGTGGTGTCCGACGTCCGCACCGAGGCGAAAGCGCTGGCCGACGAGCTCGGAGCGAGCTGGACCTCCCCCGAGGACGCGCTCACCGCCGAGGTGGACGTCGTGACCCCCGCGGCGCTGGGCGGCGTGCTGACGCCGGACCTGGTGCCGCGCCTACGCTGCCGGGCGATCGTCGGGCCGGCGAACAACCAGCTCTCGTCGCCGGAGGTCGCCGGGCTGCTGCACGAGCGGGGTGTCCTCTGGGCCCCGGACTACGTCGCCAGCGCCGGCGGCATCGTCCACGCGATCGCGTCGGAGCTCTACGGCGAGTCGCCGGACGTGGTCGCGCGGCGGATCGATCGCATCGAGGCCACGCTCGGACAGATCTACACGCTCCCCGGCACACCCGCGGAGGCGGCCGAGCGGCTCGTGGCCGACCGGCTCAGCTCAGGAACTCACTGATCCGGCGGCGGAGGTCGGCGCGCTGGTTCCAGAGCGGCCCGGGCCGGGGGTAGACGTGCAACGTCGAGTTCGGCAGCGCGCCGGCCAACTCCTCGGCGACGGTCGAGGGGTGCAGCGGATCATCCATCGCTCCGATGACCAGCACCGGCGCACGCACGGCGCGCAGGACGTCGGCCGACGGCACGGCGGTCAACCCGGGCAGGCGCCGCAGTGCCGCGGCGATGCCGGGAGCGCGCAGCGCGATCGACCGCTGGCGGACGTAGGTGCGTGCCGCCGCGGTGTCGGCCAGCCCGTCGGGCACCTCGAGCGCCACCACCGACGCCAGCCGGTCCTCGTCGCCGGCGTCGAGCGCGTCGGCAAGCGCGACGAACCGGCCGCGGGCCTCGACCGCACGCGGCCGGTCGAGCACCGCGGGCAGGAACAGCACGAGACGCTCGAAGCGTTCGGGGTCGTCGGCGACGAGCCTGGTCAGCGCACCGGCACCGAGGCTGGCGCCGACCGCGCGGGTGGCGCCGTGCGGATCGGCAACCCGGCGGACGTCGTCCGCGAGCGTGCCGTAGTCCCAGCCGGGCGGCAGCGGGCCCGACGTGCCGTGCCCGCGGAACGCGAGGAACAGCCGGGACCCGGCGACACCCGACCCGAGCGGCCGGGTGTCGCTGATTCCGCCGCCGAACCCGTGTGCGAACACCGTGACCGGGCTGCCGCTGCCGGTGACCATCCAGTCGAGGTCACCGGCGCGGCCGACGCCTACCAGCGGCTACCGCCCCCGCTGATCTCGCGGATACGCGGCCGGACGTCGAGCAGGTACACGAGGGCGGCGATCAACGCGATCATCGCGAAGAGCATGCCGAAGGCGAAGAACAGCAGGGACGCGAGCATCGTGCCGCCGATCAGCGCCAGCCAGACACCTTTCTGAAGCGTCTCGACGGCCGGGAACGCCTCTGCTTTCTGCATCAGCGCATGCACGAACGCCCAAGCCTCGAGACCGAGGCTGACTACCAGGACCACCAAATTGATGACCTGGATGACTTGGCCTACCCATCCACCCACGTATTCAGCCTACAGGCCGCTACTTGAGCGAGATCAGGATCTCGTCGGAGTAGTCGCCGACCGGGTTCATCTTCAGCTCCGCGGGCTTCTGGTCGGCCGGGATGTCGAAGACGATGATGCCGACCGCGTTCTTGCCCGGGTAGATGTTCTCGAACAGCGGCTGCTTGCCGTCGGGGTTCGCCTTGTACGAGGAGAAGTCGACGTAGGTCTCGCCGCCCTGCTCGTCGATCAGGTACGTCCCGAAGTCCTTCGGCTTGAGCGCCTTTTTACCGGTGTTCTCGAACTTGAGGTCGACCAGGCAGAACTGGCCCTTCTGGCTCTCGTAGACGCCGTAGCCCTCGCCGACCGTCTTGACCCCGCAGCGCGGAGGGCCGGTGACCGTGATCACCAGGTCGCCCTGGCGGATCGGCTTGCCGATCGAACCCTTGCCGCTGGTGGGAGCGGTGGAGTCGGTGGAGGGGTCCGAGCCGGCGTCGCTGTCGCTCTGCGGAGCGCCACCGCTCGGGGCGGCGTCGCTGATCGAGACCGTCGGGTCGTCGGACGGCTCGTCGCGGTTCGAGATGAACACCGCGGCGATGACGCCGCCCGCGATCATGATCAACACGACCGCCGCGACGATCGCGCCGACGATCAGGCCGACGTTGCGGTTCGGACCCTGCGGGCCCGACGGGGGCGGCGCAGGAGGCCCTCCGAAGCCGGAGTTGCCGCCGTAACCGGGGGGCGGCCCGTACGCGGGGTTGCCGGTGAAGCCGGGCGCCCCGGAGCTCGGCGCACCGGGGTAGGTGGCGTTCGGGTCGCCGTAGCCCGGAGCGCCGCCGGAACTCGGGGCCGGGGGGAAGCCGGGGGCGCCGGAGCTCGGGGCTCCGGGATAGCCGGGGGCGCCGGAACTGGGGGCTGGATAGCCGGGGGCGCCGGAGTTGGGGGCTCCGGTATTGGGGGCTCCGCCGTAGCCGGGGTTGGCGCCGTAGCTCGGGTTGCCCCCGTAGCCGGGTTGGTATCCGGGTGCCTCGGGCTGACCCATCGCGAAAACTCCAGTTCCCCGTTAACTCACACGTGACCGTGGAATCCAATCACGCGTTCGCCACCAGGCGAAGGGGCTTGAGAAGGGCTTAAGCCTGGCCCGGGCCGGTACCTGTAAGTACCGGGCGACTCGCGTACGGAACGCGAATTCCCGGCTCCGCTGCGGAGCCGGCGGTCCAGGCCGTGCCCCCCAATTGGTGGGCATGACGCATCAGCTCGGCCAGCCGGAGCGAGAGACCGTTGACGTCAGCGGCCGCCGACGCCGGCGGGCAGTCGAGCGTCGCCACCGTAAGGTCCACCGGGCGTCCGTAACGATCCTCCGGACGGACGTCGAGCAGGGAGCGGATCGTCCGATCCACCGCTGTCCGATCGGTGAGAAGCACGAACGCTCCGGCCCCGAAGTGACCTAGCCAACAACCGCCGCCCATCGACGCGGCCACCCGGCGCAGGACGGCCGCGGCCTCGACGATCAGCGCGTTGCCGGCCAGGAAACCCTCGGCCTCGACCACCGACTGCCGGTCGACCTCGACCCAGGAGATCGCGACGCCACCCGGGTCGCGCAGCCGGCGGCGGACGGTGTCCTCGACGACCTTGCCGCTGGGCAGCTCGGTGACCGGATCCAGCGAGATCGCGACGTCCACCTGGTTGCGCTGCGACGCGGTCAGCAGGTCGGCGACCCGGACGATGCCGACACAGCGGCCGTCCCGGTCGGCGACGACGAGGTCGTCGTAGACCCGACTGCGCGAGCGGGACGTGACCAGCCGGATCGCCTCCGACACCGGCGTGTCGGCCGCGACCAACCGGGGCTGCACCGCGTGCTGGAGCACCCCGCGCCGGGCGTGCAGCGCGTGGCCGAACGGCCCGCTGGCCGCCAGCATGAACGTGCCCCGCGGGACGACCCCGGCGATGTGGCCGGACTCGTCCAGCAGGACGACGGTCAGCAGGTCCTCGTCCAGGCCGAACACGTCGCGGATCTCGTCGCCGGAGGCCTCGACCGAAGCGACCATGGCCCGGCGCAGCAGCTCCCGGATGGTCTGGCCCTCGAACGCGTCGCCGGCGCGGTCGTCGGCGCCGACCCCAGGGCGGTCGGTGGCGAGCAGCGGCGGAACCGCGACGACGTCACGCCACTGCACGTCGACGCCGCCGAGCGCCGCGCCCTGGCCGTACGCGACGCCGAGCGAGCGCAGCGCGGTGACGGTGGCGTCCGACTCGACGCCGGTGGCGGTGAGCGTCGCGCCGATCTTGCGGGCGAAGACCACGATCGCCTCGATGACCGCGGAGGCTTCCGGGTACTCGGCGACCGAGCCGACCAGCGTGTGGTGGACCTTGACCACCTGCGGGTGGATCGCGGCCAGCACGGAGAGCGAACCGTGCAGCGCACCGACGTCGTCGACGCCGATCGTGAAGCCGTGGCGGCGGAGCGCGGCGCACCGGCGGCGCAGGCTGACCACGTCGGTCATGCAGTAGCGCTCGGCGAGCAGCACGGTGACGGTGTCGGGCGCGCGCCGGGTGGCGGCGCAGCGCTCGGCCAGCGCATCGGGCAACCCGGGGTCACGCAGCAGCGCGTCGGGGTGGAGCGGTAGGTGCAGCGGCGTCGGTAGCCCCGCCGCCAACTCGACCATCCGGAGCGGGTGGACGCCCCGCCCCGCGGTCAGCTCGTGGGCCGGTACCCGGCCGCTGAACAGGTCAACGACGGCTCTGTACTGGATCGATTCCCCCACGCCACCAGTATTCAGCGGCTCCGGAGCCACCCGAGCCGCGTTAACGAGGGGTCCGCCGAATGTTCACCGAACAGAGCCACCCGATCACGATGCCGACACAATCCGCAACAACGTCGAGCGGGTCGGAGGACCGGCCGAGCGCGGGCACCGACTGCACGATCTCGGACCCGACCGCGTAGACCACGAGCGCCGCGACCAGCCAGCGCGCCCGCGCGCCGGCCCGATGTCCGGTCAGTGCGAGCGCAGCAAAAAGCGCACTATGAACCACCTTGTCGGTTCCAGGAGGGAAGCCGGAGGGAACATCATCATTAGGAAGAAAAAGAACGAAAACGCTGATTATGACGACAATGCCGAATGACACCCGCCAAGTTCGCTTCACGGGCGCCCGCTGCATTGCGCCGCAGAGCGTGTACCTAGCATCTTCACGCAGTACAAGTTTCCGACACCTCGACGTCACCAGGGGTTCACGTGCGCTTCCGGCTCCGCCCCACCGAGACCGCGTTCTACGATTTCTTCAGCCAGGCTGCCGACAATCTGGTGAAGGGCGCGGAGATCCTCGAAGAGCTCAGCCTGCCCACACCCGACTTCCAATCGATCTCCGATCGGATGAAGGACGTCGAGCACGCCAACGACGAGGTTACGCACGCTCTGCTGCGCAAGCTGAACAGCACGTTCGTGACGCCGTTCGACCGCGAGGACATCTACCAGCTGGGCTCGCTGCTCGACGACGTCATGGACCACATGGAGGCCGCGGGCAACCTCATCTACCTGTACGGGTTGTCGACGCTCCCCGCGCTGCCCCGGGAGATGCACGAGCTGATCGACACGCTCAGCCGGGCGGCGAAGCTCACCGCGTCGGCGATGCCGCGCCTGCAGTCGCTCAAGGACCTCGAGGCGTACTGGATCGAGGCCAACCAGATCGAGAACGAGGGCGACCACGCCTACCGGATGCTGCTGGTCCGGCTGTTCAGCGGCGAGTACGACACGTTGACGGTGATGAAGCTCAAGGAGGTCGCCGACGAGCTCGAGGCGGCCGCCGACGCGTTCGAGCACGTCGCGAACACGGTCGAGACGATCGCGGTCAAGGAGTCCTGACCGGTGGAACTCCTCCCGGTCATCGCGATCATCGTCATCGCGCTGGCGTTCGACTACACCAACGGCTTCCACGACGCGGCGAACGCGATCGCCACGTCGGTCTCCACCCGGGCCCTGACCCCGCGCGCCGCCCTGATCCTGGCCGCGGTCGCCAACCTGGCCGGTGCGTTGCTCGGCACCGACGTCGCGAAGACCGTCGGCGAGGGCATCGTCTCCGCGCCGAACGGCGGTGAGGGCCTGCTGCTGGTCTTCTGCGCGTTGTTCGGCGCGATCGTCTGGAACCTCATCACCTGGTACTTCGGGTTGCCCTCGTCGTCCTCGCACGCGCTGATCGGCGGTCTGGTCGGGGCGGCCCTCTCGTCCGACGCGATCGTCAAGTGGGCCGGCGTCGTCGACAAGGTCGTCATCCCGATGGTGCTCTCGCCGATCGTCGGGTTCGGCCTCGGCTACCTGCTGATGCTCGCGATCCTCTGGGCGTTCCGCCGCGCGCACCCGGCGAAGATGAGCCGCGGGTTCCGGTACGCGCAGACCGCGTCGGCCGCGGCGATGGCGCTCGGGCACGGCCTGCAGGACGCCCAGAAGACGATGGGCGTGATCGTGCTGGCGCTCGTCGTCGGCGGGTACCACACCGGCTTCGACGTGCCGCTGTGGGTGATCCTGGCGGTGGCGCTGGCGCTCGCGGCCGGAACGTACGCCGGCGGCTGGCGGATCATGCGCACGCTCGGGCGACGGATCATCCACCTCGACCCGCCGCGCGGGTTCGCGGCCGAGACCGCGGCCGCCGCGGTGCTCTACACGACCGCCTACGTGTTCCACGTGCCGATCTCGACGACGCACACGATCACGTCGTCGGTGATGGGCGTCGGCGCGACGAAGCGGCTCTCCGCGGTGCGCTGGGGCGTGGCCACGAACATCGTCACGGCCTGGGTGCTCACGATCCCGGCCGCCGCGCTGGTGGCCGCCGCGCTGGAGTCGGTGCTCCACGCGATCATGTTCTAGAGCTCCTTCGGGAGCTCTCCGGTGACCAGGTAGACGACGCCGTCGGCGATCGCGACCGCGTGGTCGGCGAACCGCTCGTAGTAGCGGCCGAGCAGCGCCATGTCGATCGCCGACTCGACGCCGTACGGCCAGCTATCGAGCAACGTGCGGAACAACGCCCGGCGCAGGCCGTCCATCGCGTCGTCGTCGATCGCGAGGCGCCCGGCGTCCGCGGCGTCGGTGGAGTGCAGCACGGCGCCTGCGCTCTGGGCCATCCGGACGGCGACGTCGCCCATCTTCCGGATCAGCGGGAACAGCTCGTCCGGCACGGCGTACCCCGGGTGGCGCCGCACCGCGACCTTCGCGACGTGCTGGGCCAGCGTCCCCATGCGATGGATGTCCCCGCCGACCTTGATCGCCATGACCATCGTCCGCAGATCGCTGGCGACCGGCTGCTGCAGTGCGAGCACCTCGTACGTCTGGTCCTCGACCACCCGCCGGGCCGCGTCGAGCCGAGTGGCCTGTTCGCTCACGCCCTCGGCGACCGCCAGGTCGGCACCGAGCAGCGCGACGGTGGCCCGCTCCATCGCGGTCGCCGCGGTGTCGGTCATGTCGGCCAGCGCACCGCGAATCGCCGTCAGCTGGCCGTGAAATCCCTCGCGCACCCCGCTACCCCTCGCCCCAGGTCCGGCGAACATACCCGGGCCCGGCCCGCCGAACCAGCTGGGCGGACCGGGCCCGGGACGGGAACTACTCCGCGTCCGCCTCGGTGTACACACCGGTGACCAGGTACACCACCGCGTCGGCGATGGCGACCGCGTGGTCGGCGAACCGCTCGTAGTACCGGCCGGCCAGCGCCACGTCGGCAGCGGTCTCGGCACCGTACGGCCACTCGCCGGCGATCTGGCCGAACAGCTCCAGCCGGAGCCGGTCGACGGTGTCGTCGTCGTCATCGAGGCGGGCCGCGTCCGCGGTGTCCCGCGAGCGCAGCGCGGCGCCGGCGTCGATCGCCATCTGCTGGGCGACCTCGCCCATCTGCCGGAAGATCGGCGTCAGCGGCTCCGGAATCACGCTGCCGCGCTTCGCGGTCTCGGCGATGTGGGCCGCGAGCGAGCCCATCCGCTCGACGTCGGCGCCCAGCCGGACCACCGTGACCAGGACCCGGAGGTCCGAGGCCACCGGCGCCTGGAGCGCCAGCAGGTTGTAGGCGTTGTTCTCGAGCTCGGTCAGGCGCGTCCGCAGCGTCTGGTTCTGCTGCAGCGAGTTCTCCGCGGCATCCTTGTCCGCGTCGAGCAGCGCCACGGTCGCCTGGGCGATCGCGTCCGCGGCGAGGTCGGCCAGTTCGGCCAGGGTGTCCTCGGCCGTCGCGAGCGCACGACGGAATTCATCCCGCACGGGGGTCTCCTGTTGAAAGAGGGGGGACGGTCAGCCGAAGCGGCCGGTGATGTAGTCCTCGGTGCGCTTGTCGGTCGGGTTGGTGAAGATCTTCTGGGTGTCGTCCATCTCGACGAGCTTGCCGGGCTTGCCGACGGCCGAGAGGTTGAAGAACCCGGTGCGCTCGCTCACCCGCGCGGCCTGCTGCATGTTGTGGGTGACGATCACGATCGTGTACTCGGTCTTGAGCTGCTGGATCAGGTCCTCGATGGCGAGCGTCGAGATCGGGTCCAGCGCCGAGCACGGCTCGTCCATCAGCAGGACGTCGGGCTCGACCGCGATCGCGCGGGCGATGCACAGGCGCTGCTGCTGACCACCGGAGAGGCCGGAGCCGGGCTTCTTGAGCCGGTCCTTGACCTCGTTCCAGAGGTTCGCGCCCTGGAGCGAACGCTCGACGGTCTCGTCGAGCGTGCTCTTCTTCTGCCGGCCCTGGAGCTTCAGACCGGCGATGACGTTGTCGTAGATCGACATCGTCGGGAACGGGTTCGGGCGCTGGAACACCATGCCGATCGTGCGGCGGACGTTCACCGGGTCGACCGAGTTGCCGTAGATGTCCTCGCCCTCGAGCAGCACCTTGCCCTCGACGCGCGCACCCGGGATGACCTCGTGCATGCGGTTGAGCGTGCGGAGCACGGTGGACTTACCGCAGCCGGACGGGCCGATGAACGCGGTGACCGACCGCGGCTCGATCGACATCGACACTCCCTCGACCGCGAGGAAGCTGCCGTAGTAGATGTTCAGGTCCTTGACTTCGAGTCCCTTGGACATGGTTCACGCCTTTCGAAGATGAGGGGATTGGTGCGGGACTCAGCCGCGGGCCCGGGTGAACCGCCCGACGAACCGGGCGAGCAGGTTGAAGAGCATGATGATCGCGATGAGCGTGACGGCCGCGCCCCACGCACGCGCGGTGCCGGGAGCGTCGGGGTTACCGGCCGCGGAGCCGAGCTGCGAGTAGATGAACGTCGGCAGCGTCGAGATCGGGTCGTTGAACGGGTCCATGTTGATCTTGGCCTGGACACCGACGAGCAGCAGCAGCGGCGCGGTCTCACCCATCGCGCGGGCGATCGCCAGCATGACGCCGGTGACGATGCCGCTGAACGCGGTCGGCAGGACGATCTTGACGATCGTCTTCCACTTCGGAACGCCGAGTGCGTAGGACGCCTCGCGCAGCTCGTGCGGTACCAGCCGCAGGATCTCCTCCGTCGAGCGGACGATGACCGGCAGCATCAGGATCACCAGCGAGAGCGCGCCGGCGAAACCGGACTTCTGGAAGCCGAGCGTGAGCAGCCAGAACGTGAAGATGAACAGACCCGCGACGATCGACGGGATACCGGTCATGACGTCGACGAAGAAGCTGACGGCCTTGGCGAACCGCTTCCCCTCGCCGTACTCGACCAGGTAGACCGCGGTCAGCACACCGATCGGCACGGCGAAGACGGCCGCGATCGCGGTGACGATGAGCGTGCCGACGATCGCGTGGTACGCACCGCCGCCGAAGCTGTCCTCGGAGATCGTGAACATCGAGTGGGTCAGGAAGCCACCGTCGATGACGCCGAGACCCTGCGACAGCGTGTAGTAGATGATCGAGAACAGCGGCGCGATCGCGAGCACGAACGCCGAGTAGACGAACGTCGTGAACAGCCGGTCGACGGCCTGCCTGCGGCCTTCGACCGCGAAGCTGGCGCTGGTGAGCAGCACGATGAACAGCAGCGCGGCGAGCACGGCGAACCGCGCCTTGTTGAAGCTGTCACCGGTCAGGCCGAAGATCAGCCCGCTGACGACGATCGAGCCGACGCCGATCGCCCAGGGCGCCCAGTTGGGGAGCTTCTGCCCGCGCAGATTGCTCGCGACGTCGGACGGGGAAGCCTGGAGAGTAGCCATGTCAGGACACCTTCTTGCGGCGCACGATCAGCTGCGACAGCGAGTTGACGACGAGCGTGATGACGAACAGGCAGAGACCGGAGGCGATGAGCGCGCTGGTTCCGATCGTTCCGGCCTCGTCGTACTTGTTCGCGATGTTCGAGGCGAACGTGACGCCGCCGTTCTCGGTGATGTGGATGCTCACGTTGTAGGCGCTGGCCAGGATGATCGTGACCGCGAGCGTCTCGCCGAGCGCGCGGCCCAGGCCGAGGATCGCGGCCGAGACCATGCCGGCGCGGCCGAACGGCAGCACCGAGAGCCGGATCATCTCCCAGCGGGTCGCCCCCAGGGCCAGCGCACCCTCCACGTTGGCCGGCGGAACCTGGCGGAACACCTCACGGGTGATCGCGGCGACGATCGGCAGGATCATGACCGCGAGCACGATGCCGACGGTGAAGTCGGACCGGTTACCGGGGATGTCGTCCGGGCGGTACGCGAACAGCGGGATCCAGCCGAGGTACTTGTCGAGGAAGAGCGTCAGACCGGTCATGTTCGGCACCAGGAGGAACAGACCCCAGAGGCCGTAGACGACCGACGGCACCGCGGCGAGCAGGTCGACCAGGTAGGCCAGCCCCTGCGAGAGGCGGCGCGGCGCGTAGAACGTGATGAACAGCGCGATGCCGACCGCGACCGGGACCGCGATGATCATCGCGATCAGACCGGTGACGACGGTGTGGAACGTCAGCGCCGCGATACCGAAGACCGACGGGCCGCCCTGCGTGGCCGGGTCGGGGTTCCACTCCTGCGTCGTGAAGAAGTTGCCGTCGTTGTTGGTGAAGGCGTCGATCGACTTGTAGATCAGGAAGACCGCGATCGCGGCCATGATCGCGAGCAGGACGGCCCCGGCGCCCGTCGAGATGAACTTGAAGACCGCGTCGCCACCCCGGGTGGACTTCTGCCCGCTCAGGCCGGACCTGCCCGGGGTGGACGGCCGGCTCCCCGGCGGAGCGGGAGTGGTGGCAGTGGCGGTGGCTGGTTTCGTGGAGGGGTCAGCCATGACGAACTTCCTCTGACTCGTGCGGGGCACCGGAGGCCCGGGCGGGAGAAGGTCTGCACGCGCCCGGGCCGGGCGTGGACATTGGTGTCCTCACCCGGCCCAGACCGACGGACTACTCGTGCGAACTAGCTGGTCAGGCGATGGCGGCGGCGGCAGCCTGCGCCTTGGTCAGCAGCTCGGCCGGCAGCTTCGAGTAACCGGCGTCGGCGGCAGCGGTCTGACCGGCGTCGCTGAGCACGTAGCCCAGGAAGCCCTTGGTCAGCGCGACCTGGTCCGAAGTGAGGCCCTTCTCGCAGGTGATCTCGTAGGTCACCAGCACGGCCGGGTAAGCACCGGCCTCCTTGAGGCCGTAGTTCAGCTTCAGCTTCAGGTTGTTGCCGTCGAAGTCCTGCTCGGCCGCGGCGATGGCCTTGCCGACGGTGTCGTCGGAGATCTCGACCGCGCCGTTGCCGGTGTCGATCCCGGCCGACTTCAGGTTGTTCTTCTTGGCGTCGGGGGCGTCGACGTAGGCGATCGAGCCGTCCTTGCCGGTCACGGCCGAGACGACGCCGGCCGAGTCGGGCGCACCGGTGCCGGTCTTGCCCTTCCAGCCCTTACCGGTGCCGAGCTTCCAGGTCTCCGGCGTCTGCGCGTCGAGGAACTTGGTGAAGTTGTCGGTGGTGCCCGAGTCCTTCGACCGGAAGACGACGGAGATCGCGGTCGCCGGCAGCGTCGCGCCCGAGTTGGTCTTGGCGATCGCCGGGTCGTTCCACTTGGTGATCTGACCCTGGAAGATCTTCGAGATCGTGCTCGGGTCGAGCGCCAACTTGTCGACACCGTTCACGTTGAACACGATGGCGACGGCAGTGGCGATGCCCGGGATGTTGATGGCCTTGCCGGTCTTGCAGCGGGTGTCGCCCGCGGTCTGCTCGTCGTCCTTGAGCGACGAGTCCGACCCGGCGAACGCGACCTTGCCCGAGTTGAAGTCGGTGACACCGGCGCCCGACCCGGTGGCGGCGTAGTTGATCTGCGCGCCGCAGTCCTTGGCGTACGCCGTCGTCCAGGCGTTCATGGCCGTCTTCTGGGCCGAAGACCCGGAGGCCGAGATCTGACCCTCGGCGCAGTTCGGGTTCTTGCTGCTGCCCCCGCTGGAGTCGGAGCTCGCCGAGTCGACGTTGTCCGATCCACAAGCGGAAACAGCGAGCAGGCTGGCCAGCGCGATCCCGGCGAAGGCGCCAGTGCGGTACAGCTTCACGTTCAAGTCCCTCCGAGGGGTACAGACCCAGACCTCTGGGGCCGGCTACCTCGCCGGTCGTTCGGAACGCTAGGTAGCGAAAGTGACGCGCTCCCCGGGGCCAAATGAACGGACGGTGAACACCGCAAGTTGCCGGATAAACCGTCTCTGCACAGGTGGGTGGCCATTGGGTGAACGAGATCACGCCCCGCGATCACGATCCCGCATCAGCCGGACTTTAGTGACACTCTGTAACTTGCACTAAAGGGCGCTCAACCGCCCAAAAGGGCTAGTGTCGTCACCGCTCCGACGAGCATCGCCGGTCCGTGCGGCAGCTGTCCGCGGCGCCCGATCCGCTTGGTGACGAGCAGCACAATCGTCAGCAGGCCGTGCAGCAGGAAGCCCGAAGCCACCCCCAGCAGCGCCACGACGCCGCCCCACCAGCCGAGCGCGAGCCCGAGGGGGAACGCGAGCTTCACGTCACCGAGCCCCATTCCGGCCGGCATCACGAACGCCAGCACGAGGTACCAGGCGGCGGCCGCGAGACCGCAGAGCACCGCGCGACCGAGCCGGGCCGGCTCCCCCTCGGCCGCGAGCAGCACGAACACCCCCGCGGCCGCGGCACCGGTCCACGGGTTCGGCAACCGCTGCACCGCAACGTCGACGAAGGCCAGCACGACGCCGCACAACACCAGCCAGGACGCGGCGAGCTGCACCCAGATCGAGGCCCGTGCGAGCCCCCAGGCGACGAGCACCAGCCCGAGCGCCGCCGCCACCTCGACCACGCCGAACCGGGGCCGCACCGCGTAGCGGGCGATCCCCGCCCGGAGCAGCGGACCGCACCCGAGCCCGACGACGGCGGCGACGATCACCACTGAATGTTGGCGATCCTCACCACTGCCGGCCCCATGACGACCATGAACAGGGCCGGGAACAGGCAGAAGATCACCGGGAGCAGGATCTTGACCGGCACCTTCTGGGCTGCTTCCTCCGCCCGCTGACGTCGCTGCAAGCGCATCTCGTGCGCCTGTTCACGCAGCACCCCGGCGATCGGGATACCCCGGTCGGTGGCCTGCACGACCGCGCGGACGAACGTGTGGATCTCCACCACCGTCGTGCGTGCCGCCATCGCGCGGAGCGCCTCCGACCGCGAGCGCCCCAGCTGCAGCTCCTGCAGCACGCGCACGATCTCGCGGACGAACGGCCCCCGCCCGTTCGCGGCGACCTGGGCCAGCGCGGCGTCGAACCCGAGGCCGGCCTCGACGCTGATCACCATCGTGTCGAGCACGTCGGTGAGCGTGTTCTGCAGGTTCGCCTGGTGCTTCGTCCCGGCGTTGTAAACGAGCAGATTCGGCAGCAGGAAACCGCCGATCGGGCCGAGGATCAACCCGAGGACCGCCCCGCTGCCGCCGCCGAACGCGTTGCCGAAGAACGGCCCCAGGAACAGCCCGACGATCGCCACGGCGCCCTTCGCCGCGATCACCCGGTCCATCGGCCAGTCCAGCGGGTTACCGGCGTACGAGAGCTGCTTGCTCAGCCTGGCCTCGGAGTTCGGCAGCATGAGGGCCTTGCCGAGGATGCCGCACTGCCGGCGCGCGACGATCCGGATCCGTTCGGCCAGCGACCGCTGCGCGACCGGCACCGCACCGCGGCGCACCATCTCGAACGCCTCGAGCGAGCGGAGCAGCTTCTCGCCCGGCCGCAGCGTGACGGTCAACGACCAGGCCATTACCATCACCGCGGCCATCACCGCGGCGAGCGAAACCAGCAGGACGAAGGTCACCGCTACACCTCCACCTTGACCAGCTTCCGGATCCACGCCGCTCCGACGACCATGAGCAGGGCCGCGGACGCCAGGATGATGATTCCGACCGTCGTCGTGTAGAGCGGTCGCACGTATTCACGGCGGATGAGGAACAGGAATCCGCCGACACCGATCGGCAGGGCGAGCAGGAGGTTGCCGGACAGCCGTCCCTCGGCCGAGAGCGCCCTGACGTGCCGTTCGAGGCGGCCGCGCTCACGCATCGTCTCCACCGTCGTCTCCACGACCTCCGCCAGCGAACCGCCGACGTCGCTCTGGATCCGCAGCGCCATGACCAGCCAGGTGATGTCCCGGCTGTTGTTCCGCTCGGCGACCCGTTCCAGAGCTTCCTCGAGGTCGCCGCCGAGCCGGATCTCGGCCAGCGCACGCCGGAACTCCGCCGCCACCGGGCCGTCGCCCTCCGTGGCCACCGAGTCGATCGCCTGGTGCAGCGAGAAGCCCGAGCGCAGCGAACCGACGACGATGCGCAGCGAGTCCGGGAGCTGTTCGGCGAACGCGCGAGCACGCCGGGCCGCGCGGAACCGCAGCCAGGTGCGGGTGCCGAGCACCCCACCGACGAGGCCGAGCAGGAGGCCGGGGAGCAGCCCGAACATCAGCGCCAGCACGACGACCAGCCCGACGCAGATCGCGATCCGGAGCGCGACCCACTGGTCCGGCGTCATCGAGCTGCCCGCACGCTCGAGCGAGAGCTCGATCTTCGCCCGCCGCGCCGGGTTGGTGAGCACCTTGCTGACGGCGTCCGCCGCCTGGCCCGAGAGCGTCACGACCGAGAAGCGCGACCGGCGTTTGCCGCCACGTGGGTGTTCTAGGATCCGCTGGAGCCGGGCCATCGCACGGCGGCCCTCGTTGCCGGCCAGCGCGGGCGCGAGCACCCGGACCGCGAACCAGACCAGGAGCGCGCTCACCGCGGTCAGACCGACGAGCAGGCTCCAGATCGACCCGCCGGTCGCCGACGCCGGGACCGGGGCGGCGCCGATCGCGTCCGGGTCGACCGCGAACTTCACCGGCGTGGCCTTGGTCGTGAGGTTTCCCCCGGTGACGCTCAGCTCGGCGGTGCGCCCGGACAACGTGTACGGCACGGCCGCACGCACCAGCACGGCGGCGGCGAGCTCAGCCGAGGCCCGGTCGAGCGCACCCCGGACGCCGCTCGCCGATCCGGACGTCCGGATCGAACCGCCGGTGGCGGCGACGAGCGTGGTCACCGACTCCGGCGGCGTCCCGACCGTCACCGCGTCGAGCGGCCGCCCACCGGCCGCCATCCGGGCGCCGATGGTGCCCGCGGTCGCGACCTCCGGGGCGTCGCCGCTGGTCACGACCAGGATGCGGCGGTCGCGGTACTGCTCGGCGCCGGGCGCGCCGACGAGCATCGCGTCGGCTTGGGCCACCGCCCCGGGCAGGTCGCCGGACGTGGCCCCGGCGCTGCGGGCCAGCGCGGCCAGGAAGTCGTTCCGGTCGGTGGTCGGCGCGATCAGGTTCACCGGGCGCTCGCCGATCGCCACCAGCCCGATCGCGACGCCGTCGGGCGCGTTCACCGCGTACCGGGCGATCGCCGCGCGCAACGTGTCGACGTCGGCGCCGGCGCGCAGCACCACCACGACGGCGCGGTTGGGGTCGGCGGACGACTCCGGGAGCTCGCCCGTCGTCGCGGCGAGCCCACCCTCGTCCTTCGCGGTCACGACCGGGTCGGAGAGGTCCGGCGTGGTCGCGAAACCGTCGGGGTGGAGCACGAACTCCACCTCGCCCGGCAGCGTCCGGAACCCGCTGACCTGCAGGGCGGGGCCACCGACGCGGATGGGCTCCAGCGGCTGCGGTGACGGAGCGGCGACGGCCGGCGTGGCGGCACCGAGCAGAGCGATCACCGCGGTGGTCGCCAGCCACCGTTTCACCGGCCGCGCCCCGGTGTCGCGAACAGGTCCGGTGGGAGCTTCACGCCGTGGGCGGCGAGCTCGTCCATGAACCCCGGGCGCAGACCGGTGGACTGCAGCGTGCCGAGGAACTTGCCCTTCCCGTCCGTGCCGGCGTTGTAGTCGAACAGGAACAGGTCCTGCATCGTGACGACCTCGCCCTCCATGCCCGCCACCTCGGTGATGTGGGTGACCTTGCGGCTCCCGTCACGCAGGCGGCTGACCTGGATGATCAGGTGCACGGCCGAGACGACCTGGTCGCGGATGGCCCGCATCGGCAGGTCCATGCCGGCCATCAGCACCATCGTCTCCAGGCGCGCGAGCGCGTCCCGGGGCGTGTTCGAGTGCAGCGTGGTCAGCGAACCGTCGTGGCCGGTGTTCATCGCCTGCAGCATGTCCAGCGCGGCGCCGTCACGGACCTCACCGACGATGATGCGGTCCGGGCGCATCCGCAGCGCGTTCTTCACCAGGTCGCGGGCCGAGACCGTGCCGCGTCCCTCCACGTTGGCCGGCCGGGACTCCAGGCGCACGACGTGGTCCTGGTTGAGCTGGAGCTCGGCGGCGTCCTCGACCGTGACGATTCGTTCGTCGTGCGGCACGAAACTCGAGAGCACGTTGAGCATCGTCGTCTTACCGGAGCCGGTACCGCCGCTGACCACGATGTTCAGCCGGCCGCGCACGCAGGCCGAGAGCAGGTCGGCGGTCTGGCGGGTGAGCGTCCCGAAGTCGATGAGCGAGTCGATCGTCAGCCGGTCGACGGCGAACTTCCGGATCGTCAGCGTGGAGCCGTCCAACGCGATCGGCGGGACGATCGCGTTGACGCGGCTGCCGTCGGGGAGACGGGCGTCCACCATCGGGCTGGACTCGTCCACCCGGCGGCCGACGCGCGACACGATCCGGTCGATGACCCGGCGCAGGTGCGCCTCGTCGCTGAACTCCGCGTCGGTGATCTCCAACCGCCCGCGGCGCTCGACGTAGACCTTGTGCGGCCCGTTGACCATCACCTCGCTGACGCTCGGATCACGCAGCAGCGGCTCGATCGGACCGTGCCCGAGCACCTCGTCGGTGACCTCTCGGATGATCCGGGCCCGGTCGATGCCGGTCAGCGGCGTCTCTTCGCGCGCGAGCAGGTCGCTGACCGTGTCCCGGACGCGCAGGTCGAGATCCTCGGCGCCGTGCTCGTAGAGCTTCGGGCCGAGCATCTCGGCGAGCGTCCGCTGGACCCGGTGCCGCACCTCGGTGATCGGGTCGATCATCTGCCGCCCGGCCTCGCGGTAGCGCGAGGCCGCGTCGAGCCGGTTCCCGTCGGCCGACGTCGTGCGCCTGCTCTTCGCGGCGAGCCGGCGGCTCTCGATCGGCAGCATCGCCGGTTCCGCCGAGAGCGACGGCGGGGGCGGCGGCTCGACCTCGACTTCGTCCAGGTCGGCCTCGGCCTGTTTCTGCTGCTTGGCGAGGAGACGATCGGCGAGGCCCATGGCTATCTCCTCCGGCCGAAGATCGGCACCCGGCGCTTGACCTCGACCGGCGTCGTCCCCTCGTCCACGTCGGCGCAGCGGTTCGCCAGATGGCGGATCGCCTGGCTGACGGGGTTGTTCGGGTCGTCGAGGGCGATCGGCACGCCCTTGTTGATCGACACCGGCACGTCACGTGAGGACGGCATGTGCACCGCCATCGGGGTGCCGACCGCTTCCTCCACGTCCGCGATCGTGAGACCGACCTGGGAGTTCGCCCGGTTGAGCAGCGCCAGGCGCCGGTCCCGCGGGTACTCGAGGACATCGAACATGTCGAGCGTCAAGCGGACGCTCTTGAGCGTCGGCAGGTCCGGGGTGACCACCGGCACGTAGAGGTCGGACACGTCGAGCGCGGAGAGCACCTGGTCGGAGAAGAACGGCGGTGTGTCGATGACGACGAAGTCGAAGAGCGACTTGGCGACGTTGATGAGCTCGGTGACCAGGTCACGCGTGACGTGCTCGCCCTCGGCCGGCCCGGCGGGCGCCAAGGCGACGTCCACGCCGGGGCAGTACCGGGTGAGCAGCGAGCGCAGGCCCGGTTCGTCGAGTCGCCCGGCCATCCCGATCGCGTCCGCGATGCTCCGGACCGGCGTGAGCTGCAGCATGATCGCCACGTCGCCGAACTGCAGGTCCAGGTCGATCAGGCAGACCCGGCGGCTGCCGCCGGCCGCGAGCGCCACGGCGAGGTTCGTCGCGACCGTGCTCTTCCCGCAGCCGCCCTTGCCGGAGAAGATCGTGACGACCTTGCCCTCGGCCGAACTGGAGTCGCGGTTGCTCTGGACGGCGCTGCGCAGCGCGCGGGACACCTCGAGGGCCCGGGTGCACGCCGCCTTGATCGCGGCCGGGTCGTCCAGGTCGGCCACCTCACGGATGCCCGCGCGCATGGCGTCGGCCAGCATCTGGGGTGTGACCTGCCGGCGGAGCAGGACGACGCCCATCGCCGGGCTCTTGACCCGCTGGTAGGCGGCGAACTCGACGGCCGCACCGAACTCGACCCCGGCGCCGAGCACCACCAGCAGCGTCCCCGGATGGCGCTCGAGGTGACCGGTGAGCTTCTTCCAGGAGTTGACCAGCGTGAATCCGGCAGCGGCGATGTTCGCCGGGGTGTCGATGATGTTTTCCGCGGAAGGTTCGAGGTAGATCATGGGGCTCTCCTGTCGCCTACCGGAAGAGGGTTTCGGTGTCGACACCGCTACCCGGCTCGACCGTGACCGCGTCGTCGAGCAGCCCCAGCGAGAGGGTTCCGGTCTGCGACGCCTGAACCAGCCGCTCCGCGTCCGACTGGCTGGCCGCGAGCGTGACGCTCACCGTGCTGGTGTTGGAGCTCGAACTGGTCTCGGTCTTCTTCTCCCCGATCGCCAGGACCTGCGCCCGCGACAGCAACACCCGGGTCGCGGTGATCTGCTGGGACGAGGACACCGCCGCGCCGTTCTCGGAGTCCGGGATCGGCTGGTAGGTGTAGAAGACCGCGACCTCGGAGCCACGCTGGACGTACCCGGCCACGCGGGAGGCGGCGGTCATGTCGACGCTGACCGCGAGCTTGCCGGCCGGGATCGTCAGGCCGCCGGTGCTGGTCTGCTTCTGCCCCAGGGCGCCGCGCATCAGCAACTGGCTCGGCTGGACGTCGGCGGTGAGCGCGAGGTTGTCCAGGCCGGACGGGATCGAGCCCAGCGCGTCCTTCGGCACGGTCTCGGCGGGCATCTGAACGGTCTTCACCTTGCCGCTGTTGCGCAGCTCGGCGCCGGTCGTGCCGGCCGGGAGGAGCGCGGTGGCGACCAGCACCGATACCGGCTCCTTGCCGGCCACCGCGCGTTCGTCCGCCCCGCCGACGTAGGCGAGGATGCCTACGCAGCCCAGCAGCGCGAGCACGAACGCGAGCGCCAGCGCGAGTAGTCGACGTCTCATCCCGGTTAGGCCATTCCTCAAGAGCTACTGGTCAGCTCCCTATCGGCTACCCGACGCGGGTTATGAGTGAGACCCCGTAGTCGGTGGTGCCGAGGCTGCCGATGGTGACCGACGGAGCCGGGATGATCGCCTGGGTGAAGTAACCGTTGAGGCAGTAGTCGACGATGATCGTGCACGTCGGCCCGCCGGAGACGTCGAGCAGCGAGCCGACGGTCTTCAGCACGCCGTTGAGCAGACCCAGCTGGTAACCACGCACGACGAACGCCGCGAACCCCGCGATCCGCACGGTGTACGCGCTGAGGTTGATCACCGGGTTCCACTGGTAGTCGTAGATCGGGATCAGGATCGGCGCCCCGCTGGTCACCGCGTTCTGCAGCGGGGTCAGGCAGTTCACCGGAGCCAGGACGCCGAGGTCGCTGGCCGGGAGGACGTCCCCGACGGCGACGGTCTGCACGCAGTTGGCGTCGTTGTAGGCGCCGGAGAGGAACCCGAAGCCGTTACCGCCGGTCCACGGCGGCGGCGCGGCCGGCGCCCCGGCGTTGCAGGCCGGGTTCGTCGTGACCTTGCCGATCGTGTCGTGGATGAAGACCAGCTGCCCGCCGGTGACCGGCGGCGTGACGCCGAGCAGCCCGGCGACCGCCGTGCCGGTGTCGCCGAGGAGGCCGGTGAGCAGCCCACCGACGCTGCTGACCAAGTTGTAGACCAGGCCGGAGTTGGTCATGTTCAGGAACTCGCACCGACCGATACCGACGGCGAGCACGGTGGCGGTGTTCGGGATACCCCAGGCGACGCGGGAGCACGCGCCCACCGAGGAGCCGGTGTTCGAGCTGTTCAGCAGGTTCGCGAAGACCGGTGGCACCTTCGTCGTGCCGTCGGCTTCCTTCGTCGACGTCTGCACCTGGAGGTAGTTGGCCGTCGCCGGCGGGGAGCCCACGCAGTCCGAGAGCTTCGCGGTCTGGGCTCCGCACGCACTCAAGCCGGTGAACCGCCCGCAGATCGAGCTGATGTTCGTCGCGGAATCCTTGGCGTTACTGCCGGCGAGCGTGGCTGCGAGCGCGGCCTGGGCCCCGCACTGCGCCCTGGTCGCCGCCGTGACGCACCGTTTGGCGAGCGCCCAGGACGCGAGGTCGGCGCCGCTCTGCAGCTGCTCGCGCTCGTCGTAGAGCTTGCCGACGTCGACGACGAGCGCGCCCATGCCGAACAGCAGGCCGCCGCCCATCACGGCGGCGGCGATGATCGCGACCGCGCCGCGCTCGCCGGACGGACGCCGGGCGAGGATCCGGTCCCACCAGTGCCGGCGGGTCAGCCGACGCATGCCATCACCCCGGTCGACTTGAGCGTGCGGGTCGATCCGGCGGTGCCGAGCAGGCCCATGATCGGCGTGATGTAGGTGTAGGTCTGCTTGAGCGTGACCGAGGCCGTGTTGGCGACGGTCGCACCGGTCGCGGGGCAGGGCACCGACACGTCGACGCTCGTGGTGGCGTCCCCGGTGATCAGCTGCGCCCGGATGAGTGCGTTCGCCGGGGTCTGGCCGAACGCGTAGGCGCGAGCGGCCTCGCGCGAGGCCTCGGTGAGCGCCATCTGGGTGTTGATGATCCGCCCGAAGTCGATGATGCCGAAGATCATCACGAGCAGGATCGGGAGGATGATCGCGAGCTCGATCGCGGCGGCGCCGCGGTCGTCGTGATCGGTGGGCCGGCCCATGGTCAGGGCAGGTGGCTCGAGACCGTCGAGAAGGCGGAGTTGATCTTCCCGCCGAGCGTCACGACGGTCGCGACGATGACGGCGGCGATCAGCGCCGCCAGGAGCCCGTACTCGACGGCGGTCGCGCCGCGGTCGGATCGGGCCCGGAGTGCGGAGGCACGGCTGACCACTGCCGTGTAGAGGTGCAGGAACATCGGTCCTCGCTAGGTCTTCGGTCTGCCCATCCGTGGGCCGACCGGGCCAACGGCGAAATCGGGGACGGCGGCCGGGCCGCCGTCCCCGCTCGAGATCAGGGGAGCTTGCTGGAGATCGTGTTGAACGCGGTGTTGATCTTCCCGCCGAGCGTCACGACGGTCGCGACGATGACGGCGGCGATCAGCGCCGCCAGGAGGCCGTACTCGACGGCGGTCGCACCCCGGTCGTTGGCACGATCCTTGAGTGCGACGGCGCGCTCGGCGATTGCGGTGTAGGCGTAAAGGAACATCGATCCTCGCTTAGGTCGGTCGGTCCATCCGTGGGCCGGCCACCGGCATTCGGTGTCGGTCAATCTGTTCGTCGGCAGCTGGCGCGCCGACGTGAGGAGTACGTCAGGGCAGCTTGGTGGAGATCGTCGCGAACGCCGTGTTGATCTTCCCGCCGAGCGTCACGACGGTGGCGACGATGACCGCGGCGATGAGCGCGGCGAGCAGGCCGTACTCGACGGCAGTGGCGCCCCGGTCGTTGGCACGAGCCTTCAGCGCGACGGCGCGCTCGGCGATTGCGGTGTAGGCGTACAGGAACATTCGGGCCCCCTCGGTGTGGGGCTCGGTTGCCCCTGTGCCCTACTCATCGACACCCGGGCCCACTCCAGGAGAGCGGGCCCGGTGCACCTCGGGCGCAGGAAGGTTGCGGGGCGGCCCGCCCAGGGCGGGCTCCAGGTCAGTGGGTCAGTGGGTCAGTGGGTCAGGGCGTCGGGCGTCAGGGCGTCAGGGCGTCAGGGCGTCAGCGGACGGTTCCGGCGGAGCCGCCGCCGCGGCGGGTGGGTTCGGCGGCGGCCAGGAAGCGGCCGTCGCGGAGGAACTCGATGGCCGCGACGGCGCCGATCTCCTCGACGGTCGAGAACTTCCAGCCGAGCGTCGTCAGCGCGGCCTGGTCGAACGCCGGTTCGGCCTCCACCGCGGCGCCGTTGCGGGCCGACGCCCGCGGCGCGGCGATCGCCTGCGGCAGGCTCAGCCCCCGCGCGAAGCGGCCGAGCAGCACCTGCAGCACGGTCGTGATGATCGTGGCCCCGCCCGGCGAGCCGAGCGCGAGCACCGGCTCGCCGTTCTTCAGCACGATCGTCGGCGCCATCGAGCTACGCGGACGCTTGCCGGGACCGGGCAGGTTCGGGTCCGGAACACCGGCCGTGACCGGCACGAAGTTGAAGTCGGTGAGCTCGTTGTTGAGCAGGAAACCACGGCCGGGCACGGTGATCCCCGACCCGCCGGTCTGCTCGATAGTCAGCGTGTACGCGACGACGTTGCCCCACTTGTCGGCCACCGTGAGGTGGGTCGTCGACGGCCCTTCGTACGGCGTGGCGGACGCGGCGCCGGCCGGAACCTCGCAGCCGGCGCCCGCAGCGCGGGGATCGGCCGGCGGCTGCGGGGTGGTCAGCGCCTTCTTCGGGTCGATCAGGCAGGCGCGGCTCGCGGCGAACCGGTCCGACAACAGCTCGCGGACCGGCACCTCGCCGGTGTCGCCCACCCAGCGGTTGCGGTCGGCGAACGACAACGTGCTGGCGGCCAGGTAGTTGTGGTCGCTCGCACCGGTCTTCTCGAGGATGTTGAGCGCCTCCCCCACCGTCGTTCCGCCGGAGGACGGCGGCGCCATGCTGTAGACGTCGAGACCGCGGAACCCGGTGCGGGTCGGCGCCCGGAACGGAGCCGTGTACTTCGCGAGGTCGGCCTTCGTGATCTGGCCCTTGCGCACCTTCCGGGTCACCGCCGGATCGACCGGCGGGTTCTGCGCGGTCTTCACGATGTCCGCACCGATCGGGCCGGTGTAGATCTCCTCGACGCCGTTGCGGGCGAGCTGCTCGTAGGTGCGCGCCAGGTCGGGGTTCTTCAGCGTGCTGCCGACGGTCGGCGGCTGACCGCCGGGCAGGAACAGCGCCTTGGTCGCCGGGAACTCGGCGAACCGCTCGGCGTTGTCCGCGGTCTGGTCCCGGAACGTCGCGTCGACCACGAACCCCTTCTTCGCCAGGGCGGTGGCCGGCGCGAGCGACTGCGCGAGCGAGCGGGTGCCCCAGGTGTCCAGCGCGTGTTCCCAGGTCATCGGAGTGCCGGGGACACCGACCGAGAGCCCGCTGGTGACCACGTCAGCGAACGGGATCGCTTTCCCGTTCTCGGTGAACACGGTCGACGTGAAGCTCGCCGGCGCGGTCTCGCGGCCGTCGATCGTGCTGATCTTGTTCTTCTTGGCGTCGTAGTAGACGAAGAAGCCGCCCCCGCCGATTCCGGCGGAGTACGGCTCGGTGACCCCGAGAGCGGCGGCGGTGGCCACCGCCGCGTCGACGGCGTTGCCGCCCCGGCGGAGGACGTCGAGGCCGATCGCGGTCGCGTCCGGGTCGACCGAGGAGACCGCACCGCCGTTCCCGACCGCGGTGGGGCGGCTCGGTGGTGGGGTGGCCGCCACGGCCGGGGTAGTGGTCGCGACCAGCACGGCCACTACCCCTGCGGACAGGACACTGAGCTTCTTCGCCACGGGGGCCTCCCCAGTCCTTTGGGGAGTGTCGTTTCCCGTTCGAACGCGGATCTAACCCGGGTAGCCCATCGTTTCTCAGGCACCCCGGCGGCGCAGGGCGTCCTGCAGGTCGGGATGCCAGCCCTGACCGATCACCTGGGGCTCCGGGTGCGGCATCGCGTGGCGGCCGCGCCGGGCCGGTGCGGGAACCGGGCCGCGCCGTACCGCCTGCCGGGCGGCGATGCCGGCGAACAGCAGCAGCGCGCCGATCAGCCCCGCGGCGAGGTTCTGCGGCGAGGTGGTGGCCAGCGTGTTGCGTGGCGAGGCCACGTTGCTGTTCGACATCGACGCGGAGAGCTGACGGGTGGAGCCGCCCGCGGCGTTGGTGCCGCCGTAGGTGTATTCGCTCGTCGCGACGCCACCGCCGGTGATCACGTGCACGACGCTGGTGCCCGCGGTGCAGCGCGGCGCGGTGAAGGTGAGCGACGTGGCGTTGCTGTTCACCGCGACCGCGTTGGCGGCGACCTTGGCGTTGCAGATGACGACCGCGGTGTCGGCGCCGCCGAGGTTCGCTCCGGTGATCGTGATCGGTGTGCCGCCGTCGGCCGGGCCGCGGGCGGGCGTCAGCGAGGTGATCGTCGGGGTGGCCTTGGCGGCCGCGCGGGGGTCGGCCGCCGCGGCGGTGAGGTTCGGTGGGCGCAGGCCGGTGGCGGGTGCGCGGTCGAAGAACAGCGGGGCCGCGGCGGCGGTGAGGCGCTGGGGCAGGACGGCCACTGGGGCCGCGGCCGGCGCGATGAGCAGCGGGTTCGCCGCTGCGGGCGCGATGGCTTCTGCGACCGGAAGCGCGTCGGGTGCCTCGATCGCGACGTCGGGCACGGCCACCGGCCCGATCACGCCTGCTTCCGCTCCCGTTCCACCCGCCCCGCTCGTGTCCGGGACGACGCTGTCCGGCACCGCGTTGTCCGGAACGGTGCTGCCCGGGGTTGTGCTGCCCGGGGTGGTGGTGCCCGGGGCGGTGGTGCCTGGGGCGGTGCTGACCGGGGCGGTGTCGGTCGGGGTTGTTACCGCTGGGGCCGCGGTGGCCGGGTCGATCGCGACCGGGTCCGTGATCGCCGGGACCGTGATCGCCGGGGCCGTGATCGCCGGGGCCGTCGCGGCCGGGACGGAGGTGGCCGGGGCGACCACACCGGGGATCGTGGTGGTCGGGGCCGTCACCGCCGGGCTCGTGAGGGTCGGGTTCGTGCCCGTCAGCACCGGGTCCACCAGCGCCGGATCCGTGATCGCCGGAGCCGACGTGCCGGGGACCAGTTCCGCGGGAGACGAAGTGCCGGGGACCGTCCCCGCGGGAACCGAGGTTCCGGGAGTCGTCCCGACCGGGGCCGCAGCGGCCGGATCGATCGTGGCCGGGTTGGGCGTCGCCTCGGTCGGGGTGGTGTCGGTGGGAGTGGTCGCGGTGGGGGTGAGCGCGGCCGGGACGCAGGAGGCGGTGGCCAGGCGGATCGTGCCGAGATCCACCGACACCTCGTCGGCACCGATCGCGGAGATCCGCGCCTCGACCGCGGCGTGCGCTCCCCCGGCGTCGACCGCCGCGGTTTTCTGCAGTTCGACGCCGAGCTGGACCCCGCCGACCGGCACCGTCACCGGAGCGCCGCCGACCTCGGCGGGAGCGCCGGCGACCAGGAGCCCGGACACGTCGGTCTCCGCGACCGGCTCCGCCGAGCCACCCGGCGGGCAACTCACCTGGGCCTCGACCCGGTCCGCGCTCACCAGCGGCGTCCCGAGCGCGGTCAGCTCGAACCGCCCGAGCCGGGCGGCGGCGTCCGAGCCGGTCTCCTGACGCTCGGCGCGCACCTCGGTGGCCACGCCGTGCGCGGCGAGTCCGCCCGTGTCCACGCTCACCGGGACCCCGGCCAGCGCCGTGTCCCCGCTCTTCGGCGCGACCGCGGTGACCCCGTCCCGGCTCAACGCCGTGAACTCCACCGACTCCCCGGACTCCGCGCTGCCACCACCACCCGAGGTTTCGCCCTCGGACAGCTCGACCGGCAGCGTCTCGACGCCCGAGGAACCGGCTGCGGACCCCATGTCAGCCGAAGAATCCTCCAACGGAACCTCCGCCGCCGGAGAATCCTCGGCGGCCGGAACACCCTCCGTGCCCGGAACACCCTCGGCGGCCGGAACGTCCTCCGCGGCCGGCACCAGCGCGTTCACCGTGGCAGCGCGCAGATCGACGCTCATCACCTGCGCCGATGCCTCACCGGCCGACGTCACGAGCCGAGCCCCGCTCGACGCGTGCACGAACGCGGGCGACACCAGCGGAGCTCCGGACACCACGCTCGCGCTCGCGGGCCGCTCCGCCACCGCCAGCACCAGCGCCGCCGCGCACGGCACCGCGACAAGCACCGCTCGGAGCCCGGTCGAACCCATCATCCGGGTCCGGGGCCGGGGCCGTGCGTGCCCCTTCCGCGTCGTACGCATCTTCCGACCCCTCGCAGTCGTCGAGTAAGGCGTGCCCATCGGCACCGTGAGCCCGCGGGCCCCCCACACGCACCCGGCGCCGAGCACCAGCAGCACGATGCCGCCGAGCGCCAGACCGTCGATGCCGAAGCCGGTCACGTCGGTGCCGGTGGTCGGCAACCAGTTCGAGGTGCCGGTCCGGTTCCCGCCGCTGGTGTACCGGGTCCCGCCGGTGGACACCTTCTTGCCGTCCGCCGGCTTCGACGCCGACGCGGCGGCGAATTCGACCTCCGCGTCGGTGCTACCGCCGGCGGTGGTCAGCTTGATCGTCTGCTTGCCGGCCTTGCAGGCCGGCGCCCGGAACGTGGCCGTCGTCCCGCCGAGCCCGACGATCACCTGGGAGGCGGGGATCGTGTACCCGCAGATCGTGACCGTTGTTCCGTTGATGACGAAGTTCTCGCCGGTCACCGTGATCAGTCCGCCGCTGCCGACCTTGAGCTTGGCCGGCTTCACCGAGCTGTCCACCGGCGGCTTCTTGGGCTTCGGCGTGGTCGGCCCGCCCGGCGTCCCGTCGTCCGGGTCCTCGGTGCCCGGGTCGGTGCCGGGATCGGTTCCGGGGTCCGGGTCCGGGCCGGGGCCGGGGCCGGGGCCCGGGTTGCCTCCGCCGGTCGTGTAGTACGTGTAGCTCAGCGGCTGAGCCGGGATGTTGTCGGTGGTCACGACCACGAACACCGATCCGGCCGCGTGCGCGGGCACCACCGCGGTGAGCGTCGTGGCCGACTGCACGGTCACGTTCGTCGCCGCGATGCCGTCGAACGTCACGGTGGTCCCGGGGTTGAACCCGCTGCCGGTGATCGTGACGGTCTGCCCGCCCGAGGTCGGGCCCGTGGTCGGGGTCATGCCGTCCGCCGACGGACCCGCGGCGTAGAACACGTCGTTCGTCGACGCCGCGTCCTCACCCGGAAGGATCACGCTGACGTCCGCGAGCGTGCCGTTCGGACGCGCCGGCGCCTTCGCGACCACCTGCGAGTTCGGTGTCGCGGCGGCGATCCGCCCGGTCCGGCGCCCGGCGGGCTCGGTCCGGCGCTCCCCGGACGTCGAGGAGACCGGCTGCACGGCCGCCGCGCGCACCGACGCGGTACCGGCCATCGTCTTCGCCGACAGCAGCTCGCCGTCGACGCCGTCGAACGTCACCCGGACCGCGTTCTGCAGGTTGACGCCGTTGATCGTCACGAGCGTGCCACCGGTGATGTTCGCGTACGGCGGCACGACCGACGTGATCGCCGGCGGCGTGTACTCGATCGTGCCGAACGGCTTCGTGCTGTTGTCCGAGAACACCAGCACGATCGCCTTGGTGCCCTGCTCGTGCGGCGGCGACGTGACCGTCACCTGCGTGGCGCTGGCCGAGACGTTGGTGCCCGGCAGCGCGTCGAAGTTGACGCCGGTGACCGCGGCCAGGCCGGTACCCGTGATCGTGACGGTGGAGCCGCCGTACGTCGGGATCTGCGCCGGCGTGAGCGACGTCGGCGTCGCGCCGCTGGAGATCGGGGGCACGGTCGCCGGCACGTAGGTGTAGCCACCGCTCGACTGGGCGTCCGCGCCGGGCAGCGTCACGACCACGTCGACCGCACCGGCGGCGTGCGTCGGAGTGGTGACGGTGATCGACCGGCCGTCGGGCGCGACGACCATGCCGGTGCCGGCCAGTCCGTCGAACCGGACGGCGACGGCCTGGGCGAGCCCGGTGCCGGTGATCGTCACCGAGGTGCCGCCGTTGACCGGCCCGGTGGCCGGGACGATCGAGGTGATCGTCGGCGCGACGTAGTTCAGCGTGCCGATGTTCTTCTGCCCGGCGGCGAACTCCAGCCGGACGATCGGCGAACCGGCGGTCTCGCTGGCCGGGATCTTCGCGGTCAGCGCGGTGCCGGCGGGGTTGATCACCACACCGACCGCCGCGGTGGAGCCGACGTAGACGCGTGACACGTAGGACAGGCCCGTGCCGAAGATCGTCAGCGTGTCGCCACCGGCGGTCGGCGAGTCGGCCGCGGACAGCACCGCGGTCGTGGAGCTGCCGTCGGCGAGGTACGTGAACTTCGCCGCGGCCGGCGACTGGCCCGGCTCCTCGACCGTGATGCTCGCGTCGCCGACCGTCCCGGCCGGGGTCACGAACGTGATCGTGGTGCCGTCCGGACTGGCCGAGAACGTGACCGGGCGGCCGTTGATCTTGACCGCGGACGCGGCGGCCAGGCCGGTGCCCTTCAGCGTGACCTGGGTGCCGCCCGACTCCGCCCCGGTCTGCGGCGTCACCGCGGTGATCACCGGCGTGGCGTAGGCGATGGTGCCGCCGTCGATCTTCCCGGCCGGGAAGCCGACCTCGACCTTCGCGGTGTTGTCGCTGGACGGCGGCGAGGTGACGGTCATCGTGCTGCCGTCGGGGGCCTTGTTCGTGATCGTGCCGGGCACCCCGTCGAACGTCACCTGGGTGGCGTCGTTGAGGCCGGTGCCGGTGAACGTCACGGTTCCGCCGGAGGCCGGGAGCGACGCCGGGTCGGCGCTCGTGACGCTGGCCCCGGTGCCGTCGGCGATGTAGGTGAACGTCTGCGCCGGCGGTGAGGCCGCGCTGTAGGTCAGCTTCACGTCCGCCGGGCCGGGCGTGCCGGTCGGCGTCGTGAACGTCATCCGGGTGCCGCTGGCGTTGACCGTCGGCGTGACCTGGACGTCGTCCACGGTGACGCTCTGGACGCCGCTGAGCGCGAACCCGTCGATCGTCACCTCGGTGCCACCGGCGGCCGGGCCGCTCGACGGCGACATGCTGGAGATCGTCGGCCCGGCGTAGTAGTAGCCGCGGGGAACCGTGCTCGTCGCGTTCGGGGTGCTCAGCACCACCTGCACGGCGCCGGACTGGGCCCGCGGCGGCACGGTCACGACGATCTCGTTGTTCCCGGCGCTCACGATCTGCGCGAGGTCTCCGGCGAACGTCACCGTGACGACGTCAGCCAGGTTGTCACCGGTGATCGACACCGTCGTCGGCGTGTTCGTCGGGCCGAACGCGGGCGTGATCGCGGTGACCGTCGGCGCGGCCGGCACGAGGTAGGCGAAGCCGCCCGCCTGCGTCGCGTCCCGGCCGGGAAGGACCACGGCGACGTCGACGACGCCGGCGCCGTTCGGGGCCTGCGGGGTGCGCGCGGTGAGCGTGCTCCCGGAGCCGCCGACCACCACGTCGGTCGCGGGCGCACCGTCGAACGTCACCTGGGTGGCGCCGGTGAACCCGATGCCGGTGAGCGTGACCAGGGTGTCTCCGGCCACCGGGCCCTGTGACGGGTACACGGTGTAGATCGCCGGGGCGACGTAGTTGATCGTGCCGGCCTCGAAGTTGCCGCCCGGGAACCAGACCAGCACCGTCACCGGGCCGGAGTTCTCGGTCGGCGGGGCGGTCACGGTGATCCTGGTGCCGTTCGGGTCGACCGTGAGGTCGTCGCCGGCCTTGCCGCCGAACGTCACCGCGGTCGCGCCGGTGAAGTTCGTGCCCTGCATGGTGACGGTGCCCCCCGCGGTCGGGATGCTCGACGGGCTCAGGCTGGTGACCGAGGTGTTGGTGCCGTCCGGCACGTACCGGTAGGCGGCCCGCTTCACCGCGTCCATGCCCGGCAGCGTCACGACGACGTCGACCGTCCCGGGCCCGTGCGCCGGGGTCTTGACGACGACCGCCGAACCGGCCGGGTCACGGCTGGTGATGTCGGCCGCGACCCCGTCGAACGTCACGGCCGTGGCCTGGTCGAGGCCGCTGCCCTGGATCACGACCGAGTTGCCGCCGGAGTCCGATCCGGACGCGGGGTCGAGCGCCCGGATCTCGGGGGCGACGTACTTCAGCTGGGTGGCCGAGAGCGCCGCGCCGTTCGGCGTGACCACGGCGACGTCCACCGCGGTGTCGGTCTCGGACGCCGGGACCAGCGCGCGGACCTGGGTGTCGGTCGGCGTGCCCTGGATGTCGGCGGACTTGCCGCCGATCGTCACCGACGTCGCCCCGCTCAGGTTGGTGCCGGTGATCGTGATGACTTCGCCGCCGTCGGTGGAGCTCGTCGTCGGCGAGATGCCGCTGATCGCCGGCGGCGGCAGCGGTGAGTACGTGAAGCCGCCGACCGCGGTGGCGTCCGCACCCGGCAGCACCACCAGCACGTCCACCGCACCGGCCGCGTGGGCCGGGACGGTCGCGGTGACGACGCCGTTCTGGTCGACCGCGAAGTCGGTCGTCGGCTTGCCGTCCACGGTCACCGCGGTCGCGCCGGCCAGCCCGGTACCGGAGATCCGGATGCGCGTGCCGCCGTCGACGTAACCGCGGTCCGGTGCGACGGTCCTGATCGTCGGTGCGACGTACGCGGCCGTGCCACCGCGGTAGGTGCCCAGCGGGAACGTGATCTCGACCGGTGCCGGGCCGGCGTTCTCGCGCGCCGGAGCGTTCGCGGTCAGCGTCGTGCCGTCCTGGCTCACCGAGACGACCGAGCCCGGCAGCCCGCCGAACGTGATGCCGTTCGCGCCGGTCAGGTTGGTGCCGGTGACCGTGACCTGCCCACCGGCGGTGGCGACCGAGGGCGCCACGTTCGTCACCGACGAGTTCGAACCGTCCGCGACGTAGGTGTAGGTCAGCGGCTGTGGGTCGGGGCCGGTGAAGTCGACGACGACCGGCGCGTCACCGGCGACGCCGGCGGGGGTCGTGAACGTGATCGTCGTGGTGGTCGTGGCGAACGCGGTGACCCCGACCCCGCCGACCTTGACGCTCAGCGCGTTCTTGAGCTGGGTGCCGGTGAGCGTGACCGACGTTCCCCCGGCGACCGCGCCGCTGGCCGGGGAGATCCCGGTGAGCGTCGGACCCTGGTAGGTGTACCCGTTCGGGAGGATGCCGGTGCCGGCCGGGCTGGTGACCGCGATCGCGACCGGGCCGACGTCGTTGGACGCCGGTGTGGTGACGGTCAGGCTGGTGTCCGAGCTGACCAGCAGGTCGGTGGCCGGCACGCCGTTGAACGTGACCTGGTTGACGTTCGTGAAGTTCGTGCCGGTCAGCGTCACGCTGGTGCCGCCGCTGCTCGGGCCCTGCGGCACCGAGACGTTCGTGATGGTCGGCGCGCCCGGGGCCACGTAGGCGAAGCCGTTGTTCGCCCGCGCGTCCGCGCCGGGGAGCTCGACGACGACGTTCACCGCACCCGGGTTGTTGCCGGCCGGGGTCCGGACGGTCAGCCCGGTGGCGGTGACCGTCAGGTCGGTCGCGGGTGTGCCGCCGAACAGCACCCGGGTCGCCGCGCTCAGCCCGGTACCGGTGATCGTCACGACGTCGCCACCGGCGACGGCGCCCTGCGCGGGCTGGATCGACGTGATGGCCGGAGCCACGTACGTGAGGTCACCGGCGTTGACCGTGCCGCTCGGGAACCGCAGCGCCACCGGGACGCTGCCCGGGGTCTCGGTCGGCGGTGCGGTCACCGTGATCTTCGTTCCGTTCGGGTCCACCACCAGGTTCGTGCCGGGGACGCCGTCGAACAGGACGGCCGTGGCCGCGGCGAGGTTCGACCCGGTGATCGTCACCGTGCCACCGGCGGCCGGGACCGAGCGCGGGTCGATCGCGGTGATCTGCGAGGCCGAGCCGTCGTCCTGGTAGGTGTAGGCGCTCACCGCCTTGGCGTCCGCGCCGGGCACCACCACGGTCACGTCGACGACGCCCGGCGCGTGCGGTGGCACGGTCACGTTGACCTTGGTGCCGGCCGGGTTCACGGTCACGCCGGTCGCCTCGGCGTCGCCGAAGCGCACGGCGGTCGCGCCGGTGAGCCCGGTGCCGATGATCTCGACCGCGTTGGTGCCCGCGGCCGGTCCGCTGACCGGCGTCACGCTGGTGATCGTCGGCGCCTCGTAGGTGATCGAGCCACCGTCCGCGGAGCCGGCCGGGAACTTGATCGAGACCGCGGCCGCGCCCGCGGTCTCGGTGGCGGGCGCGGTGACCGTGATCGCCGTGCTGTTCACGGTCAGGTTCGTGCCGGGCACGCCGGCGAACGTCACGCCGGTGGCGCCGGTGAAGTTCGTGCCGGTGATCGTGACCCGGCGTCCCGAGGTCGGGATCGGGCTCGGGTTGATGGTGCTGACCGTGGTCTGGGAACCGTCGTACTCGTACGTGTACTTGATCGGGTCCGGGTCGTTGCCGGTGACCGCGACCGTGATCTGCGTGTCGCCGGGCGTGCCGGCCGGGGTCGTGAACACCACCGATGTGCCGTTCGGCGCGACGCTGACGATGCTGGCGTCGACGCCACCGACCTTGACCCCGGAGGTGGTCGACAGCCCGGTACCGGTGAGCGTGACCTGGGCTCCGCCGCGCTGCGGGCCGGTCGACGGGTCGACCGCGGTCAGCGTCGGGCCGTCGTAGGTGAAGCCGCCCGGCCGCGTGCCGGTCGTGTTGTCCGAGGTGGACAGTGTGATGTCGACCGGTCCGGCGTCCTCCGAGACCGGGGTGGTGATCTTCAGCGTCGTCGCGGTGCGGCTCGCGCCGTCGATCGTGGCGGTCCGGCCGTTGACCTTCACCGAGTTGACGTTCGTGAAGTTGGTACCGGTGAGGGTGACGACGGTGCCGCCGACGGTCGGTCCGCGCGACGGCGAGACGTCGGTGACCGTCGGCGTGCCCGGCGGCTGGTAGGAGTATCCATTCGCGAGCGTGGCGTCGGCGCCGGGGAGCGTCACGACGATGTCGGCGAGGCCCGTCGCGTGCGCCGGAGCCGTGAGCGTGATCCGGGTACCGGCCTGGTTCACGCTCACCCCGGTCGCCGCGGTCCCGCCCACCGTCACGGCCGTTGCTCCGGTCAGCCCGGTACCGCTGAGCTCCAGCTGGGTGCCGCCGGCGATCGGTCCCTGGGGCGGGTCGACGGCGGTGATCGTCGGTGCCTTGTAGGTGTACGTGCCGGCGTTGACCGTGCCCGCCGGGTACACGACGACGATCGGGACGTCGCCGCTCTGTTCGGTCGTGGGCACGGTCGCGGTGATCTGCGTACCGGCGGAGTTGACCGTGAAGTTGGCGGTGTCGACGCCGCCGATCCGCACGGCGGTCGCCGGGGACAGGCCGGACCCGGTGATCGTGACCGTGTTCCCGCCGGACGTGAAGCCGGAGCTCGGGTCGGGCGGGTTGACGGTCGCGTCGGAGCCGTCCGCCAGGTACGTGTACTTCAGCGCGGTGCTGCTCCCGCCGGCCGACGTGACGACGACGTCGACCTGTCCGACCGGCTTCGCCGGCGCGGTGTAGGTGAGCGAGTTGCCGTCGGCCGAGACGTTCGTGACGGTGGCGGGCGTGCCGCCGACCGTCACCGTCGTGTTGCCCGGCACGAAGCCGGTGCCGGTGACCGTGACCGGCGTGCCGCCCGACTGCTTGCCCGACGACGGGCTCAGCGCGGTCGCGGTGGTGGCCGGCACCGCCGGCTTCTGGCAGCTGGCGGTCGCGAACGCCAGCGTGCCGAGGTTGATGTCGATGCCCAGATCGGCGGTGAGGCGGATCGACACCTGCAGACCGGCCGCGTAGGCCGAGTTCACGGTCGTGGTCTCGACCCGGGTCGCGACCACCGTGAGGCGGGCGTTGACCAGACCACTGACGGTGACGGCCGAGCCCTTGGTGACCGACACGTTGGCGGCCAGGTTCACCGCCTGGCCGAGGAGCGTGACGCCGGTCGTCGAGGTGGTCGCGGTCTGCTTGCCGGTGGCCGGGCAGGTGACCTCACCCGAGAGCGCGCCGACGTTGAGCAGCGACGTGCCGAGCAGCGTGACGTTCAGGCCGGCGATCTTGGCCTTCGCCGACGACTGCACCGAGCCTTTGGTGGCGGTGATCGTGTCGACGTTCGCGTTGGCCGACACCCCCAGACCGTTCAGCGGCAGGGTGAGCACCCCGGCGTCCCGGGTGCCGCCGGCGGCGGGCGCGTCGGCCGCGCCGATCGTCGAGTTCAGCTGGAGCAGCGGTATCCCGAGCACGGTGGCGCCGAGCTGGGCCACGATGCCCCGCGCGGACGCGTCGCCGGCCGCGGCCTCCGCGCGCGTGGCGGGCAACTGCGCGAGGACGCTTCCCACGAGCAGCGACGTGATCAGCGCGCCAACTCCGCGCATGACTCGCCGCGACATGGTGCCCTGGGAGGAAGGCGCCACCGATTTCGGCAGTTGCATACAGACAACGTACGAATTGAACTAATAACCTGTTAAGTCGGTATACGGGTGCAATTCGGGTGCAGAACGAGATTATTCGGGGTGCGCGTACATCACGTCCGTCGCACAGACCTCGAACCCCAGACCGGAATAGAGACGTACGGCGCGAGGATTCGATTCGTCGACGTAGAGCGTCGCTTCGGTCGCTCCGGTGCGGACCAGGTACTCCAGGCCGGCGAGCGTGAGCGCGGTACCCAGCCGCAAGCCCTGGGCGCCGGGGTCGACCCCGACGACGTACACCTCGCCTTCCGGACCGGGCGTGCCGTCGGCGGCCAGTTCGCGTTTCGTCCAGTGGTAGCCGAGCAGCTTCGACCGGTCGTCCGCAGCTACCGCGAGCAGGAAGCCCGACGCGTCGAACCAGGGCTCGGCGAGACGTAGTTCAAGATCCGACTGCGTCCATTTTCCCTGCTCAGGATGGGTGGCGAAGGCGCGGGCATTGACGCGGAGCCAGGCCGCGTCGTCGGTTCCGGGCTCGAACGCACGCAACTCGACGCCTGCGGGCAACTCAGTGGGCGGCAGCGGGCGACCCAGAGGGCGGCACATCTTGAAGAGCACACGCGAGCGCTCCAGACCGAGCTTCGCGGCCAGTGCGCGCGCGGCCGGGTGCTTCCCGTGCGCCCAGATCGCGAGGCGGGTGTCGGTGGCGCGCAACATGGCCTCGGCCAGCTCGCGTCCGAGTCCGCGCCCCCGCCGAGCGGGATGTACTACCAATTCCCCGGAATCACCGGCGATTTGTGCGTAACCGGCAATTACCGAGTCCGCACGCGAAAAAAGATGTATGACATCCGGATACTCGCGGGGATTACGCAACGCCAAAAGCGTCTGCTCGGAAAGCGGTGCTACTCCGTCGGTGGCGGTGGCCGCGTCGGCGAGCGCGAGCACCGCATCGATTTCAACTGCGGTTACGGACGTCACCTTCATGTAATACAACAGGAGCGGGCCCCGATGCGGGGCCCGCTCCGGTCGGAAAAGTCTCAGACCACCGTGAGCAGCGGGTCGTTCTCCGGCAGCGTGCGCGGCGGCGGGGTGACGAACTTGTAGCCGACCTGGCGGACGGTGCCGATCAGCGCCTCGTGCTCGCTGCCGAGCTTCGCGCGCAGACGACGAACGTGGACGTCGACCGTGCGGGTACCGCCGAAGTAGTCGTAGCCCCACACCTCGCGCAGCAGCTGGTCGCGGGTGAACACCCGGCCCGGGTGCTGGGCGAGGAAGCGGAGGAGCTCGAACTCCTTGTACGTGAGGTCGAGCGGGCGACCCTTGATGCGGGCCGAGTAGGTCTGCGGGTCGATGACCAGCTCACCGGCGCGGACGACACCCGGCTCGTCGTCGGCGGCGTCGTTGCCGTTCTTGCCGGTCGCGAGCCGCAAGCGCGCCTCGACCTCGGCCGGCCCGGCCGAGGTCAGAAGGATGTCGTCGACGCCCCACTCCGCGTTGAGCGCGACCAGACCGCCCTCGGTGAGCACCGCGAACAGCGGAACGGTGAGCCCGGTGGTGCGCAGCAGCCGACAGGTGGAACGAGCGCCGGCGAGGTCGCCACGGGCGTCCACCATGACGGCGTCGGGGGTCGGGCCGCCGAGCAGCGCCTTCAGGTCACGCGGGGCGGTGCGAACGGTGTGTCCGAGAAGATCCAGGGCAGGAAGCACGGTCGCGGCCTCGGCTTCGACGCCGGCCGTCATGAGGAGGATTTCCATGGGCCACCTCCGGGTGAATCGATCCGGTCGGGCGGCGCTGCCCAGGTCAGCCCCGACATGAGCGGCTCGGAGCGTTACGGGCAGGATAACAACAGTGAACCTCGGAGAGCCGGTGCTCCTTCTCACAGATGACCAAATTCAGCTTTTCGGCTCGTGGTGGCCATCCACTCCGGCAGGTGAGGGGCCCGTCGAATCGGACACCTTGATCGTCTTCATCCCAGGTTTCACCGGTCACGCGCGTATTGCGGCAGTGCGACGTCTCGTCGTCCGGCTGCGCCGGCGGGCCGACGTCCTCGTCGTCGAACTGCGCGGCCACGGACGCAGCGCGGGCCGGTCGACGATGGGCGCGGAAGAAGTGGCCGACGTGGCCGCGGGCGTGCAGTGGGCACGCCGCCGGGGGTATCGCCGAGTGGTGACGGTGGGCTTCTCGTTCGGCGGCGCGGTGGTGCTCTGCCACGCCGCACTCCACCACGACGTCGACGCGGTGGCCGCGGTCAGCACACCGTCACGCTGGTTCGTGCGCGACACCCGGATCATGCGGGCGTTGCACGTCCTGGTGGAGAGCCTGCCCGGCCGGGTGGTGGCCCGCACGGTGTACAAGGTGCGGCTCGCTCCGCTGACGTCTGACATCCCCCCGTCGCCGCTCGAGTTGATGCCGCGGATCGCTCCGATACCGGTCCTCCTCGTGCACGGGCTGATCGACCACTACTTCCCGATCGAGCACCCGCTGGCGCTCGCGGCCGCCGCCGGCGACAACGCGACGGTCTGGCTCGAGCCGGACTTCGCCCACGCCGAGAACCGGTTGCCGGTCGCGCTCGCCGATCGGCTCGGGCGGTGGCTGTCGGAAGCGGCGGCCGAGGTACGCCCGTGAAGGTCTGGCACGATCGGGGCGTGCCTGACTCCGAAGCACCTGCGCCCGATACGTCACGGGCGGACGCGGACGCCGGCGTGGGTACCGCCGCCATCGCCGGCGTCACCGCGCTCGTCGGCGGTGCGGTGCTGGGCGGAGCCGCTCTCACCGGTCCACTTCTCTACGCGACCGCGATCCTGCTGGCCCAGCTGGCGCTGGTCGGCACCTGGTGCGTCGTCACCCGCCCGCCGGGCACGTTCGGCACCGCGGTGGTCGGGGCGCTCACCGCGATCGCGGCCGACGCCGTCGCGCTGGCCACCGGCCGCAGCGGAGCCGGAGGGCTGGTGGCCGTGCTGGCCTGCGCGTTCGGCGCGACGACGTTCCACCAGCTGGCGCGGGGCGTCGCCCGGCGCAACGTGACCGAGTCGTTCGGCTCGACGCTCACCGTCGCAGTCGCGGTGATCGCGCTCGCCGCGACGGTCGCGCTCCGGCAGGCCGACGAGGCGCACCTGGTCGCGCTCATCGCGATCGCCGCCGCGCTCGGCATGATCGTCGCCCGTCTGGCCGACCTGGTGGCGCCCCGGCCGACCGTGCACCAGGAGGTCCCGCGCGGGGTCGTGGGCCCGGCGCTGGGCAGCGCGGTCGCGGCCGGTGGCTCCGCGCTCGCCGTGACGCTCGGCCTGGACCTGCCGCTGGGGCCGGCGGTGCTGGTGGGCTGGCTGGTCGGCACCGCGGCGGTACTCGCCGACCTGGGCGTCGACCTGGCGCGGGCCGGACGGATCGCGGCCGGAGGGCCGGCGACCTCGGGGCCGGGTGGAGCGGCGCTCGGTCCGCTCGTCGCGTTCGCGGTCGCCGCACCCATCGGCTACCTCGTCGGCCTCACCCTGTAAGACGTCTTACCGGGCACCGGTTACCTGGCACCTGCCTGGTAGACACGGGGCTCGAACGCTTCAGCGCTGGAGGAACACGAATGGCCAGAAGTCGGCGCGGCGGCTGCCTCGTCCTGGTGTTGATCCTGGTCGTGATCCTCTGCGGGGTGGGTTTCGCGGTGGACCGTGCGGTGGCCTCGGCCGCCGACGAGCGGCTCAACGCCGCGGTCGCGCAGAACCTCCGCGACAACGGCACCCCGGCGCAGTCCACCGAGGTCGAGACCATCGGGTTCCCGTTCCTGACCCAGCTGCTCTCCGGTGACTTCGACGGGGCCGACGTGCGCCTCGACTCGGTGAAGACGTCGGAGGGCACCGTCGACCGCGTCGACCTGAAGCTGCGTGACGTGAGCATTCCGCAGGACGTGCTCCGGGGCGGGCAGCTGCACGACGTCACGGCGAAGAGCATCACCGGCACCGGGCACGTGAGCGTCGCGGAGATCGCGCGCCGGCTCGGGGTGCAGGGGCTGAAGCTGGAGAGCGCCGGCCCGGCCCTGCGGGCGACGCTGCCGGTCGACGTGCCGGTCGTCGGCTCGATCGAGGTGCGTGCCGACATCACGCCGAAGCTGGAGGGCAACACGCTGACGTTCGACGTCGGCACGGTCAGCGCGGCCGGGATCACCGTGCCGGCCGCCGTCGTCGACGAGATCACCGACCAGTTCGCCCGGCCGGTCGCCCTGCCGCTGCCGTTCGAGGTGAAGCTCGACAAGGTGTCCGCGAGCAAGGGTTCGCTGCAGGTCACCGGCAGCGCGACAAACGTGCCGCTGGTGCAATAAGCAGCGGCTCGCGCGCGTTGGCCGGTGCATGGGTGACCGGATCTGGATCCTGGCGGCGGTGCTGGCCGTGGCGACCGCCGTCGGGCTGGTCTGGCGTGCGCGCACCGGCCGTGTCCGGAGTACGGAGGACCACGTGGACGTCTGGGCCGAGCTGGGGATCGAACCGGGGAACGCGGCGGTGACGCTCGTGCAGTTCTCCTCGGCGTTCTGCGCACCGTGCCGGGCCACCCGGCGAATCCTCAGCGAGGTGTCGGACCGCCTGGACGACGTGAACCACGTCGAGGTCGACGCCGAATCGCACCTCGACGTCGTCCGCGCTCTCGACGTGCGCAGCACCCCGACGACGCTGCTGGTCGACCGCACCGGGGCGATCACCGGCCGGGCCGTCGGCCAGCCCCGGCGGGACGACGTACTCGGCGCGATCGGGCCCTATCTTTCTCGTGACGTGTAAATCCTTCCTTACAGGTAGGAAATACCAGTTGTCCCGCACACCAGGAGTCACGTCCCACATTTCAAGACGGCAGCCCGGAAGTGTTTGCTAGGCTGGCCGACATGAGCCCCCTGCTCACCAAGCGCCGCGCGGTGGATCTCTGCCGCGTCGGTAGCTGCCTGTGTCCCCCGGCCTGACGCCGGGCGATGCACGCTGAGCAGGCCATGAACGCGTGACCGTCGCCCTGACCCCAGCTCACTGGATGTCAGGAGACCTATGTCCAAGTTATCCCCAGCGGCGGTCGATCCGCGTGGGCCGCGCTTCGCCGCCTGGATCACCTCGGTCGTCCTCGCGATCGTGGTGCTCACCGGCAGCGGTTGGCTCCTCGCCGCCCAGGCGGTGGTGTTCGCGCTCGGTGCGTTCGTCGGGCTGGGCGCCGCTCCGTACGCGGCGCTCTACCGGGCGCTGATCGCACCGCGGCTCGCGCCGCCTACCGAGCGCGAGGACGCCACCCCGGTACGGTTCGCCCAGGGCGTCGGTTTTGTGTTCGCGCTGGTCGGCACCGTCGGCTACCTCGCCGGGGCGCCACTCGTCGGCATCGTCGCCACCTCGGCGGCGCTGATCGCGGCGTTCCTCAACGCCGCGTTCGGACTCTGCCTCGGCTGCCTCGCGTACCTCCGCGGCCGGCTGCTGCTGTCCCGCTTCTCCCGCACGAAAACCCCACACAAAGGAGTGCCTGCATGAGCCGCGAGTCCGCGCTCGTCTCGACCGATTGGGCCGAGAAGAACCTCAACGCCGAGAACACCGTGTTCGTGGAGGTCGACGAAGACACCACGGCCTACGACAACGGGCACATCCCCGGCGCGATCAAGCTCGACTGGAAGACCGACCTCCAGGACCCGGTGCGTCGCGACTTCGTCAACAAGGAGCAGTTCGAGGCTCTGCTGTCGAGCCGAGGCATCGGCAACGACGACACCGTCGTGCTCTACGGCGGCAACAACAACTGGTTCGCCGCGTACGCGTACTGGTACTTCAAGCTCTACGGCCACGAGGCCGTGAAGCTGATCGACGGTGGCCGCAAGAAGTGGGAGCTCGACGGTCGCGAGCTGGCCAAGGACGTCCCGCAGCGCGCCGCGACGAGCTACACCGCCAAGGAGCAGGACACCTCGATCCGCGCCTTCCGGGACGAGACCGTCGCCGCGATCGGCGTCCAGAACCTGGTCGACGTCCGGTCGCCCGACGAGTTCTCCGGCAAGCTGCTCGCCCCGGCGCACCTGCCGCAGGAGCAGTCGCAGCGGGGCGGTCACATTCCGACCGCGGTGAACGTGCCCTGGAGCAAGGCCGCAAACGAGGACGGAACGTTCAAGTCGGACGACGACCTCCGTAAGATCTACGGCGAGGCCGGCCTCGACGACAGCAAGGACACGATCGCGTACTGCCGCATCGGCGAGCGGTCGAGCCACACCTGGTTCGTGCTGCGTGAGCTGCTCGGCCACCAGAACGTCAAGAACTACGACGGTTCGTGGACCGAGTACGGTTCGCTGATCGGCGTTCCGATCGAAAAGGACGTCTGAGCATGTGCGGAGCTCCTGAGCAGACCGAAGACCTGAGCACCGAAGGCATCGACACCGCCAAGGAAACCGTGATCCAGGGTGTCGTCACCGCGAGTGACGGCTCGCCGGTTCCCAGCGCGTTCGTGCGGCTGCTCGACTCGACCGGCGAGTTCACCGCCGAGGTGGTGTCGTCGGCGACCGGCGCGTTCCGGTTCTTCGCGGCGCCCGGCGACTGGACGGTCCGGGCCCTGCACTCCAGCGGCAACGGCCAGACCGACGTGGCGGCCGACAAGGGCGTCAACCAGGCCAGCCTGGTTCTCGCCTGAGCGGTTCAGCATTTTGTCGAGAGCCTGTCCGGCATACCGCCGGGCAGGCTCTCGTCATGAGCGCGGTTCCGCTTCTACCCTGGTCGTATGGGCACCCCGGACGAAATTCCGGGCGACGGTGAACGTCACCTGAGCCGTGCGCCTGCCTACTGGGACGACGGCGACGGCGCCGTCCCAGGTTTTGAGGTGTCCAGCACGAGCGTGTGGGAGACGTCGGCGCGCCGGGGGTTACCCGAGCCGCACGCCCCGGAGGGCCCTCCGCTCCCGGAGACCGACGGGCCCGGCGGCTCGGAGCCGTCGGCCGACGCCGAACCACCGCCCGCCGACGAGCCGGCCCGGCGGACGGACGCGCTCGCACGGGCCGAGCTCTGGGCGCGTGCCCGGCGGACCCCGCTGGTGTGGATCGCGGCCTTCGTCGTCGGCACGCTGCTGGGGGGCGCGGCCGTGCACGGCTGGGAGACCCAGGCCGCCGACGCGGCCCGCCGCGACACCGTGCAGCTGACCGCGCGGGTGGCCGAGGACGCGGCCAGCAGCGCGAGCTGGACCGGTGCGCGCCAGCCGTGGACGTTACGGATCGTCCTGACGAACAGCGGCCCCAACGAGGTCCGCCTCCGCGACGCGCGGCTGCCCGACCGCCGGTACACGTCGAAGCTCCGGCAGGTCAGCCGCGGCGTCCGGATCCCGGCCGGTCAGGAGACCTGGATCTCGATGGACGTCACGCACTCGTGTCTGCGCGGCGGCCCGGCGTCCGCGCCGCGCGACGTCGCGCTGACCGTGGCACCGGCCGGGCGACCGGAACGCGAGGTGCGGGCCCGGCTCGCCGACGACAACACGCTCTTCGTCGACACCGCCCGGCAGAAGTGCCAGACCGTCGCGAGCGACATCTGGATCACCTCGGAGTTGACCGGCGATCCGGCCGATCTGGACACCGTGCTCGTGACACCGATCCGGATCCGCCAGCACGACCGGCGCGCCGTGGCGATCCGGGAGATACGCACCCCGACCCCGGGCCTGTCGATGGTCGCGTCGACCCGGCCGGTCGGTTTCGTCGAGGACGTCACGCCGGTGACCGCGTTGCGATGGTCCATCGCGGACTGTGAACGCGCCCGCGTCGTCGTCTACGCGGAGGTGGGCATCTCAGGTGTGGTGCAGCTCGCCGACGGTGATCCGTCGATCCGGACGGCGATCGTGCTCGACGCCAACGCGGTGCTGGCGATCGTCCGCTTCATCACCCGCTCGTGCGGGTGACTCAGTAGACGAGCGCCTGGGCGTTGTCGAGCAGGATCTCCTCCACGAACACCGCCGCGCCGGCGATGCGCACACCGGGCAGCACGTCGTTCTCGGTGATCTCGCGCCGGGCGGCGCACTGCGTGCACAGCGTCACCCGCCCCGCGGACAGGAGAGAGATCAGGAGGTCCGAGAGCGGAGCCGAGTGCGGGAGGTCGAACTCGGCGGCCCGGCCGGGCAGCGCGAACCAGGAGGATTCACCGGTGAGCCAGAGCGAGACGTCGACTCCGGACGCCAGGGCCGTGGCGGCGACCGTGAACGCCTGCGCACAGCGTTCGGGAGCATCCGCTCCTGCTGTCACCTTGACGACCAGTGAGCGGCTCATGAGCAGACCTTAGGGGTAGCGCGGCCCCGCCGCTGTACCCGCCGCGCTGTGTCCAGGGCCACCTGCGTGGATGGCGGGTCGGCGCCATAGACTCGGGGGGTGCTCGAGACCTTCTTCCTAGTGCTGCTGGTGGCGGCCTTCCTCGTCATCGGCTGGTTCGGCTTCTACGTCGTGTACAAGCTCTACCAGGGGCAGCGCTGACCGTGACCGATCCCGCCGGATACCCGTACGAGGAGACCCACGACCTCCGCACCGGGCCGAACCTGCACGAGTCGCTGCTCGGTCTGCTGCCGTTCGTCGGTGTGTGGCGCGGCACCGGCAAGGGTGGTTACCCCGACATCGAGGACTTCGACTACGCCCAGGAAGTGCGGTTCAGCCACGACGGCCGCCCGTTCCTCGCGTACGAATCGCGGGCCTGGATCATCGACGCCGAAGGGCGCCCGGTCCGCCCGGCGGCCCGCGAGGTCGGGTGGTGGCGTCCGCAGGGTGAGGACGCGGTGGAGGTGCTGCTCACGCACCCGACCGGTTTCGTCGAGGTGTACGTCGGTGAGATCGACGGGCTGAAGGTGGAGCTGAGCACCGACGCGATCGTGCGCACCGCGAGCGCGAAAGAAGTCTCGGCGAACCATCGCCTCTACGGAATCGTCGAGGGCGATCTGCTGTACGCGCACGACATGGCCGCCATGGGCAACGATCTCACGCCGCACATGAGCGCTCGCCTCAAGCGCATCGCCGGCTGAGCGCGTCTCTGATCGGGGGCATTAAAAAGCCCCTCAGGCTTTGTTCCGCGATTCGTATCGCGGAGCCGGTCGGACGAGTCCGGCAGCCTGAGGGGTCGGTGGTTACCTTGGTTTGCCTCACCGCCGTCTACGTGCACAAAGGCAGCGGTTCGGACCGTAGTCCAACGGGCGGCTAGGAAGTAGCCACCTCACGAGTCCGATAAGTATTCAACTTTGGACCACCTCCCCTCTCGTGTACCTCGAATCTACGTCGGGCTCCGGGAGTCGGCAACGCAATTAAAGCGGGAATCCGAGAAT
This sequence comes from Cryptosporangium arvum DSM 44712, assembly GCF_000585375.1. NCBI lineage: Bacteria > Bacillati > Actinomycetota > Actinomycetes > Cryptosporangiales > Cryptosporangiaceae > Cryptosporangium > Cryptosporangium arvum. The sequence goes on from NZ_KK073874.1 coordinate 8,667,141, forward strand.
GCGTTGTACGCCCTCGGTGAACCCCCGCTCGCCGAGCGGCTTGCCGTCGAGCGTCGTCACCCGGGCCGCACCCCGGACGCTCGAGCACAGCCACACCTCGTCGGCCGCCGCGAGCTCGTCGACGCGCACCCGGGCGTGTTCGGCCCGCAGCCCCAGCTCGCCGGCCCGTTCGAGCAGGAAGCTCGCGGTGGTCCCGGCCAGGATCCCGGTGTCGACCGGAACCGTGCGCAGCGCGCCGTCGGCGGCCCACACGACGGTGGCGGTCGGCGCCTCCAGCACCTCACCCTCGGTCGAGACCAGGATCGCGTCGTCGGCACCGACCGACGCCGCGTGCCGCAGCGCCGCCATGTTCACCGCGTACGAGAGCGTCTTGGCGCCGCCCAGCAGCCACGGCGCGGTGTTCCGGGCGTCCGCGGGCACGCCGAGCGAGATCGAGACGACCGAGACCCCTTCGCGGCGGCCGCGCAGCTGCGCCGGCGAGACGTCGAACATCGTCGCGAACACCGTGGGCGGCTCGGCCTGGCCGGTGTCGGGCCCGCGGGTGCAGACGATCTTCACCGCCACTTCGGCGTCCTCGACCGCGTCCACCAGCACGTCGTCGATCAACGCGGCGAGTTCTCCGGCCGGCGGGAGCGCGATCCCGAGCGTCCGGGCCGAGCCCGCCATGCGGGCCAGGTGCTCGTCGAGCTGCCAGGGCTTGCCGTACCGGACGTGGACGGTCTCGAAGATGCCGTCGCCGCGGGTGAGCCCCGCGTCGTCGGCGCGGGCGATGGGCGTTTCGACCGGCACGGGACCCCGGCCGAGGAGCGCGAGCGCACGGGTAGTCATACGCCGAACGGTAGTGAATACGATGGAAGCATGCCGCCACCGTCACTGACCGATGCGCTGCGGTCCCGCGGGCTACGGATGACCGTGCAGCGGCAACTCGTCATGGAAGCCGTCGAGCGGCTGGGGCACGCCACCCCGGAACAGGTGCACGCGCAGGTGACGCGGACGGCGGCGGGCATCAACCTGACCACCGTCTACCGCACGCTCGAACTGCTCGAACAGATCGGGCTGGTGCGCCACACCCACCTCATCGACGCGGCCACCACTTATCATCTGGCCGCTGACCAGCACTTCCACCTGGTCTGTCGGATGTGCAGGACGGTGTCGGAAGCCCCGATCGGGATGCTCGCCGACCTGGCCGGGCGGCTGGCCGACGAGCGCGGCTTCAGCATGGACGTCGGCCACGTCGCGCTGTTCGGTGTCTGCGGCAACTGCAGCGACGGAAATACCTGCGACCCGGAGACCGCTGCACCTACCGGATCCCCCAATCCGGAGGTGCTGTCGTCATGAGCCGTGTTCTCGCCGAAGGTGTCGACGCCGGAGTCGCCGCGCACTACGGTGACCCGTTCCGTGAACAGCGGCACCTGGCCGAGGACGTCGGTGTGGTCGACCGGAGCAACCGCGGCGTCATCGCGGTACCGGGCGCCGACCGGTTGACCTGGCTGCACAGCCTCACGTCGCAGCACCTGGAGTCGCTCCCGGCCTGGCACGGCACCGAAGCGCTCGTGCTCTCCCCGCACGGCCACGTCGAGCACCACTTCCTGGTGGGCGACGACGGCGCCACGACCTGGCTGGACGTCGAGCCCGGCACTTCTGCGGCCCTGCTCGGCTACCTGCAGAAGATGGTCTTCTTCATGCGGGTCGAGCCGGCCGACGTCACCGCCGACTGGGCGGTGCTCTCGGTGATCGGCCCGCGCACGGCGGAGGCGCTCGCCCGGCTCGACGTCACGCTGCCGGCCGAGCCCTACCGGCTGGCGCCACTGCCCGGTGGCGGGTTCGTGCGCCGCATGCCGGGGCTCGGTGCCGATCTGCTCGTTCCCCGGGATCAGAAGGACACCGTGATCGAGCGCCTGGACGCGCCGCTCGCGGGCATCTGGGCCTACGAGGCGCTGCGGGTCGCCGATCGGCGTCCGCGGCTGGCGTTCGAGACCGACCACCGCACGATCGTGCAGGAACCCGAGTGGATCCCGACCGCGGTGCACCTGGAGAAGGGCTGCTACCGCGGCCAGGAGACGGTCGCGCGGGTGCACAACCTCGGCCGGCCGCCGCGCCGGATGGTGCTGCTGCACCTCGACGGCGTCAGCGAGGAGCTCCCGGTCCAGGGCACGGCGATCACGCTCGGACGCGACGGGCGCCCGGTCGGGTTCGTCGGCACCGCGGTGCGCCACTTCGAGCTCGGCAACATCGCGCTCGGCCTGGTCAAGCGGAACACTCCCGACGACGCCGATCTGTGGATCGGCGAGACCAGGGTCGCGGTCGACGCTCACGCGGATACGGACTCCGATTACGGAACTTCGCAGGTCGCCGCACGGGCCGTCCCGAAAACGTGAGAGCCCGTCTCAAATAGCGGCCACGCTCCGGGTTTTGTGGCCGGAATGTGACTGTTTCGTCATCGCATCCATGCCAAATGCTGCTGCAACCCGCACTCGGACCGCTCCCGCATGCCAGGATGCTCCAGACGCGGTGGGTGACCCGCCACACCACTGGCCTGCGAATCCGCGCCGTGCGAAGGAGCAGAGGCATGACGGATGTCGTACCGGGAGGGAGACGGCGGATCGACCGGGTGCTGGCTCCCGGTTATCTGCACGGTCTGAATGCCCTGCGAACGGCGGAGGTGCGACAACGGCGAGACGAGTCGCTCGCTGAACTCGCTGAACTGAACCGGCTGGGCCATCAGCTGGACGAACGAATCGCGATGATCACGGCCGAACAGCGCCACCGCGCGGCTGTCGTGTTCGACGGCGCGCCGGACGCACGCCCGGTGGACGAGGCGTCCTCCGGCGGGCGGTTGGCGCGGGTGTTCCGGCTGCGTGCCGACTCCGACAGCCCCCCGACCCACCGCCGTCGCCGCCGGGTCGAGCGGCTGGTCGCCGACGTGGACCTGGCCGACGTGGCCCGGCGCACGGACGACGAGCTGGCCCGGGTGCTGCGCACGTTCCGGCACGAACGCAGGCAGGTCACCGACGTGGCCGGGCGGGTACGCGCGGTCGTCGACCGGTGCGGGGGTGAGCTCGGACGCCGGCGCGTGGCTCCGCGGAACCCGGGCCCGGCCGAGGAGCCCGAAACATCACCGATCGCAGAACGGCGCACCCTTCCCTGACGTCGCTCTCAGGGTCCGACCCTGACCGTTCCCTGAAGTGCTAGCTGAGCGCTTGCAGGTGTTAGCGCGGGCGACCTACCGTGGAGTTCAACGACATCCACAGCGAAGGGACGAGAGATGTCTACTCCCACCCCGCCCGTCGACAACGAGCAGCCCGCCGCGATCGGGCCGGGCCAGGGCAGTGGCACTGACTCGAAGCAGTGGCCAGAGCCGCTGTACGCCCTCGCCGGCGTCGGTGACCTGGTCGCCGAGCAGATCCGCAAGCTCGCCGCCAACGCTCCGGAGATCTCGGAGCGCTTCCAGCGCAACGCCGCCACCCTCCCGGAGGACCTGCGCAGCCTCCCGCGCGAACTCCGCACCCTGGCCGCCGACCTGCCGTCGTACGCGGCCGGTCTGCAGACCAAGGCGCGCGAGGTGAACGGCGAGTCGGTCAAGCGCAACGTCGAGACCGCGCAGACCCGTGCTCAGGACGCCTACCGCACGCTCGTCGAGCGCGGCGAGCAGGCCGTCAAGCCGCAGTAATCGTTCGGCCCCGCTGTCACGGACAGCGGGGCCGAATCGTCTACTGGGGCATGGACGAATTCAGCGCGCACCGGGAGCACCTGGTCCGGGTCGCGTACCGCATGCTCGGCAGCCTCTCCGACGCCGAGGACGCGGTGCAGGAGACCTGGCTGCGCTGGGAGCGCACCGACCGCTCGGAGATCGTCGACCCGCGCGCGTGGCTGACCCGGGTGACCGGCCGGATCTGCCTGGACGTGCTCCGGTCCGCCCGCGTCACGCGCGAGGCGTACGTCGGACCGTGGCTGCCCGAACCCCTGGTGGAGCGCCTGCCCACCGCCGGCACCGACCCGGCCGACCTCGCGGTGCTCGACGACTCGGTCCGGATCGCGCTGCTGCACCTGCTGGAGCGGCTCAGCCCGGAGCAGCGCGTCGCGTTCGTGCTGCACGACGTGTTCGGCGTCCCGTTCGACGGCATCGCGGCGGCGCTCGGCACCAAGGTCGACAACGCCCGTCAGCTGGCGTCCCGCGCGCGACGGCTGCTGCACGAGAGTGCACCGCCGCGGCTGGCGCCGCTGGCCGAGCAGCGGGCCACCGTCGAAGCCTTCTTCGACGCCTGCCAGGGCGGCGATCTGAGCCGCCTCACCGCCTTGCTGGCCCCGGACGTCGAGTTCCACTCGGACGGCGGCGGCCAGGTGCGCGCCGCGCTGCGCCCGATCTACGGCTCCGACAAGGTCGTCCGCTTTCTCCTCGGGGTACTGGCCAACGGGAGCTACCTCGAGCCGGAGCCGGCGATGGTCAACGGTCAGTTCGGCCTGGTGTTGTACCGCGACGGCCAGCTGCTCGGCGTGGTCGTGCCGGACGTGACCACCGACGGCCGGATCTCCCGGTTCTCGTTCGTCGTCAACCCGGAGAAGCTGCGTCGCCTGCCGCCTGTGGACGGGGCCGACGAAGTGTCGTAGGACCCGGGTACCGTTTCCGCCCGTGGCAGTAGTGACCGAAGCAGATTCGACGCAGGCCGATCAACGGCAGACGGAGGCGCTGCTCGCCGCAGCGATCGGCGCCGTGCCCCAAGGCATGGACCGTCCCGGGCAGCGGATGATGGCCCGCGCGGTCACCGAGGCCGTGCACACCGGCGAACACCTGCTGGTGCAGGCCGGCACCGGCACCGGCAAGTCGCTCGCGTACCTGGTGCCTGCGCTGGCCACCGGCAAGCGCGTCGTCGTCACCACCGCCACGCTGGCGCTGCAGGCCCAGCTGGTCAACCACGACCTGCCCCGGCTGGTCGAGGCCGCCGCCCCGGTGCTCGGCCGCACGCCGACGTTCGCCCTGCTGAAAGGCCGCCACCACTACGCGTGCCGGGCCCGGCTGGAGCCCGGCGCGGCCGACGACGACGATGGCCTGTTCGAGACCGACACCCAGTGGCTCGGCGCGGCCGGGAAGCTCGTCCAGCAGGTCACCCGGGTGCGCGAGTGGGCGGCGGAGGAGACCGACACCGGCGACCGCGCCGATCTCGATCCGGGCGTCGACGACAGCGCCTGGCGGCAGGTCAGCATGCCGGCCCGGGAGTGCGTCGGCGCGGCCCGGTGCCCGTTCGGCGAGGAGTGCTTCGCCGAGGCGGCCAGGGCCAAGGCCAGGCAGGCCGACATCGTCGTCACGAACCACAGCCTGCTCGCCGTCGACCTGCTCTCCGGCCGGCACATCGTCCCCGAGCACGCGCTCCTGGTGATCGACGAGGCCCACGAGCTCACCGACCGGGTCACCAGCGCCGCGCAGGCCGAGCTCAACGCCGAGGTGATCAGCCGGGCCGCCCGCCGCCTGCGCTCGTTCGTCCCCGACAAACTGCGCGACGACGTGGAGGGCTCGGCCGATCTCCTGGAGCGCATGCTGGACGGGGCGCGGCCGGGTCGGCTGGAACGGCTGCCGGAGCCGCTCTACGACGCGCTGTTCCTCGTCGATTCGGCGGCCAGGGCCGCACTGGACGCGCTCGGCGGAGAGGTCGGCCCCGAGGAAGCCGACGCGGTCAAGCGCAACCAGGCCAAGCAGGGTCTCACCGGGCTCGTCGACACCGTCGAGCGCCTGCTCGAACAGTCCGACCGGGACGTCGCCTGGGTGGCCCAGGAAGATCGGCGGCCGCCCGCGCTGAACGTCGCTCCGCTCTCGGTCTCAGCCGCGCTGGGCAGCGGCCTCTTCCGGGACCGGGTCGTGGTCGCGGCCTCGGCCACGCTCGCGCTCGGCGGGCGCTTCGACACCGTCGCCCGTTCGCTCGGTCTCGAAGTCGACTACGGGCGCACACCCGAGACCGGCGACGTCCGGCGGGTCGAGCCGCCCGTGATCGACGATGACGACGACAAGGAGCCGCCGGCCGTCTGGCGCGCGCTCGACGTCGGCTCGCCGTTCGATTATCCCAAGCAGGGCATTCTCTACGTCGCGTCGCGGCTGCCGAAGCCGGGCATGTCCGGGCTGTCGGAGGCCGCCCAGCGCGAGCTGGTCGAGCTGGTCACGGCGGCCGGCGGGCGGACGCTCGGCCTGTTCTCGTCACGGAAGGCAGCCTCCACCGCGGCCGAGGCGCTCCGGGCGCAGACCGATCTTCCGGTGCTGCTGCAGGGTGACGACTCGATCCACCTGCTCGTGCGGCGCTTCAAGGAGGAGCCGCAGACGTGTCTGCTCGGCGTCGCGTCGCTCTGGCAGGGCGTCGACGTGCCGGGCGACGCGTGCCAGCTGGTCGTGATCGACCGGTTGCCGTTCCCCCGGCCCGACGAGCCGCTCACCGCCGCCCGGTCCAAGGCCGTGGACGACGCCGGCGGGTCGGGGTTCATGGCCGTGTCGGTGCCCGCGGCGGCGATCCGGCTGTCCCAGGGCGCCGGGCGGCTGATCCGGGCCGCCGGTGACCGCGGGGTCGTCGCGGTGCTCGATGCCCGCCTGCACAACGCGCGGTACGGCGAGTTCATCCGCCGCACGCTGCCGCCGTTCTGGTACACGACGTCGCCCGACGTCGTCCGCGGTGCCTTGAAACGCCTGGGCGGCACCGCGGAGACGTGACGCGGGTTCAGCTGCTGGTGGCCACCGGGCCGGGTGGCTCCCCGGTCGGAGCCGGCGGCACCGTGGCTGCCGGAGCGGCCGCGACCGGGTCGGTGCGGGTCGCCGCGCCCGCGCCGGCGGCACCGACGGTGGCGTTCTGCTCGGCCTCCACGCGGGCCTTCTCCACCTCGGCCTCGTCGTCGTCGGTGGGTTCCGTCCCGGGTGGAGCGTCCGAGGGTGCGGGGCCGCCGTCGGGCCGCAGCACCAGGTAGCGGATCGCGGTGTTCAGCACGGCCAGCAGCGGCACCGCGACCAGACCACCGACGATGCCGGCCACCGTGATGCCGATCGCGATCGCCAGGATCACCGCGAGCGGGTGCAGCGCGACCGCCCGTCCCATGATCAGCGGCTGCAGGACGTGGCCCTCGAGCTGCTGCACACCGATGACCACCGCCAGGATGATCAGCGCCGGCACCGGCCCCTGGGTGACGAGCGCGACCGCGACGGCCACCGCTCCGGAGAGCGTCGCACCGATGACGGGGATGAACGCACCGAGGAACACCAGCGCGGCCAGCGGCAGCGTGAGCGGCACCTTCAGCACGGCCAACCCGATGCCGATGCCGAGCGCGTCGACGAACGCCACGAAGACCGTGGCGCGTACGTAGGACGTCAGCGTGTGCCAGGAGTAGTGGCCGGCCTGACGCACCGCCGGGCGGGCCGGGCGCGGCAGCAGGCGGGTGAGGAACCGCCAGATCTGAGCGCCGTCCTTGAGGAAGAAGAACGTCGTGAACAGCACCAGGAAGAACCCGGTGACGACCTCACCGAGCGTCGTCGCGGTGCTCAGCGCACCCGACGTCAGCGACGAGCTGTTCTCCGACAGCCACGTCTGCACCCGCTCGACGTACTGGTCGATCTGGCCCTGCGAGATGTGCAGCGGGCCGGAGAGCAGCCAGTCGCGGCCCTCGTTGAGCGCCTGGTTGACCTGATCGGTCAGGTCGGCGAGACCGTTGATGAACGCCTGGACGACGAGCGCGAGGGTTCCGAACACCAGGACGAGCCCGAACACCAGGATCGTGGTCGCGGCCAGCGCCCGGGGCGCACCGTTGCGCCGCAGGAAGCCTGCGGCCGGCTCCAGCAGCGCGGCCAGCAGCAGCGCCACCATCAGCGGGATCACCACGACGCGAAGCATCGAGATGAGGTGGAACAGCCCGTAGAGCACCACGGCGACGATCGCCAGGCGCCAGGCCCAGGCCGCTCCGACCCGCAGCGCGACCGGCACGCTCTCGTTGTCCGGCTCGTCCGCGGGCAGCAGGACCACGCCCGGTGGACCCTCGACCACCGGTTGATCCGGTGGGACGGCCTGATTCTCCCGCGCTGCCGCGAGTCGCTCGCGCGCCTCGTCGCGCACCCGCAACAGCCAACTCACCCGGGGTTCCCCCTTCAGACGTTCCCGACGCACCGTACTGGCGCCTTCTACCCGCGCCCACGGATCCCCACACACTCGGCGATACCGTGTGGAGCTGTGAGTACAGAACCCGACTTGGTCAACTCCGTGAACGGTGGCCTACCGATCCACCTGCTGCACGATCGGGTACTGGTGAAATTGGAAGGCACCGCTGGTGAACGGCGGTCCAGCTCCGGCATCGTCATCCCGGCCACCGCGGCCATGGGGCGCCGGTTGGCGTGGGCGACGGCGGTGGCGGTCGGCCCCACCGTGCGCACGGTCGAGGTCGGTGACCGGGTGTTGTTCGACCCCGACGAGAAGTCCGAGGTCGAACTGGGCGGCAACGACTACGTGCTCATGCGTGAGCGCGACGTCCACGCGGTCGCGGCGTCCCGCGTCGACGACGAGGGCACCGGGCTGTATCTCTAACGACCGTCGTGGTGCGGCTGGTACCCGGGGTGGTGCCCGCCGCCGTAGTACGTCGGGTTGTAGATCTGGCCGGGGCCGCTGTAGTTGGACCCGGCCGGATAGCTGCCGCTGACGTAGTTGGAACCGCCGTGGCCCGGCGGGTAGGCGGCCGGCGACGTCGACCACGGCATCGTCGTGCCCGGGCGCGCGTGCTGCAGGATGTACTGCCGCCGGGCGTCCACGGTCGCGAGCAGTTGACGCTCCTCGTCGGCGAACTCGCGGTTGGCGATGCCGCGGGCGAGCGCATCCCGGATGATCGCCAGCTTGGTGGCCGCGAACTGGTAGTCCGACATCGCTTTGGCGCCGATGCCGCCGGCGATGCCCCGAGCCCACTGCCGCCCGGCGCGCCGGGTCTGCATGGTGGCCAGCGCGGCGATCTCCTGCGCGGTGAACCAGCCCGCTTCCGCGTACACCGGGAGCACCCGGCCGACGACCTTGGCTTCCCGGCCGCGGAGCACGATCGCCAGCGTGACCATCGCGATCAGGATCGGCAGCATGAGCAGCGTGTACCCGGTGAGGATCACGCCGAAGTCCTGGCTGGAGGCCAGCAGGTTCCAGGTGCCGTGCAGGAGCACCGCGAGCGCGAGACCACCGATCGGCGCGACGATCTTCACCCACGTGTGCCGGCTACGCACCGCCAGCCCCACGCCGACCCCGGTCATCGCGGTGAACAGCGGGTGCGCGAACGGCGAGAAGATGCCGCGGAGCACGAACGTGACGATCAGCGCGGTGATGCCGCCCGGCATGTTCTTCTCTTCGTCGCCGAGGTACGCCGAGCCGAAGTAGAGGACGTTCTCGGTGAAGGCGAACCCGACCGCGGACATACCGGCGTAGACGATGCCGTCGACCACACCGTTGATCTGCCGCCGGCCGGTGAGCGCGAGGCCGAGCAGGATGAACAGCGGGATCGCCTTGAAGAACTCCTCGGTCGGCGGCGCGACGAGCACCGCCGTGGTCGACTCGGAACCGCCGGCGCCTGTGATGACCCGCCCGCCGAACGAGTTGATGATCAGCGCGGCGAACGTCGCCACGCACGCGCCCCAGGCGAACGCGAACGCCAGGTAGCGCCGCGGCTCGGGCTCGTACCGGTCGAGCCACCAGAAGAACGCCAGCAGGATCGGCACCGGTAGCACCGCGGTGCCGAGCGCCAGGATCAGCGTGCCCGGCCCGAGGCTGTAACCGAGGATGCCGTAGATACCGAGACCGGCGAGCGCGATCACGCCGACGGCGACGACCGCGACCGCGATGCCGACCCAGCGTCGTTTGTGCCAGGGCACCATCGGAGCCGCTTGGGCCATTCCCTCGGACGGGTGGGGAACGCCCGGATGCTGCCCGGGCAGCCCCGGACCGGCGGGGGGATGAACCATGCTCCGCAGCCTAATCGGAGCTAGCCTCGGATGCCCCCCGAGCATCCTGTCGGAGCAGGTGATTGAGCGTGCCGATCCCGTCGGTGAGCCGATCGGCGGCGGTCGCGAAAGTCGCGAGCCGGGCGGATGGTGCGACGGCGATCAAATCGTCGACGTCCGCGCGCAGCGTCGGAAGAGCCTTCGGGCGACGCCCGGTGCGCAGCGCGCCGGCGATGGCGGCCAGCGCCGTGTCGACGTGGGCGGCGAACGTGCGTGCCTCCGGGCGGGAGAGGCCCTCCGGGTACATGTCCCGGGCGGCCTCCAGCGCCATGCCGCCCTGCACCAACCGGCTCGCGTGCACGCTGACGCCGTTGGCCAGGTCGACGAGCGCGGGCGGGGTACCCGGCTCGTCGGCCAGCCGCTTGGCCGAGTCCCGCGCGTTGCTCAGCGCGACCCTGGCGGTGGTGCGGGCGGCGTCGACGTCGGTGTCGGACGCGTCCGGGTCGGCCGCGGTGCGCAGGTAGCCGCGCGCCGACTCGATGGCGTCGGCGAGGGTCTCCCTGGCGGTGGACCGCTCCCAGGTGGGCCAGGCCAGGTACGCGGCGAGCGCGATGACACCGGCCGCGACGGTGTAGGTGAGCCGCTCCGGGATCAACTGCCCGGCGGACGCCCCGAGCAGGTCGGCGATCAGCACCGCGTTCCCGGCCATCGCGGCCGCGCCGAGCGCGAAGTTCGCGGCGAGGACCGTGCGCAGGAGGAAGTAGAAGACCGGGACGAGCGCCATCTTCTGCCAGGTGTCGGAGACGACCCACTCCAGCAGCGCGGAGACGACGAGCATGCCGAGGAGGGTTCCGGCGACCCGGTCGACGACCTGCTTGACGGTCGCGGAGAAGTCGGGACGGATCGCCACCGCGACGGTGAGCAGCAGCCAGTAGCCACGCGGCAGGCCGAGCGCGACAAGTGCGGTGGCCACGACGGCCAGGGTGAAGGCGAGCCGCAGGGCGTGACGGAAGGCTTCGGAGGAGGGACGGAGGTTGGCACGCAGCACGGTGAGCGGCTCGTCGGCCGGCATGAGGAACACGGGCGCGTCGTGGTGAGGGGGTGTGTGGTCCGGGTAGTTGGCAGTGGTCGGGGAGTCGGTCGCGGGGCTGTGGCCCGGGCCCGGGTCGGTGGCCTGGGCTGGGCTGGTGGCCTGCTGGGGGTCGGTGGCCTCGACTATTCGGCGGGCGGCGCGGAGTTGGCCGGCCAGTGCGGCGGACCGGGCCGCGGCGCCCCGCCGGGTGAGCGGAGCCCGGCCGGGAGCGTCCCGCCGGGCCCGCACCGCCGCGACGGCCTTGGCGAGCGCCTCGTCCAGCGCGGACACCAGATCGGGGTGCAGGTCGTCGGGCCCGGAGGTCAGCCGCTCCGCGATCGTGGCCCCGACCGCCGCCGCGGCATCGATCACCGCGCCGACCTCGTCAGCGGCCGCGGCCTCGTCCAGGTCCGCCAACCGGGCCCGAAGCACCGCCAGCGCGACGACCTCACCCCGGGCCCGCTCGACCTCGTCCAACAACATGCGCAGCCCGGCTACGGCCCGGTGGCGCTGCGGGTCGAGCCCTCGCAGCGCCGCATGGGCCTCGAGCACCACCGGGTACGCCGGTCCCCCACCCCCGGGGTCCACATCGGTGAGCTCCCGATAGGCAGCCGCCACCGCCGTCCGCTCCGGCGCATACCCCCGCACCGGCCACGGCGCGATCGCCAGCAACGTCTGCAACGCCGCCCCCACGAACACCGCCGCCGCGGCCACCAGCGCCTGACTGAGCTCCTGCGGTTGCTCCCCGATCACGATCAGCACGATCAGCCCGGTGATCCCGACCCGCGTGCCGGACGGCCCGAGCGACGTCAGCAGCCCCGCGAGGAACCCCCACAGCGCCACCAGCAGGACCGCGACGACCGCGTAAGGGTTGGCGAGCGCCCCCAACAGCACGGACAGCGCCCCACAGAGCGCCAACGCGAACCCGAGCCGCAGTCGCCGCCGATAGGGCCCGGTCAGGTCGGCGAACCCGGTGAAGTAGGCCCCGAGCGTGGCCGCGACGGCCGGCAGGACGTCCCCGGAGATGGCCCCGATCAACAGCGGCAACGCCACCGCGAGCGTCCCCCGAGCCGCGACCCGAGGACTCAGCTTCGCCCGGGGAACGGCGATCAGCCCGCTGAAGGCAGCACGCGCCGTCCGCCCCACGTCCGCCCCGGTTGCCACGTGTTCCGACCCTAACGCCCCCAAGCCCCCCGCACCCGCATCCACACCGAGAGCCACCGCTCCGCGCTGCCCCGCGGCGCTCCCGGACCGGCCCGCACGACCTGCGCCGCACCTCGCATCGGCGCCGATCGACCCGGCCCACGAACGACGGCCGCCCCGCAACAATCGTTGCGGGGCGGCCGGGAAGTTTGGACGGGCCCTGTTCTCTCCACCGCGTTGCGGCGTTCTGAGAGGCGGGGCCCGCCAGGAATTTGTACCCCCGGGCACAACCGAAGGCAAGGCTTTCGTGCTTTCGAATTCAGAAGCACGGCGTAACCGCACGTTCACCTTGAGGTGGTCATCCGTACCTTCGATCCGATGGTCGGGCGAACGGGTGTCACCGAAGCATCGTCGGTGACCTGACACTGCCAGCGGAAAGGCCCACCCGGGTGGCACATTCTGGGGATACCAGCGTGCTCGTCGGCGCCTAACGTCGACTTCGAGCACGCCACGAAGCCAGTACAGACGCGGAAGGACGCGAACCCCGATGAGCGAGTACGAGACCAACGTCGACGTCGACGGCGACGGCACCTACGACGACGTCACCTTCTCGGAGAACGCCGACGGCAGCGTCACCATCACCGCCGACCAGAACAACGACGGCACCGTGGACTTCGTCGCCCACGACTACAACGCCGACGGCATCGTCGACGACGCCATCTACGACGACGACCACGACGGCGACGCCGACACCTACTGGAAAGACACCACCGGCGACGGCATCCTCGACCGCGCCGCCGGCGACACCAACGACGACGACGTCGTCGACTGGAACGGCGTCGACGCCAACCAGGACGGCCACATCGACCACGCCACCGCCGACACCAACTACGACGGCAAAGCCGACACCTACGTCGCCGACGACAACTACAACGGCAACGCCGAATACGCCGCCGTCGACACCGACGGAGACGGCTACACCGACCGCACCACCGACCCCACCCAGGCCGGCAACCAGACCCAGGTCAACTGGAGCTGACCCGCCGACCCCCTCCCCGGCCCTAGCGCACGCCGCGTAGGCCGGGAACAGGTCGAAACCCCAGGAACTCGCCGGGCCCCGCGCATCGCGCGGGGCCCGCACCCGTAGTGCACCTCCGTTTGTGCTCGCGCCGGCCCGCGCCCACCCGATGTCACCCATGTACGCCAGGAGGCGGCACGGATGCCGCCCCAGACATACGGGGACTGACATGGATGTCGAGCTTCCGGCCCGTTGGGCCGACGAGCCTGCACGGCTCGCCGCAGTACGGACGATGCGTGAGTTCAGCGCGTCGGTCGAGCCGGTGCTGGCGAACATCGTCCGCATCGCCGCCGAGGCCGTTCGCGCGCCGATGGCGATGTTGACGCTCGTCGAGGCCGAGCGTGTCCGAGTGGTGGTCCGCCACAACATCGGCGTCACGCAGCTCTCCCGCGCCGCGTCGCCGTGTGCCCGGATCGTCGGCGACCGCGCTCCGCTGCAGATCCCGGACCTGCTCGAGGACCCTCGGTACGCGGTCGGGCCGCTCACCGCGGTCGAGCAGGGCGCCCGCTCCTACGCCGGCGTCCCGTTGCTCGACACGACCGGCAACGTCGTCGGCGCGCTCTCGGTGCTCGACCGCAAGCCCGGCGCGCTGGGGCCGGAGCGGGCCCAGCTGCTCGGCCTGCTCGCCGACCAGGCGACCGCCATCCTCACGCTCGGCTCGGCCGTCGAGCAGTCGGCCAGCGAGGCCGCGGCCCTCGGTCGCTTCGGCAGTGACTTCATCTCGCTGATCACCCACGAGGTGCGGACGCCGGTCGCGGTCATCACCGGCAACCTCGAACTTCTCGACGAGCTCGACGACATCCCCGAGCAGTACCGCGAGCGCATGGTGAGCGCGATCCGCCGGAACGCCGACCGCCTGGTCCGGCTGATCGACCACCTACTGGTCACCGCCCGCGCGGGCGACGCGCTGAAGGCGACCGTGCACCGCTCGCCGATCGACCTGTCCGCGCTCGTCAACGACGCCGTGCGTACGGCCGGAGCCAGGGCCAAACAGGCCGGGGTCGCCGTCGACGTCCGGGTGGAGCAGTCGGTCCGGGTCCCCGGCGACGGCACGATGCTGCGCACCGCGGTCGACAACCTGCTCTCCAACGCCCTGCTGTTCACCCCGGCCGGCGGCCGCATCGGCGTGCGGGTGTCCTCCGGCGACGCGGCCGACCTGCGTGACGCCGCGATGGTGACGATCACCGACACCGGCGTCGGCATCCCCGCCGACGAGGTGCCGCGGGTGTTCGACCGGTTCTACCGCGGTGAGCACGCTCAGCGCGTCGAGGCGCCGGGGGCCGGGCTCGGCCTCGCGGTGACCGAGGCGATCGCCGCCGCGCACGGCGGTCTGGTGCGCCTGGAGAGCGCGCCGGGCAGCGGAACCACGGTCCGGCTCCTGCTGCCGCTCGCCGCGGCCCAACCCGCGCCTGTTCTGGAACTCGTCCGGAACAGCTGACGACTCCCCGGCTCCGGTCAGCTCCCGCACCGGAGCCGGGTGAATCTCCCTGCCGGCCCGCCCCTCTGGGGAGGGATGGCCGGCGGGGTGTCCCACCCCGAAGCGCACGGCTCGCCCGCCCCTCTGGGGAGGGATGGCGAGCCGTGCGCCGAGGCATTCCCACGGAGTGATACTCGAACCTTCATCTACTCTGGGTAGACGTATCTAAACGCCTAGTCATACCCGCTGGTACTCCCCTCCTGCCCCCGAAGGGACGGTCCGGCTATCCGTCCCGATTACAGAGATTCGCTGGTACGGGCCCGTCGGATTAGGCACGCTGAACGAGGGCCCACGGGAGCCCACCGCCAGCAATCAGCACGAACGACGGGGTGCCGGCCGTCGCAGGAGGGGAAGTGCCGTGACGGTTTTCGACACGAGTAGATCGACAGCACCCTCTGCGCCGCTGCGCCCTCGGGAGCAGGTCCAGCGTCGGGTCACCGGCACCCCCCGCTGGGCTCCCGCCGCCGCAGGCATCGTGGTCGGCGTGTCCCGCGGCGACGATCCCACCGGCGTCCTCACCTGGGCCGCCCGCGAAGCCCGCGCGCTGCACGCCCCGTTGGTGGTGGCCCACGCCGGCAACGACGAGCGCGCCGACGCCGTCCTCGCCGAGGCCGGTGCGCTGGCCCGGCGGGCCGTTCCGGCCGGCCACGTCCGCACGGTCCGGGGCGAGGGCCGTCCGCTCACCGTCCTCGCGGCAGCCGCCGACCAGGCCGGCATCGTGGTGGTCGGCACCGCGGCGGGGGCCGGCTCCGGCACCCAGCTCGTCGGCACGATCGCGGTGCGGCTCGCCACCGAGGGCCGTTCGGCGGCGGTCGTCGCCCGGCCACCGGTCCGTACCGGCACCGCGCAGCAGGGTCCGTTCCCGGGCCACGTCGTCGTCGGCGTCGACGGGTCGCCCGCGTCCCGCGCCGCCCTGGAGTACGCGTTCGCGCACGCGGCCGGCCACCGTCGGCCGCTGGTCGCGGTGTTCGTGACCACCGGTTCGGCCGCCGACTACTGGATCGACGACAGCCTGCTCGACACGTCCGTCACCGACGACCCGGCCGCGAACGCGCTGGTGGACGAAGAGGTGAGCGCGTTCGCCGACCGTTTCCGGGTACGCGCGACCTCGGCGGTGCACCGCGGGCGGCCGCTCGCCGTGCTGGCCCGGCTCTCGCGCGGTGCGGATCTGCTCGTCGTCGGCGTCAACGGACGCCCGGCGGGAGCGCGCTCCCGGCTCGGTTCCACCGCCCGCGGGGTGCTGCTCGACCCGCCGACGACGGTGGCCGCGGTCCGCGCCTGATCTCCCCTTCGATCCTACCGGTCGGGGCGGATTGAAACATCGACTCGCGGCACGACCCCGCCCGCGCCATGCTCTGTCTAGGCTTCTCTAGCCGCATCACCCCCGAAGCCCGGAGCACCGCGTTGACCGACCGTCCTTCCACCCTCACTACCGAGATCGCCGCCGAACAACGGCACGTCGACGACGTGTACGCCCGGCTGGAGGAGGTTCGATCCGGTACCGCCGAGGTCGAAGCCGAGGGACACCGACGGGCCCTGCTCGGCCACGAGGGCGCGCTCTACGAGCGTGACGTCCTCGTCCACCAGGCCGCCCGGCGGCGCAAGGCGCTCGACAGCGGGTACGACGGTCTGGTCTTCGGCCGCCTCGACCTGCGCAGCGGTGAGGCCCGTCACATCGGCCGGCTCGGTGTGCTCGACGCGCGCTACGAGCCGCTCGTCGTCGACTGGCGCGCTCCGGCCGCCGCGCCGTTCTACCGCGCCACCGCCGAGGACCCGCTGGACGTCGTGCGACGGCGGGTGATCCACTCCTCCGGCACCCGCGTGGTCGGCCTCTCCGACGACCTGCTCGATCCGGCCGCCGCACCGGAGGGCATGGCCGTCGTGGGCGAAGGCGCGCTGATGGCGACGCTGGCCCGGGCCCGCGGGCAGGCCATGCGCGACATCGTCTCGACGATCCAGCGCGAACAGGACGAGGCGATCCGGGCGCCGGCCGCCGGCACCACGATCATCGAGGGCGGGCCCGGCACCGGGAAGACCGCGGTCGCGCTGCACCGCGTCGCGTACCTGCTCTACTCCGACCGCAACCGGTACGCCGGTGGCGGGGTGCTCGTCGTCGGGCCCTCCCCCACGTTCGTGCGGTACATCGACCAGGTCCTGCCTTCGCTCGGCGAGGAGGGGGTCGTGCTGCGCTCGCTCGCGACGATGCTCTCCGGGGTGCGCGCGACGAGGCGTGACGACGCGGCGCTGTCCGCGATCAAGGGCGCGGCGAGCATCCGCCGGGTCCTCTCCCGCCTGGCCTGGCTTCCGGCGCCGACCGCGCCGGACCGGTTCCGCGTCGTCTACGGCGGTGAAGTGCTCACTCTCGACGTGCGGGCGCTGGCCGCCGCGCGCAAGGCGGCCCGCCGGCGCGGCAGCACCCCGAACTCCGCTCGCGGCCAGGCGGCCACCGCGCTGCTCGACGCGCTGTGGAACGTCTCCCGCTCCTGGTCCGGGGCTCCGGAGAACTGGGAGCGCGAGTCCTTCGACGCCACCCTTCGTGACCGCGACGAGTTCCGCGAGTTCCTGGCCGCGTGGTGGCCGATCGTCGAGCCCGAACAGGTACTGCGCTGGGCGGCCGACCGATCGCGCCTGGCCCGTTGCGCGGGCTCCGAACTGGGCCGGAGCGACGTCGGACCACTGGCGGCGTCATTCGCGAAGGACGGCTGGTCGGTGGCGGACGTCGCGCTGATCGACGAGCTGCGCGCCCTGCTCGGTAAGCCGCCGAAGCCGCAGGTGCGTCGTCGGCGTCCGGAGGAGTGGGAGATGCAGGAGATCCGGCTCTCCTCCGACCGCGCACCGGCGACGACCCCGGCGGTGGACGAGGACGACGACGAGTTCTCGCTGATCGTCGTCGACGAAGCGCAGGACCTCTCCCCGATGCAGTGGCGGATGCTCGGTCGCCGCGGCAAGTACGCCTCCTGGACGCTCGTCGGCGACCCGGCGCAGAGTGCCTGGGAGGACCCGGAGGGAGCCACCGCAGCGATGGACGCGGCCGTGGGCACCCGGGTGCGGCGTCGCTACACGCTCACCACGAACTACCGGAACTCGGCCGAGATCTTCGAGCTCGCCGCCTCGGTGCTGCGCCGGTGGGAGCCCGGGCTCGAACTCCCGACCGCGGTACGCGAGACCGGCGCGAAGCCGTCGGACCGGCTGGTGTCCGGCGAGCGGCTGACCGCCGAGCTGCGGTCGGCGGTCGAAGAGCTCCTGGCCGACGTCGAGGGCACGGTCGGTGTGGTCACCCCGGCCGTGCGGCAGGACGAGGTCGCCGCGCAGCTGGCCGGGCTCGGCGCCGGACGGCTCCAGGTCGTGGACAGCATCGAGGCCAAGGGCCTGGAGTACGACGGCGTCGTGGTGCTGGAGCCGGCCGAGATCATCGCCGAGTCCAGCGCGGGGCACCGGGTGCTGTACGTGTCGCTCAGCCGGGCAACGCACCGCTTGGTCGTGATCTCCACCGAGCCCGACTGGGCGGCCCCGCCCGCCGACCGGTCCGCGCCGGACCGCGTCGCGGAGCCCCTCTCGCTGTTCTGAGCCCGCCCCTACAGTGAGCCGGTGCTGCACCTGCGTTTGATCGTTCCGGCGGACCGGATGCCCGCGGTGACGGAGCTGCTCGAGGGCGACTCCTCGGTCACCCACCTGGCTGTGCTGACCGGGGCGGCCCGCGATCCGGTGGGCGACGTCGTGCTCTGCGACGTCGCCCGGGAGGGTGCGAGCGCCGTGCTCGGCGCGCTCCGCGACCTGGGCCTCGCCGAGGACGGCGCGATCACGGCCGAGAACGTCGACCTCGTCCTGTCCGAGTCGGGCCGGAAGGCGGAGGAGGACGCCCCCGGCCTGGGCGCCGACGCGGTGATCTGGGAGGAGATCGAGCACCGCGTCAGCGACGAGATCCAGCTGTCCGCGACCTACCTCACGTTCCTGGTCGTCGCGACGATCATCGCCGGTATCGGCGTCCTGCTCGATCAGCCGATCCTGATCGTCGGCGCGATGGTCGTCGGGCCGGATTTCGGGCCGCTGGCGGCGTTCTGCGTCGGCCTGGTGCAACGTCGGCGCGCGATGGCCGTGCGCGCGGCGGTCGCGCTGCTCGTCGGTTTCCCGGTGGCGATGGCCGCGACGCTGGCCACGACCTGGCTGCTCGCCGCGCTCGATCTCGTCGACCGGTCGATGCTGCTCGGCGACCGGCCGCTCACCGACTTCATCTGGCGCCCCGACGCGCTCTCCTGGGTCGTGGGGTTCCTCGCCGGGATCGCCGGCATCACGTCGCTGACCTCGGCGAAATCCGGGGCGCTGGTCGGCGTGCTGATCTCCGTGACGACGGTGCCCGCAGCCGCGAACGTGGCCGTCGCGCTCGCCTTCGGGGTGTTCGACGAGGCCTGGGGCTCGGCCGTGCAGCTCGCCGTGAACCTCGTCGCGATCGTGGTCGGCGGGGTGCTGACGCTCGTCGTCCAACGACTGTTCTGGCAGCGGCGGTCCCTGCAGCCGAAGCGCACGCCGCAGGCGCGCCGGGTGGCGGCGCGGGCGCGCCGCAGTGCACGGCGCCGAGCGGCCGACGGCGACCCGCGCGACTGACGCCCGTACCGGAACGCCCGCCCCCGGTGAACCGGGGGCGGGCGGGTGCCTGAACCAGAGGCTTACGAACCGTCAGAAGCAGCGACGGTCGCAGTCACGTCCCCAGCCGTGGTGGTGACGGTGGAACGACGGGCAGTCCCAGCGGTGGTGGTAGCGACGACCGCCCTCCCACCACCAGCCGCTGCGGAAGATCGGGCCCCGACCGATGAAGTCGAAGTCGTCATCGTCGTCGTCGATGACGACGATCGGACGGGTGATCGGACGCACGATGAGCGGCCCGTTCGCGTTGACGACGGTCGGCCCGCCGGCGGCCGGAGCAACCGCGTTCTCGGGTGCCGGAGCCGGAGCGGCCGGAGCAGCCGGCGTCTCCGGAGCGGCGGGGGCGGCCGGCGTCTCCGGAGCCGCCGGGGCGGCCGCGTTGTTCTCGCCCGCCGGAGCCTGGGCCTGGCCGGCCGGAGCCGCGCTGTAATCCGCATTCGTTCCGGCCGGACGGCCTTCGTTAGCGGGCTGCTGCGCCTGCCCGGCGGGCGCGTTCTTGTCGTAAACCTTCGCGCCGACCGGGATGCCACCATTTACCGGCTGCTGGGCGTCGGCGTCATTGTCGTCGGTGGTGTTCCCGCCCTGGACGACGCTAGTCGGCGCGGCGGTGTGGTTGACGTTTCCGGTCTGCGCCTGCGCGGCCGCCGCGCCGGCCAGGACGATGCCTGCCGACACGGTTCCGACCTGCAGCGAACGACGAATCCAGATGTTCATCGAAATGGAGACCTCTCCTGAGGTACGTGTGAACTGAGTAAGGGTCCTGTCGCGGCCTCCGGCCGTGATCAGGCATCGAGCGAACGCGCGACTGCGCGGGGGGAGAACCGTCGGCAGAACGGTTATTGGTCAGTAGCCGACTTCGTCCCCACAATGGACCGTTGTCGGCCGGACGATTGGCGGCGGGAACACCGTGGCGATCGTCGTCAGAGTGAGCGTTCCGGCTCTACCGCGCAGCGCGCACAACGCGCCGGTCCGGCAGCACACGAAACAGCCAACCCTCGTACGCCTCAACCCGCGGCTCCCCACGGCCACGAGACCGACGAGCAGTCACGACAGCACCGCTCGACGGGGGGAACTTTGGTGGCAGAACGGACTATTTGCAACCCCGCCGCGAGACGAGCGGCTCCGGTCACGCAATTCACTCACGCACTCGGTGTTAGACGAGAAGCGTTCCGTGACCACTCTTGAATGATCGACCGGTCACGGCCAGTATTGGCGGTGGCGAGTATCACCTTCACGGCCGAGCAGCCCCTCTATTAACCCCACCTGCTAGCAACGAACGGATATCCTGCAATCCGCAGGCGATCATCCGGGCACTACGGCCACAGCCCTACGTATTTGCTCTGCGGCGGAACTCCCGCGACCGCCGATTCGTTATCGACCGACTACCGGTTCCGGGCGTCGGGAATCACCCTGAACACACCAGGGTGCATGCAGGATTCGTTCCGCACGACTAGTAGGGTGTGGCCACCGATAGCACGACGAGGAGAACTTCTGTGGCGCGGAAAGTACAGGTCATGTTGGTGGACGACCTCGACGGCGGCACCGCCGAAGAGACCGTCACCTTCGCGATCGACGGAACCTCTTACGAGATCGACCTGTCGAGCGACAATGCAGCCGCACTCCGGGATTCGGTCGAGAAGTACGTGCAGGCGGCCCGCAAGGCCGGACGTGGCGGAACCCGTACGAATCGTCGTCCGGCCGCGACTAGTCAGCGGTCCGGCCGCGAACAGAACCAGGCCATCCGGGAATGGGCCAAGGGCAAGGGCCTGCAGGTAAGTGATCGCGGACGCATCCCGCAGGAAGTCATCGATCAGTACAACTCCGAACACTGACGGTCATCACCGTTAACCGGCTAAAGGGCTGACGAACCCGATCAGCTCGATTTCCGGAACGAGCCGGCTTTCCGTCCGGCGTGTCGCCCGCCTGGCCCCGTCGTACGGATGGGGCGGGGCCGGCGCTCAGCTCGTCAGCAGGGCATATTCCAGCGCCGCGCGGTGGTGCGGCAGCGTCAGTACCGCATCGACGTCGACCCCGACGAAGTCGCTCGGCTCGTAGATCGTCGAAATGATCAGCCGGCAGGGCCGACCGGCCAGACCGGCCCGGATCCGCTCCACCAGCGGCTGGCCGTCCGACGCGGGGATCAACGTGTCGATGATGATGGCGTCCGGTGGCTGCGTCCTCGCCGCCTCGACGACCTCGGCCTCGGTCCGG
The DNA here is from genome assembly GCF_000585375.1 of Cryptosporangium arvum DSM 44712. NCBI lineage: Bacteria > Bacillati > Actinomycetota > Actinomycetes > Cryptosporangiales > Cryptosporangiaceae > Cryptosporangium > Cryptosporangium arvum. The sequence continues at coordinate 8,688,688 of NZ_KK073874.1, forward strand.
ACCTGGTCGACGCACCAGCCCAGCGCCTGCAACTGCAGCGCGAACAGTGCGGCGAGATCCGGCTGGTCTTCGAGCACAAGCGCCCGGCGTCGCTCGGTCATGCCGTCAGCATTCGCCGCCCCGGTGGCGGTCCCGGTGCACCCCGGTTGCGGGCCGGTAGCAATCCTGACCCCCGAACGGCCCCCTTAACAGCCGACCCCCGACCTCATCGGATCGGTCAACGCTCGTTTCCGGCAGGTTAGCTACCGGCGAGTAGCCTTCCCCGCTCCACTGGGGACTGGCAGCATCCCCGCCGGGAAACGGGGGAGGTGCAGTGACTGGTTCGGGTCCCGCGACGACTCCTCCGGCGGGGTGCTCCGACCCCGACCGGTGGATGGACGCCTACTTGATCGCCGAGGCGCACCGCGCCGAGAAAGACGTCTGCACCTGCGGGCGGCCGCTGCCGTGCATCGCCGCGGAGCGGGCCGCGGAGATCATGGCCGAGACGATGGCCGCGGCCCGGCTGGCCGAGGAATGGGCCCGGGCCGCCGAGGAGCAGCGCGCGATGAGCCGCGCGATCACCCAGGAGATCCCGGTGGTCCGGTACGTACCGGAGGCCGCTCCCCCGCCGGTCGGCGCGCGGTTCTACCGGGAGCGCAAACCGCCTCGTCACCGGGGTTGAGCACTAGGGTTGTGCTCAGCATCTCCGCACGGACCTCTCAGTCTGCCCTCAGGCGGCCGACGCACTGTTGAGACAGTTGGAAACCTCGGGGAGGAACCCTTGACCATCGTCGGCTATCTGCTCGGGCTCGTCCTCACGGTCTTCTGGTGGGTGCTGATCGCCCGCATCGTCCTGGACTGGTCCGTGGTCCTGGCCGGCCCGCCGGCCTGGGGCGGATTCCGGGCCAAGGCCATCAACGTCGTCACCCGGATCACCGAACCCGTGCTGGCTCCGATCCGCAAGGTCGTGCCTCCGCTGCGCGTCGGCGGCGTCGCGATCGACCTGTCGATCATCCTGGTGTTCGTCGCGCTCATCGTGCTGCGCAGCCTGGTGGCCGCCCTGTAGGGCGCCTCACCAGAGGACACCCGGCTGCGGGATCTCGGTAGCGGCCGCGAAGTACTCGTGCCACCGCTCGGCGGACGCGACGAACGCCGAGCCGGTGGAGCGGGCGACGTACACGTCCGCGAGTCCGCCCCGGGTGAACGCGGCGACGTCGTCCTTCCCGTCACCGTCGAAGTCCCCGACGCCGGGAACCGCCTCACCCTCGGCCCACGACCGCAGCCACGGCGCCGCCGAGCGGGTGAAGGACCGCCCGGTGGACACGGCCACGGTCACCGCGCCCCGGTCGAACGCCACCAGGTCCGCCCGCCGGTCGCCGTCGACGTCACCGAGCGCCGGCGATGCGCCGTTCTCGGCGAACCACGCGTTCCACCGCGTCGCGCCCCGGAACGCCGCGCCGGTCGAGAGCGCGACCCACACCGACGCCGTCCGCCCGCGCGCGAACGCGACCAGGTCGGCCCGGCCGTCGCCGTTCACGTCACCGACCGCCGGGATCGACGTTCCGGGAGCGAACCAGCGGTGCCAGGTCGTGGCCGCGCGGAACGACCGGCCGGTCGAGAGCGCGACCGACACCGTCGGAGTGCTCCCGCGCCGGAACGCGACCACGTCGTCCTTCCCGTCACCGTTCACGTCACCGACCGCCGGGATGTCGGTGTCCGGTGCGAACGACGTCGTCCACACCGTCGTCGGTCCGAACGACCGCCCGGTCGACAGCGCGACCGACACCGTCGGCTTGGCGCCCCGGGCGAACGCGGCGACGTCGCTGCGACCGTCCCCGTCGAAGTCGCCGGCGAGAGGTGTCTGGCTCCAGAACGCGAACTCGTCCGACCACAGGTCGCCGATGCCGTCGAACCGGGTGCCGGTGGAGCGGGCGACGTAGACGTCACCGCCCTTTCCCCGGGTGAACGCGGCGACGTCGTCCCGACCGTCGCCGTCGAAGTCCCCGGCGCGGCCACCGAACCCATCGGCCGACGCCGACAACGGCCGATCGGCCGGGACGCCGGACTTCGACGGATCGTCCGGCGTCGGCCCGACGATCTGCGCGCCGTGCGCCACCGCAATCGACACCCCGATCGCGACGACCGTACTAATTGCTCCCATGTCTGCCCCTCCGACCGAAACCCACCCCGTTCGCCCCTGAATAACACCCATCCGCCGCTCAGCTCCGGCACCTCGCCGACGACGTCCTGGCATCAGGACGTCTTCGCGAAGGAGCACGGATGCGCACGTTTGCTCGCCCGCTCTCGGCTTTGGTCAGCGGAGCGGTCGCGGTCACCGCCGCCGTCGTGCCGCTGGCCCCCGCGGTCGCCGCACCGACACCGGCCTACGCCGTCGGCGGGTACGTCCCCGGCACCACCGTCGTCACCGCCGCTTCCCGATCGGCCCAGATCCGGGACGCCGAGGACCTGCCGGCGAGCGTCGACCTGCGCGCGGACGCTCCGGCCGTCGGCAACCAGGGCAACGTCGGTGCCTGCGTGGCCTGGACGATCGGCTACTCGATAATGGGTTACTACGCCAAGGGGTCCGGGGAGCCGTACGCGCCGCTCTACCTCTACCTGCGCGCGGTCAAGGGCGCGGCGCCGAACACCGGGCTGGTGCCGGAGAACGCGCTCACCGAAGCGCAGAAGTACGGTGTGGACACCCAGTCGGACTACTTCCAGGGCACGCTGAACTACTCGGTCAAGCCCACCTCCTCCGAGGTCGCCAACGCGTCGAACTATCGGATCACCGGGTGGAAGGCACTCTGGTCCGGCGTCGCCAACCAGGGCACCACCGGTCAGCTGGCGATCGAGCGGGCGCTCGCCGCGGGCAACCCGGTCGCGATCGGCTTCCCGGTGTTCCGGGACTTCCAGAGCCTCAAGGCGAACAGCACGTACAACACGCTCTCCGGCACCTCGCTCGGCGGCCACATGGTCACCGCGTACGGCTACGACAGCGAAGGTGTCTGGATCCGCAACCAGTGGTCGACGGCGTGGGGCACGAACGGCGACGCGAAGCTCTCCTGGGCGTTCGTGAACAAGCTCGTCAGCGCCGCGTACACGGTGAACGGCATCACCGTGGCCGAGAAGCCGACAGTTCCGGCACCGACCGTGGTCTCGCTCTCGTCGCGGACCGGGTCCACCGTCGGCGGTGACACCGTGACGATCACCGGGACCGGCCTCGACACGGCCACCGCGGTGAAATTCGGCCCGGCCACGGCCACGTTCACGACGACCAAGGTGGACGGTGCCACCCGCCTCGTCGCCACCGTCCCGGCGTCGACCGCGGGCGCGGCCGACGTGACCGTGACCTCGCCCACCGGTTCCAGCTCGGCGTCCGCCGCGACGAAGTACCGCTACGTCGCTCCCCGCCCGACCGTGACCGGGCTGTCCGCGTCGACCTCGGTGATCTTCGGCGGCAGCACCGTCACCCTCACCGGTACCGCGCTGACCGGCGCGAAGAGCGTCAAGGTCGGGTCGGCCGCGGCCACCGCGGTCACCGTCACGTCGGACACCACGCTCACGTTCGTCGTACCGAAGGTGGCGCGGGCCGGCGCGGCACACGTGGTCGTCACGACCGCGGGCGGTGCCAGCGCGACGAGCGCCACCGACGTGCTGACCTACGTCAACCCGCCGGCTCCGGTCGTCACCGGGCTCTCGGTGGCCTCGGGCAAAGCCAAGGGCACCACGCCGGTGACGATCACCGGCACCGACCTGCTCGGCGTCAGCGCGGTTCTGCTCGACGGCAAGCGGATCACGTTCACCGCCGTGTCGCCGACCCAGGTGCGCATCGTCGTTCCGCAGCACGCCGCCGGTAGCGCGAACGTGCAGGTCACCACGCCGGGCGGCACCAGCGCGCCCGGCGAGGGAAACCTCTTCACCTGGGTGTCCTGACCCGGTCCGAACGGTCCGGAGAGTCCGATCGGGCTCTCCGGGCCTTTCCCCGTCGACGCTTTCTCGGCACCATGGGCAGCGTGGTGGGGACGCACGGTCTGGCCGATGCCGGGCGCACCGAGGTGGCGCCCCGGGTCCTGGCGGCCTGGGACGCGTTTCTCGTCTCGGCGGAATCGGCCGATCTGAGCCGCGGTTGTCTCGCGGCGGGCAGCACCGGGGCCGACGTCTGCATCCAGCTGGGGCTGTGGACCGAGTACGCGGCCCTGCACGACCTGGTGAGTTCCGCGCGCAGCGGCGCCGTCGGCCCGCCGCCGGATCTGCACGCCGTCGTGGAGACCCACCGGCACGTCGGCCGGGACGAGATCCTCGCCGCGCTGCGCCGGCACCGCGACGCGGTCGCGATCTACTTCACCAGCTTCGACGAGTGGCTCGACCTCGACCCGACCGTGTCGCCGTTCGGGCGGCTCCCGCTGCTCACCACGCTGCTCGGCCAGGTCTACCCGCTGGCCGTGCACGCTCTCGACCTGGTCGACTGCGGTGCTCCGACGCCGCCGGACGCGTTACTGGACTCCGGGCTCGCCGCGTGGGTCGACCTGCTCGGCGGCTCGGCCTGCGAGGACGGCATCGCCGGTGGGGCGGCCGTGTTCACGCCGCCGTCCGGTGGCTGGGCGTTCGCCTGCGGTGACGACGGGTGGACGGTCACCCGGCTCGATCGGCGGCGGCCCGGCGGCACCGTGCTGGAAGGGTCGGCGGCCGCGGTGCTGCTGGCGACGGCCGGCCGCTCCGAGTTGCGCACGCTCCGCGTCCACCAGCAGGCCGGGCTGCTCCGCCTGACCGACGTCGTCGAGAGAATCGCGCACACCACCGCGATGCCGAAGCCCTAGGCGCGGGCCCAGGCCACGTGTGCTTCGAACGCGGGACGCGGGTCCTGGCCGCTCTCGATCCGGCGCACCCGCTCGGCCAGCGCGGTGTCCAGCTCGGCGCGCTCGAGCGGGCTCATCGCGCGGTACACCGGTGAGGTCACGACGAACGGCGTGAAGTCCAGCAGGAACTCGTCGGCCCGCGGCAGTTCGTACTTCGCCTCGATCGGCTCGACCCGCACGTCCGAGAACCCGGCCTCGGACAGCACCGCGCCGAACTCGTCCCGTCCCAGGTGGGGCAGGTCGACGGCGAGCGCACTGCTCGTGCTCCAGAGGATCTCGGTGTACGGGGACATGTGCGGCTTCGCCCAGTGCACGATCGCCACCGTGCCGCCGGGACGCACGACCCGGCGCATCTCGGCCAGCGCGTGCGGACCGGCGTACATCACCGCGAGGACGGAGAAGGCCGCGTCGAACGAATCCGTCTCGTAGGGGAGCGCGTTCGCGTCGGCCTGGTCCGCGGACGCGTGGGGGTACCGCGCCACACGGCCCTTCAGGTACGTCGCGGTGAGCGGCGCGTTGTCGGTCGGCAGCGTCCGGATCGGCCGGGCCCAGGCCTGCTGGGTCACCGGCGCCGGTTCGTGGGGGATGCGTTACCCGTCCTACCCGGTCAGCGGCTTCCACATCATGATCCGCGGCGAGGGGTGGCTGGTCTCGCCGTCCGACCCGCCGCGTGCACTGGCGCCGGGCGACGTCGTCTTCACGGCCGCGGGGGCGCCGTACGGGCTCAGCCATGCCCCCGACCGGCTGGAGTCGTTACCAACGGCCGAACTGGGCCGGCCCTGCTCGACCTGGTCCTCACCCACGTGCTCCGGGAGCTGTTGCGCCGCTATCCGGCCGACGACGGCTTCGACGACCCGGCCATCGCGGCCGTCGTCGGCCAGATCGCGTCCAGCCCGGCGAAACCGTGGACCGCGCAGCAGCTCAGCGACCACGCCGGGCTGCCCCGGCGGGAGTTCGCCCGCCGATTCACTGAGGTCACCGGCCGACCGCTGCGTGCCTTCCTGACCGAATCCCGCCTCGCGCTCGGCGCGCAGCTGCTGCACGGCTCCGACCTGACGCTCGCCGCGATCGCACGCCAGGTCGGCTACTCGACCGAGTTCGCGTTCAGTGGAGCCTTCCGGCGCGCGTACGGCGTCTCCCCCGGCCGCTACCGGAAAGCGTCCACGGCCTAGAAGCGGCCGCCGCCCTTGCTGTCGCCGGACAGCCGCTGGGCCAGGTAGATCGGCACGACCGACAGGACGATCAACACCGCGGCGACGACGTTGACCACCGGCGCCTGGTTGGGCCGGAACAGGTTGTTCAGGATCCAGATCGGCAGCGTCTGTGTACCGGCGCCCGCGGTGAACGTCGTCACGATGATCTCGTCGAACGAGAGCGCGAACGCGAGCAGGCCGCCCGCGAACAGGGCCGAACGCAGCATCGGGAACGTCACCAGCCGGAACGTGGTGAACATGTCGGCGCCGAGGTCCATCGACGCCTCCTCCAGGTTCCCGCCGAGCCGGCGCAGCCGCGCGATCACGTTGTTGAACACGATCACGACGCAGAACGTCGCGTGCGCCACGACGAGCGTGAAGAACCCGAGGTCGACGCCGAGCACGGTGCGGAACGCGTTGTTCAGCGCGATACCCGTGACGATGCCCGGCAGTGCGATCGGCAGCACGATCAGCAGCGAGATCGAGTCCCGGCCGAAGAACTTGTGCCGCTGCAGGCCGAAGCTCGCCAGCGTGCCGAGCACCAGCGCGATCACGGTGGCCACGAGGCCGACCTGGATACTCGTCAGCAGCGCGTCGAGAGCGCCCTTGTTCTGCGCGGTGCGCTCCCACCACTCGAGCGTGAAGCCCGAGGGCGGCCAGCCGAACGTCCGGTCGGAGTTGAACGAGTTGATCAGGACGACGAGCAGTGGCACGTAGACGACGCCGAGCGCGAGGAACGTGAACGTGCGCAGGGCGATCCGGGCGGTACGCGAGAGAGTCACAGGTTCTCCAGGGCACCGGTGCGACGGACGGCGGCCAGGTACACGAGCATGATCGCGACCGGCACGGTGGCGACCGCGGCCGCGAACGGCAGGTTGTTGGCCGCGCCGATGTTGTCGTAGACGACGTTGCCGAGCAATTGTTTCGTACCGCCGACGATGCGGACCGCGATGTAGTCGCCGAGCGAGAGCGAGAACGTGAAGACCGAACCGGCGACCACGGCCGGGAAGACCGTGGGCAGCACGACCGTGCGGAACGTCCGCAGAGGACGCGCACCGAGGTCACCGGCGGCGTCGAGCAGTGAGTCGGGCAGGCGCTCGAGGCCGGCGTAGACCGGCAGGATCATGTACGGCAGCCAGAGGTAGGCCAGCGTCACGGTGGTGGCGGTGATGCCGTAACCGGGGGTTCCGCCGAGCCAGGACAGGATGCCGTCGCCGGAGAACATCAGCCGCCAGGCGTAGACCTTCACCAGGTAGCTGGCCCAGAGCGGCGTGAGGATCGCGACGACGAGCAGCCGCTGGGCCCGCGGGGACGCGACCTTGGCCATGTAGAACGCCACCGGAAGGGCGATCAGCGCGTCGATGACCGTGACGCCGATCGCGACGCCGATCGTCCGGAGCGTGATCGCGCGGTAGACCTCGCCGGTGAACAACGTCGTGAAGTTGTCGAGCGTCCAGGACCGGACGATCTGGCCGGTGAAGTCGTTCACCGACCAGAACGCGGCAATGAACAGCGCCGCCAGCGACCCCAGGTAGGCCAGCCCGAGCCACAGCAGCGGCACCGACAGCAAGATCCCGAGCCGAGCCCTGGGCCGCCGGTACAGCGCCGTCGAAACTCGCCGCGCCACCGACGGGCGCCGCTCCAACGTCGCCGTCATCCGTTCTCCTTAAGCACGCAAAGCGCGCGTTGTCTTTTGCCTGAACCTGGAGCCCGCTGAGGGCAACGCTGACGATCGGCAGCGTTGCCCTCAGCGGGCCGCCCACCTACCCCTTGATTTCCGTCCAAGCCTGGGTCCAGGCGCTGTAGTCCTTGCACTTCACGTCGGTGCGGCCGTCGAGGCACTGGGTGATCGGCGTCGACCAGTACCAGATCTTCTTCGCGTACTCGGCGTCACCGGCGTGGAAGGTGTCGCAGTGCTTCTTGTCGGCGGTGAACTCACAGGCCTTGGGGTTGGCCGGCGACTCGCCGAAGTACTCCGCGACCTGCGCGTTGGCCTGCGGCGACACGATGTGGTCGAGCCACTTGTACGCGCACGTCTTGTGCTCGGACTTCGCGCCGACCATCCAGGTGTCCGACCAGCCGGTCGCACCCTCGGTGGGCAGCACGGCCTCGACCTTCGCGTTCTCGGACTTCGCGACGTTGACGATGACCTGCCAGGAGGTACCGATCACCGAGTCACCGGACTTGAACGCCGAGACTTCCTTCAGGTAGTCCGACCAGTACTCGCCGACGTTGGCCTTCTGCTTCTTCAGCAGGTCGACGGCCGCCTTGAACTGCTTGTCGTCGAGCGCGTAGGGGTTCTTGATCCCCAGGTCGGGCTTGGTCTTCATCAGGTACAGCGCCGCGTCGGCGATGTAGATCGGCGAGTCGTACGCGGTGACCTTGCCCTTGGTGGCGGCGTTGTCCTCGAACACCGCGCTCCAGGACGTCGGCGCCGGCGTCACCACGTCGGTGCGGTACATCAGCAGGTTCGCGCCCCACCCGTGCGGCACCCCGTAGGAGACGCCGTCGACGCTGTTCCACTTCTGGTCCTTGAGGAACGGGAAGAGGTCGGCGTAGTTCGGCACCAGGCCGGTGTTCACCGGCTCGACGTCGCCGGCGGCGATCATCCGCAGCGACGCGTCACCCGACGCCGACACCACGTCGTACTGACCGGTCTTCATCAGCGTCACGGCCTCGTCCGAGGTACCGAACACCTTCACGTTGACCTGACAGCCGGTGGCCTTCTCGTACGGGGTGACCCAGTCGACCTTCGGGTCGTTCGAGCCGTCCTCGGCGTACCCGGCCCAGGCCAGGACGTTCAGCGCGCCCTCGGGCGTCCCGAGCTTCTTCAGCGCTTCCAGCTTCGGCGGGGTGAAGCCCGCCTCCGACTCCGAGCTGCTCCCGGAGTCGTCGCTGGTACCGCAGGCCGCTGCCATCAACACGACGGCGGCGACCCCGGCAAAGACACGGGCTAACTTCATGGTGCCTGCTTTCTCCGTACAGGGGGTGTGGAGGAGTCAGGAAGTGGTGGCGGTCGCCGCGACCGGCTCGCCGTGCACCGGCAGCGCGTGCGCGGCCTGCCAGTGCAGGCGGACGCGGTCGCCGCGCCCGATGCCGCGGTCGTCGTCGTTCTGACGCTGCACGACGAGTTGGCCGCCCGCGTCGAGATCCACGACGTACCGGGTGGAGGCGCCGAGATAGATCTCCTCGAGCACCGTGCCCTCGGGGCCGTCACCGGCGTCGGCGAGCGGGTGGATCCGGATCTTCTCCGGCCGGATGCTCACCATGTCGGGCGAGCCGAGGAGCGCGGTCGCGGTGGGGCCGGACAGCAAGTTGGTGACGCCGACGAACCCGGCGACGAAATCGGTGTCGGGGTGCTCGTACAGGCCGGCCGGGGACGCGATCTGCTCGATCCGCCCGCCGCGGACGACCGCGACCCGGTCGCTCATCGTCAGCGCCTCGTCCTGGTCGTGGGTGACCAGGACGAACGTGATGCCGACGTCGCGCTGCAACTGTTTGAGCTCGACCTGCATCTCCAGGCGCAGCGCCCGGTCGAGCGCGCCGAGTGGTTCGTCGAGCAGGAGCACCTTCGGCCGGTTCACCAGCGCGCGGGCGAGCGCGACGCGCTGGCGCTGGCCACCGGAGAGCTGACCGGGGCGGCGGTCGCCGAAGCCGGCCAGGCGCACCGACTCCAGCGCCTCCAGCGCGCGCTGCCGGCGCTCCTTCTTCCCGACGCCCTTGACGCGGAGCCCGTACTCGACGTTGCCGACGACCGTGAGGTGCGGGAACAGCGCGTAGTCCTGGAAGACCGTGTTGACGTCCCGGTCGTACGGCGGCCGGCTGGTGACGTCGGTGCCGTGCAGCAAGACCTGGCCCGCGGTGGGTAGCTCGAAGCCGGCGATCATGCGCAGCAGCGTCGTCTTGCCGGAACCGGACGGTCCGAGCAAGGAGAAGAACTCGCCGTCCGGGATCTCCAGGTCGATGCCGGCGACGGCCTCGACGTCACCGAACGTCTTGCGCAGTCCACGCAGTTCGATGGCCGGGGCGGTGTCCCTGGTGGGGTTCAACGGAACTCCTGGTGAGACGACGACGTTGGGTGAGGCGGACAGCTGATGACTACGCGCCGAAACCTATGACGTCATAGTTCACAGCACAACCTGAGTACGTTGGAATTTATCGTGGAGTAACCTGAGCGCTCCACACGGGAGGGTCGATGGGCACGCGACGGTTCAACCGTGGTCCGCGATCAGCGCTGTTCGCGCCGCTGGAGAGCCTGAGCCGCACCGAGTTGGTGACCCATCGGCTGGCCGACGCGATCATGCTTGGCCTGCTCACCGACGCCGAACAGCTGCCGAGCGAAACCGCCCTCGCTACCGGTTTCGGCGTTTCGACGGTCACTGTTCGTGAAGCGTTGACCGCGCTGAGGCAGAGGGGCCTGATCGAGACCCGGCGCGGGCGAGGTGGGGGGAGCTTCGTCCGCTCGCCGGCCGAGGACACGACCGAGGTGTTGCGGGAGCGGCTACGCGACTACAGCCCGAGCACGCTACGTGACATCGGGGATCACTACGCGGCGATCAGCGGGGCGGCGGCCGAACTCGCGGCCGAGCGGGCCGACCGCGACGACGTGGCGCGCCTCCGGAGTGCGGTGGCCACTCTCGAGACGGCGGTCCGCCCGGGGGATCGCCGCCGCGCGGACGGCCACTTCTCGATCGAGGTGGCGGCCGCCGCGCAGTCGGCCCGCTTGACCAGGGCGGAAATGGCGTTGCAGACCGAGGTCGGGCCGCTGTTCTGGCTGGTGATGGTGGACGACGCCGCGCACTCCCTGGCGGTGGAGCGGTGCCGGGCGCTGACCGCCGCCGTGGACGAGGGTGACGGTCCGCGAGCACGCGCCGCCGCGCAGGAACGAATCTCCGACGCCGTGAGCAATCTGACCGAACGTCACCTCGAATTGATTCGTCAGCCGCGGGAGTAAATGTCCGGGGTTGCGGGATGATCCGGTAATGGATCGCACGCGAGCCGCACACCCGACCGCGACGCCGGTCGGCCCCGCGACGGCTGCGGTGGTGTCGGTGGTCCGCAGAACCGTCGAGGAGGTCTTCGACGGCGTCGCCGCGTTACGCCGGGACGTCGAGAGCGCGTTCGCCGGTGGCACCACGGTCGGCCGGGACGATCTGGCCGAGCTCTACCCCACGCTCACCGCCCCGCTGCGGATACCCGGCGGGCTCGCGAAGGGCGCCGGTTTCGTCGCCGCACCGCACCTGCTCGCCGACGCGCCCTGGTGGCTCGAGTGGTGGGTGCGCGAGCCGTCCGGTGAGCCCAGCCGGCTGGTCGTCGACGTCGACCCGGACGGCGAGAACTTCTACGACTACACGACGCTGCCCTGGTACCGGGATCCGCAGCGCACCGGCGAGCGCACGGTCACCGGCCCGTACGTGGACTACATCTGCACCGACGACTACACGCTCACGTTCACCGCGGCCGTGCGTCACGGCGACAGGTTCCTGGGCGTCGTCGGCAGCGACGTGGACGTGGGTCTGTTCGAGGCGATCGCGCTCCCGTCGCTGCGTGCGGTGCCGTGCCCGGCGACGCTCATCAACGCGCACGGGCGGGTCATCGCCTCGAACTCACCGCAGCGGCGTGGTGGCTCGCTGGTGCGCGACGTCGACGTCGCCGCGCTGTGGGAGCACGGCTCGGTGGCGGGCACCCGGCTGGTCCGGTGCGGGAACTTCCCGATCGGGTTGATGTATTAGAGGCAGGGTGCGTCGCCCGGCCAGCGGTCGGCGAGCACCAGGTGGAAGTGGCCGACCTCGCCGAACTCCTCCAGCCCGTCGAACTGGTGCACGACGCGGACGAACCCGTCGGGCACCGCGATCGCCATCGCGTCGGTCAGCTGCGTGCGGGCGTCGGCCGCGGTCCTCGTCGTGCTCGTGCCGTCGAGCGTGGAGAACAGGTCGGCGACGAGACCGAACGGCGCCGGGTCGATACGCACGCGGTGGCCGGCGCACTCCACGCGAACGCCGGAGGGCACCCGCTCCCGGTAGTACTCGGCACAGGCCGTGAGCAGCGCGTCCTGGTCGGGCGAGTGGTCGTCGGCGCCGTAGAGCGGGGGTAAGAGCTCGAAGCGCACCCCGTCCACGACGACGCCGTGGCCCTCCAGCGGTACCTGGACGGTCTCGGTCGCGTCGGCGCCGAACCGCTCGCGCACCGCGGCCCGGGCGGTGGCCAGGTCCGGAGCCGGATCGAGCCGCTCGCCGGTCGACAGCACCGGCTCCCACCCGTCGTCGGTGCTGCGGTAAGTGACGTCCACGAAGCAATCGTGCCTCAGTGCAGCGGGCGGGTGAGGGCCGACAGGATCAGGATGCTGAGGCGGCGCGCGCGGTCGGGAGTGAAGCCCGCGTCCTCGGCGGCCTCCTCGACGATCTGGCCGACGGTGGCGGTGCCGAGGCTGCTCAGGTGCGGTAGCGCGGTGGCCGGTCCGTGGATCAGGCGGCGGCGGGCCGCACCGCGGTTACGCCGCCAGCGGGCGACACCGCCGTGGTGGCGGGTCCCGACGTGCCCGAGCACACCGGTCGCCGCGCAGGTGAGCATCGCCAGCGACAGCACCGTGACGAGTTCGGACTTCGGACCACCCAGCTGGAGCGCGAGCGGGTCGTCGCGTCGGGCGCCCGACAGCGCCCAGCGGATGACGCGGCGCCGCAGGACCTCGTCCTCGAAGAAGCGCTGGACGACGATCGGGAAGCGGGTCATCTCGGCCGGGGCCAGCTCCTGGACGATCAGCTCGGTGGCGCCGCCGACGGTGTGCGGACCCAGGTCCTCCCAGCGCGGCTCGACCGGTTCGGCCGGTTCGTCGGCCGGGACGTCGGGGAAGCGCTCGTCGTCGGTTTCGACGTCGTCGGCCGGGATCTCGTCGGCCGATTCCGCCGGTTCGTCGTCCGCCTGCTCGTCGTCCGCCGGCTCGTCTACTGCCTGCTCGTCGTCGGGGTCGTCGTCCCAGTACTCCGGCGTGCCGTAGCCGGTCGCACGGTACTCGCGCGCCGGTGGGCGGGACGGCACCTCGCCCCGCCAGACCACTTCGCCCTCGATCACCGCGGGCGGACGGTCACCGAACGGCTCGTACGCCTCGCGGTACGGGTTGAGCACGAACCGCATGGTCGGAGCGTCGTCGTCCGGGTGGTCGAACACTCCACGGTAGGAGTTCAGCACGAACCGAGCCGTGGGGGTCTCGTCCTCGGTCCACGGATCGGGGTCCACCCAGAACGCCGCGGTCGGAGCGTCGTCTTCGTCGAGCGCCGCACCCCGATGGCGTCCTCCGCCGTACGGGTCGGTCACAGGCGCCACCTCCTGCGACTGTCATCGGCGGAAGCATCCGGATGATGAGGCCGATAACTCGCCGATTTAGCGAGGCGACTACCGTGTCGGCATGGACCGGGCCCCCGCGCAGACCACTTATCTACTGGTCGACGGCGAGAACATCGACGCCACGCTGGGCAGCAACATCTTCGGCGGTCGCCGCCCCAGCCCGCAGGAGCGTCCCCGCTGGGAGCGCGTCCGCGACTTCGCCAGCGAAACCTGGGACCGTCCGGTCAAGGCCCTGTTCTTCCTCAACGCGAGCTCGGGCCAGTTGCCGCTGCCGTTCATCCAGGCGCTGCTCGCGCTGGACTACCAGCCGATCCCGCTCTCCGGCAGCACCGGGGAGAAGGTCGTCGACATCGGTATCCAGCGGACGCTCGACGCGCTCGTCGACCGGCCCGGCGACGTGCTCCTGGCCAGCCACGACGGTGACTTCTTCGATCAGATCGAACGGCTCCTCGACGGCACCCGCCGGGTGGGGCTGCTCGGGTTCCGCGAGTTCGTCAACTCCCGGTTCACCGAGCTGACCACCGAGGGCCTGGAGATCTACGACCTCGAGGACGACGTCCGGTGCTTCAACGCGCGCCTGCCGCGCGTCCGCATCATCAACATCGACCGCTTCGACCCGCTGCCGTACCTGTAGTTCAGTCGCACATAAGACGACTACCTGGCATTTCTTCGCCCGAACTGCCACTCTGCCGGCAAGAAAGTAACGATGCGGCGGAGAGGAAAGCGCCCGGTGGGTGGTCTGTTAGGTGCGGCCTTCGGCTTCCCAGCGGTGATCTTCACTTTCGCGCTCGTGGTAGTTGTCGGTTACTGGGTCCTGGTGATCGCCGGCGGCCTCGGCGTCGACGCGCTCGACGGTGACGCCGGCGCGGACGGCACCGGTGCGCTCGGTGCGATCGGCCTCGGCGGGGTGCCGGCGAGCGTCTCGCTGTCGGTGTTGATCGCGGTCGCCTGGTTCGGCACGTTCGTGGGGAGCGCGGTGCTCGGCAACGACGGATTCCTCATCGACGTCGGACTGCTGACCGGAGCAGTCGTCGTCGCCTGGTTAGCGACCCGGCTACTGGCCCTTCCGCTGCGCCGATTCTTTCCGGACGAGAAGCTGCCGTCCCGCTCGGATTTCCTCGGCCAGGTCTGCGTGATCCGCACCGGCCGGGTCGACGCCAAATTCGGTCAAGCCGAAGTCACCGCCGACGACGGATCGTCGGCACTTGTGCAGGTGCGCCAAACTGGCGAGTACGACCTTCGCGCGGGTGAAACCGCGCTGATCTACGACTACGACTCGGACGGCGAATACTTCTTCGTGATGCCGTCGACGCTGCCCAACCACGGAGCTAGGTAAATTCATGGACGCTGTGGCCCTCGGGGTCGGCGTGTTGATCGCCGTCGCCTTGATCGTCGTTCTCGGCCTCACCATCATGGTGAGCAGATTGTTCAAAAAGGTCGAACAGGGCAAAGCCCTGATCGTTTCGAAGGTCAAGAAAGTCGACGTGACTTTCACCGGAGCGACGGTCATTCCGGTGCTCCACCGCGCCGAGGTCATGGACATCTCGGTGAAGACAATCGAGATCGCGCGGACCGGCCGTGAGGGCCTGATCTGCCGCGACAACATCCGTGCCGACATCCGGATCACGTTCTTCGTGCGGGTCAACAAGACCGTCGAGGACGTCATCAAGGTCGCGCAGGCGATCGGCACCGCACGCGCGAGCAACCAGGACACGCTCCAGGAACTGTTCAGCGCGAAATTCTCCGAGGCGCTGAAGACCGTCGGTAAGCAACTCGATTTCGTCGACCTCTACACGAAGCGGAACGAATTCCGCGATCAGATCATCGCGGTCATCGGCACCGATCTCAACGGGTACAGCCTCGAAGACGCCGCGATCGACTACCTCGAGCAGACGCCGCTCACCCAGCTCGACCCGGCAAACATTCTCGACGCGCAGGGCATTCGCAAGATCACCGAATTGACGGCGATCGAGCACGTGCGTACCAACGAATTCCAGCGCACCGAAGAAAAAGAGATCACGCGCCAGAACGTCGACGCCAAGGAAGCGGTTCTCGAGCTGCAGCGCCGGCAGGCCGACGCCGAGATCAAGCAGCGGCGTGACATCGAGACCAACCGGGCCCGCGAAGAGGCCGAGATTTCGCGCGTCCAGGCCGAGGAACGGCTGAAGGCCCAGAAGGCGCACCTGATCACCGACGAAGCGCTCGGTATCCAGAACCAGAACAAGGACCGGGAGATCGCGGTCGCGGAGAAGAACCGCGAGCGGGTACTGGCGATCGAGACCGAGCGGATCGAGAAGGACCGCCTGCTCGAGGTCATCGCCCGGGACCGCGAGACCCAGCTCTCCACGATCAACAAGGACAAAGAGGTCGAGGTCGAGAAGCGCGCGATCGCCGACATCGTCCGGGAGCGCATCGCGGTCGAGAAGACCGTCGCCGAGCAGGAAGAGAACATCAAGAAGCTGCGCGCGGTCGAAGAGGCCGAGCGGATGCGCCAGACGCTGATCATCCAGGCCGAGGCCGAGGCGCAGGAGAAGCTGGTCAAGGACATCAAGGCCGCCGAGGCCGCCGAGCAGGCCGCGCAGCACCTGGCCCGCGAAGCGCTCACGCTGGCCGAGTCGCGCCAGCGGGCCGCCGAGCTCGACGCCGCCGCGAAGATCCGGCTCGCCGAGGCGACCAAGGCCGAGGCCGCCGCGCCGGGCCTGGCCGCGGTGCAGGTCCGCGAGGCCGAGGCCGACGCGATCGAGAAGAGCGGTCTCGCCGAGGCCGTCGCCGACCGCGAGAAGGGCCTGGCCCAGGCGCTCGTCGCCAAGGAGAAGGGTCTGGCCGAAGCCGCCATCGCGAAGGAGAAGGGCCTCGCCGAGGCGACGGCCGTCAAGGAGAGGGGCCTGGCCGACGCCGAGGCGCTGCGCGAGAAGCTGAAGGGCGAGGCCGAGGGCCTCACCGACAAGGCCGCCGCGATGGCCGCGCTCGACGACGCCACCCGCCAGCACGAGGAGTACCGCCTGCGGCTGGAAGCCCAGAAGGAGATCCAGCTGGCGAACATCGACGTCCAGCGGCAGATCGCCGAGGCGCAGGCCACCGTGCTCTCCACCGGTCTGCAGAACGCCGACATCGACATCGTCGGTGGCGACACGGTGTTCTTCGACCGGCTGATGAGCTCGATCGCGTTCGGCAAGGGCGTCGACAAGTTCGTCGAGCACTCCGACGTGGCCGGCAAGCTGACCCAGCCCTGGCTGGACGGCTCCGCGAGCTTCACCGACGACCTGCGCAACGTCCTCGGTTCGGTGGACTCCGCCGACATCCGCAACCTGACGATCTCCGCGCTGCTGATGAAGATGATCAAGGGTGGCGGCCCGGACGCCGCGAAGCTCGGTGAGCTCCTCGGCTCGGCCCGTCAGCTCGGCATCGCCGACACCCCGCTGTCCCAGCTCACCGCTCTGAACGGCGCGACGAAGTAGTGACCGAGGTAGCGACGGATCCAGCCCCGGCAACGCCGGGGCTGGACGCCGGAACCTACGACGTCCTCCGCACGCGGCTGAAGACCCAGGCCACCGAGCTGGCCGAGCACGTCGAGACGCTGAACACCCAGCGCCTCGAGGTCTTCGGCGGCACCGAGCTGCGTCTCACCGGCACCGCCCAGATCCGCACCGCTCACAACTGCGTTCCGCGGGACATCGCGTCGGTCGGCGACCGGCTGCTCTTCGGCTACAACGCCTACCTGGGCATGAAGCCGGAGACGACCGTCGACGACGTCTTCTCGGTGCACCGCCTGGTGCGTGACAACGACCGGCTGAGCTTCGAGCAGCTCGAGCACGACCCGCTCCTGACCGACGAGCAGTTCACCAAGGACCTCGGCGAGCAGTACCGGTACTTCCGGGAGAGTTCGCTGCTGCAGCTGCGGCGGGTCGACCCGCTGCTGCTCGCGGTGTTCCGCACGAGCCCCAACGCCGACGACAACCGCGTGCTGCGGTGGCGGCTCAACCTCGACGGGTCGGCGCAGTACGTCGACAACAAGGGCGAGCGCGACCACACGTTCCCGGCGAAGCAGGACTTCGACTGGGTCGAGACCACCCGCAACGATCACGTCCTCGGCCGGCACCCGCACATCTCGATCCAGGGTGTGGTGTTCGTCGAGACGATCGGCGGCGACCTCACGATCAAGGTCGAGAACAACACCGAGTCCGGCGAGGGCATCTACACCGAGCCGGTCAAGGAGCCGCTGCAGAGCCTGGCCGACGCCGACGTCGGCTACGCCCGGATCGGGCCGCTGATCCTGCTGCGCATCCGGCCCTACAAAGAGGACGCCTGGCGCTACCTGATCTTCAACACGCTCACCCGTGACGTCCTGCGGCTGGACGGCATCGGACAGGCCTGCCAGCGGCTGCCCGAGGACCAGGGCATCATCGTGCCCGGCGGGTACTACCTGGCCACCGGCGTCCACCGGGTCTTCGACCAGGACACGACCGGGCTGGAGTTCGAGCGCGTCATCCGCTCGACGAACGGCGAGGACGTCCTCTACGTCTTCCACAACCGCGGCGACGGCCGGTACCTGTTGCTGCCGTACAACGTGATCCGCAAGGAGATCGCCAACCCGATCCCCTGCCACGGGTACGCGTTCTACGACGACGGCACGCTCGTCGTGCTGCGCGCGACCAGCGCCGAGCCGACTCGCGTCCACCAGTTGCAGGTGTGGCAGACGCCGTACGTGTCGGACACGTACGCGGCGGCGCAGCCGGTGGGCACCGGACCACTGGAGCGGATCGGCAACGCCGACCTGGTCCGTGGGATCTCCGACCTGCTGTCGGTCGCCCGGATGGCCGAGGAGACGACGCCGACCGAGGCGGCGTTCGACGCGCTGATCGGGGCGTGCCGCCGGGCCGTCGACCAGTACCACTGGCTCACCGACAGCGGCCTGGACGCGCCGCTGGGTCAGTTGCGTCGCACCGCCGAGCAGGTCCGGGAAGAGTTCGAGAAGGTCCAGAGCCTCACCGCGCAGGCCGCGGAGGCGCTCGCCGCCGCGGTCACCGAGATCGGCACGCTGATCCGGGGTGCGCGCACGGAGTCGCCGGCCACCGCCGAGGAGTGGGCGGCCCAGCTCGCGTCGCTGCGCCGGGCCCAGGGCCGGCTGGTGGGGCTGCGTGAGGTCCGGTACGTCGACGTGGCCGCCGTCGACGCGCTCGCCGCGGAACTGACCGACGAGCTCGCGGCTGCCGGCCGCCGGGCGGTCGAGTTCCTCCGCGGCGACGGCGCTTTCGACAGCTACGAACAACAGGCCGAACAGCTCACGGCCGACGCCGAAGCGATCGCGTCGGTGGCCGAGGCCGCGCCGCTCGCCGAGCGGCTCGATCAGCAGTCCGACGGGCTGGCCGTCGTCACCGAGGTCCTCACCTCGCTCGACATCGAGGACGCGACCGTACGCACCGAGCTGCTGGCGCGGATCGGCGGTGTGCTCGGCAGCATCAACCGGGCCCGGGCCACGCTCGACGCCCGGCGGCGCGAGCTGCTCGCGGTCGAGGGGCGGGCCCAGTTCGCGGCCGAGTTCGCGCTGCTCGGGCAGGCCGTGACCGGCGCGCTAGCGGTCGCCGACTCCCCCGAGGCCTGCGACGAACAGCTCGCGAAGCTGATGGCGCAGGTCGAGGGCCTGGAGTCCCGGTTCGGGCACTTCGACGAGTTCCTCGGTTCGCTCGCGGAGAAGCGTGAGGACGTCTACGAGGCGTTCTCGGCGCGGAAGCAGGCGCTCCTCGACGACCGGCAGCGGCGGGCCAACCGGCTGGCCGGGAGCGCCGACCGGATCCTCGGCAGCATCCAGCGCCGGGCCACCACGCTGGCCACGCTCGAGGACGTCAACACGTACTTCGCGACCGACCCGATGGTCGGCACGCTGCGTGGACTGATCGGTGAGCTGAAGACGCTCGGCGACCCGATCCGCGCCGAGGAGTTCGAGCGGCGGCTGGCGACCGCGCGCCAGGAGGCCGGCCGGTCGCTGCGTGACCGCACCGACCTGTACGACGGCGACACGATCCGGCTGGGGCGCCACCGGTTCGCGGTGAACACCCAGCCGGCCGAGCTGACGCTGGTGCCGCACGACGGCAGGCCGGTGTTCGCGATCACCGGCACCGACTACCGCGCGCCGGTCGCCGACCCGACCTTCGCGGCGACCGCCGAGTTCTGGGACCAGCCGCTGGTCTCCGAGGACGCGTCGCTGAGCCGCGTGGAGTATCTCGCCGGGTCGCTGCTGCTCGCCGGCGAGCGTGACCCGTCGAAGGTGCAGGCGGCCGCGGCCGACCGGTACGAGGAGGGGTACGAGCGCGGGGTCCACGACCAGGACGCGGCGCTGATCCTGCGGAAATTGGTCGAGCTGTACGACGGCGCCGGGCTGCTGCGGTACTCGCCGCGGGCGCGGGCGGCGGCTCAGCTCTTCTGGGCATACGCGGTCCGGGACCGCAAGCAGTGGGAGGTCCGCGCCCGGTCGCTGACCCGCGCGAACGAGATCTTCGGCGCCGCCGACGGGCTGGCCGCGCTGACCGCGGACCTGGCCGCCGAGATGACCGAGGCCGACCAGCCGCTGCTCGCGGCCGAGTACCTGATCGCCGAGCTGGCGCACGAGCCGTTCGGGTTCGTCACCGGCCCGTCGGCCGCCGCGTTGGTCGCGGGGTTCGAGAAGGCGCTCGGGCCGAACGCGTCCACGCTGGAGGAGGACCTCAAGGAACTCGGCGACGACGTCACGGCCCGGCACCGGCTGATCGACGCGTGGATGGCGGCCTATTCGCCGGACGCGAGCGAAGACCGCGACGAGGCGGTCGCGTACCTGCTGATCGGCGACGCGGTGCCCCGCCGGGACTCGACGGCGTCCCTCGAAACGACGGTGGAAGGGCTGCTCTCGGCCCATCCCCGCATCGCCGGCCGGACGCTCACCGTGCGACTCGACGACGTGCTGGCCCGGGTCCGCCGATTCGCCGACGTCCGGGTGCCGGCGTTCCGCGCGTACCAGAAGCAGCGCGCCGCGGTGATCGCCGAGGAACGCGCCCGGCTCCGGCTCAACGAGCTCGAAGCCGGCGTGCTCAGCTCGTTCGTCCGCAACCGGCTCATCGACCAGGTCTACCTGCCGCTGATCGGCGACAACCTCGCCAAGCAGCTCGGCACCGTCGGCCCCGACTCGCGTACCGACCAGATGGGCCTGCTGCTCCTGCTGTCCCCGCCCGGCTACGGCAAGACGACGCTCATGGAGTACGTCGCGTCGCGGCTCGGCCTGGTGTTCGTGAAGGTCAACGGTCCGGCGCTGGGCCACGACGTCACCTCGCTCGACCCGGCCGAGGCACCGAACGCGGCCGCCCGGCGCGAGGTCGAGAAGATCTCGTTCGCGCTGGAACTCGGCAACAACACGCTGCTGTACCTGGACGACATCCAGCACACCTCGCCGGAGCTGCTGCAGAAGTTCATCTCGCTCTGCGACGCCACGCGGCGCATCGAGGGCGTCTGGAACGGCGAGACGAAGACGTACGACCTGCGCGGCAAGCGGTTCGCGGTGTGCATGGCCGGTAACCCGTACACCGAGTCCGGCCAGCGGTTCCAGGTGCCGGACATGTTGGCCAACCGGGCCGACGTGTGGAACCTCGGCGACGTGCTCTCCGGGCGCGAGGAACTGTTCGCGCTGAGCTTCCTGGAGAACACGCTCACGTCGAACCCGGTGCTCGCTCCGCTCTCGACCGGCGCGCCCGCCGACGTCGAGCTGCTCGTCCGGCTCGCGCGCGGAGACGCGACCGTGCGGCCCGACCAGCTGGAGAAGACCTACTCCTCGGTGGAGCTGGAGCAGATCCTGGCCGTGCTCCGGCATCTGCTGCGCGTGCAGCGGGTCGTGCTGCGCAACAACGAGGCGTACATCGCGTCGGCGGCCCAGGCGGACGCTTCGCGTACCGAGCCGCCGTACCGGCTGCAGGGTTCGTACCGGAACATGAACAAGATGGCGCAGCGGGTGCTGCCGGTGATGAACGACGCCGAGCTCGAAGCCGTCATCGACGACCACTACGTCGGTGAGGCGCAGACGCTCGCGGCGGACGCCGAGGCGAACCTGCTGAAGCTGGCGGAGCTGCGGGGGGTGCTGACTCCCGCGACGGCCGAGCGGTGGGCGGCCGTGAAGGAGGGGTACCTGCGCGAGCGCGCTCTGGGCGGCGCGGACGACCCGCTGGGCCGGGCGGTCGGCGCGGTGGGCCTACTTGCCGACCGGGTCAGGGAGGTCGAGCAGGCCATCACCCGACTTGGGCCGCGCGCGTAGCGTCCGGATGGCCAACGTCAGCAGGACGACGGCGAGCAGCCCGACGACGGCGTAACCGCCGAGGGCGAACGTGTCCTCGATGCGGCGGGCGGCGGAGCCGAGCGCGGCACCGATGCCGACGTGCAACGCGGACCAGCTCGCCGCGCCGAGGGCCGCGGCGGGCAGGAAGCGGGAGAGCGTGAGCCCGGCGCTCCCCGCCGCGGCGGGGCCGAGCGCCCGCACCGCGGGCAGGAAGCGGATGAAGAACACCGCCCACGGGCCGCGCTTCTGCAGCGTGGCCGCGGCCCGGTCCCAGAGCACGGCGCCGTAGCGGCGGATCAGGCGGGTCTCCCGTAACCGCGGCCCGTACCGCCGCCCGATCGTGTAGCCGATCGCGTCGCCGAGGATCGCGCACAGCGTGACCACCGCCCACAGCGCGACGAACCGGCCCGGCCCGTCGACCGTGGTGGCCGCGACGAGCAGGCTCGACTCCCCCGGCACGATCAGGCCGAGACCGAGCGTGCACTCGCCCAGCACGAGCAGCCCCGCGACGACGATCACCGCAGGCGGCGGCAGCGATTGAAGCCAGTCCAGGATGTCGGTGATCATGTGCGCTCCTTCGGCTCGGAGCCAGACGCTACGGACGAGCCTCGCAGCGGATTAATGCACTTTCGTCAGGGACACACCCTGACTTCCGCCAGCCGTGATTGGCTGGACGCATGCTTCCCTGGGACACCGAAATGGCTGGTCAGCTTCATCGGGAGACGATTGATTCGACGTTGCTCCGGGGTAATCCCCTGGGGGATCCGCATGAGCGTCCACTGTGGGTGTACACACCGCCCGGGTACGCGTCGACCGATGCGCGGTGGCCGGCCGTGTACGTGATCCAGGGCTACACCGGCCACCTGGCCATGTGGAACAACCGGACCGCGTACCGGCAGCCGTTCCCGGAGGCCGCCGACGCGCTGTTCGCCTCGGGCGAGGCACCCGGCTGCGTCGTGGTGTACGTCGACGCGTGGACCGCGTACGGGGGCTCGCAGTTCGTGGACTCCCCCGGCACCGGCCGCTACCACTCGTACCTCTGCGACGAGGTCGTGCCGTGGGTCGATGCCCGGTACCGGACGCTGGCGCGGCCGGAGTCGCGGGCCATCACCGGGAAGTCGTCCGGCGGGTTCGGGGCGATGATCACGCCGATGCTGCGTCCGGACCTGTTCGGGGCGCTGGCCACGCACGCGGGCGACTCGCTCTACGAGTACTGCTACGCGGCCGAGTTCCCGAAGGCCGTGCGGTTCCTCCGCGGTTACGACGGCGACATCCAGCGGTGGTGGTCCGACTTCCGGTCGCGGACCTCGTTCACCAAGGAAGCCGACGCGTACCTGCTGCTCCTGCTCGGCTGCACGGCCTGTTTCTCGGCCGACGAGGACGGCACCCCGCAGTTGCCGTTCGACCCGGTGACCGGGGAGCTGATCCCGGAGCGCTGGCAGCGGTGGCTGGACTGGGACCCGGTGCGGATGGTCGACACCTACGCGGACGCACTGCGCTCCCAGCGAGCGATCTGGATCGACGCCGGCACCCGCGACGAGTGGTACCTGGATGTGGGCGCGCAGGCGTTCCACCGGGGCTTGCAGCGAATCGGCGTGCCCGACGACCGCATTCACTTCGAACTGTTCGACGCCACCCACGGCGGCATCGACTACCGCTACCCCCAGTCGCTGAAATGGCTAGCCGAACGCCTGGCCCGCTAGGCCGTATGTGGGAACGTCCCCGGGGCCTGGACCGGCCGGCCGAGTACGGCTAGGTGGGTTCCAGGCGGTAGATGGTGATGGCGCCGGAGCGGTAGTAGGTGGACCAGCGGTCGGACTCGTCGAGGGCTCGGCGTAGGGCATCCACCGAGCCGGTCGGCAGGTTGCCGAAGTACTCGGCCGTCGTCTGCATCAGCGGGGTGATCACCAGGAAGGTCTCGGTGCCGCCGTACGACGCCGCCCAGCTTTCGATGGCCGGGAGCTGGTCGGCGTCGAGCATGACGTGCTTGAAGGACGGCTGGTCGGTGATCGACGGGTCGACGCTGTGGCCCGGGTTGAGGTTGCCGTAGTCGGCGGTGAGGCGGGCCGGGAACGCGGGCGCGAGCATCGTCATCGTCGAGCCGGCCGGTGCCTGGGCCTCGAGGTAGCGGGCCGCGCGGAGGTCGGCCGGCGGGACGACGTGCAGTGCGAACTGCCCCTGCAGCCCCTGGAGCGCGGCGATCGCGAGCACGGCCAGCACCACGCCCGATCCGAGCCCTCCCCGCCGGAGACCCGCCCACCACGACGCGGCGAGCATCGCGCACCAGGGCACCGAGAACAGGTACACCCGGTAGATCGCCTCGCCGCCGTAGCTCTGCAGGAGCAGCAGCAGGAACGGCGTGAACCCGAGGACGAGCGGGACGACGATCCGCCCGAGCCCACGGCGGTGCCGCCACCCGACGACGAGCGCCGCGAGCCACACCACCACCGAGAGCCCCCTGGCGACGATCGCCGAGAACTCCTGCGCCCGCGTCCCCCACCCGCTCGACGTCCCGGCCGCGTTGTGGAACAGGTCGAAGCCGTCGAACAAGTTGTACTGGCTGCTCACCCCGCCCATCCGCGGCACGAAGTACCCACCGGCGACGACGGCCAGCACGAGCACCAGCCAGTACGGCCGGATCAACCCGAGAACGGTCAGCACGCCGACGCCGAACAGCAGCAGGTACGGCGTGAGCTGGTGCGCCGCGGTGACCGCCGCGAACACCACCGCGACCGCGACCAGCAGCGGCCACCGCGGCCGATCGGCCACGTCGGGGGCGTCACGCACCAGCCAGCGCCGCAGCCGATCGAGCCGCCAGGCCGTCCCGGCGCCGGGCAACCCCCGGCAGCCGTGCATCAGCAGCGCGAAGAAACCCAGGCTCAGCGCGTACGCGTAGGCCTGCGGCGAGAAGTAGTTCTGGTCGACCCACAGACAGCAGACGAACAGGAACACCGCGAGGAACACCGTGCGCACGTCCCGGGTGAACCCCCGCACGATCGCCGCGATCATCAGCGCGTCGATCAGGCCGAAGTACGGCGTCGACCAGCCCGCGAACCGGATCGAGGGCACCCCGGCGACGTCCGAGAGCTGCGCCGCCGCGGCGAACAGGACCGGCCAGCGCTGGTAGATGTCGTCGGGGTCGACGACCCGGCCGTACCGCTGGATCAGCTCGACGACGCCGATGTGCTTGTACACCCACGGGTACTCGGGTACCGGCACGAGCAGCGGCGCGGTCGCCCAGACCAACAACCCCATCGCGCCGACGCCGGCCAGCAGCACCGGCGTCCGGCCGCGTCCGAACAGTTCGACGCCGAACCCCACGCCCACCATCACGATCGCGGCGACGAACGGCACCCCGAGCCCCCACGTCAGCCCGTAGAGCGTGATCCGCTCCGGGTCGGCGCGCAGCACGGTGACCAGCCAGAGCCCGATCGCGACCACGAACAGCGTCGGGCTGAGCGCGGGATGGGCCCCCGCCGGAAGCGGCCCCCGCTGGTAGGCGTCGGCCCGCTCCACGTCCGGGTGACGGAACCGGGCCAGCGCGAGCGCCGCCGTGAACACCAGCGCGACCACGGTCGCCGCGTTCGGGTGCCAGGACTTCACCCACACCATCGACGCCGCCCCGAGCCCGGTGACGGCCAGGCTGAACGTGATCGACAGCGCGGCCGCCACGACCCGGTCGGCGATCCGCAGGTGGCTGACGATCGCCGCGCCCGGGGCGGCGGTGAAGAACGCCAGCAGCAGCACCAGCCGGATCGGCCCGGCCGGGATCAGCAGCGCGATGGTGCCGGCCGCGACGAGTACCGCGGCGACCGCCGCCAGGCCGGTCTCGGACGTCGGGGTGCCGAGCGACGTGGTGCCGCGCGACACCGGCGAGAACAGACGGACGGTCATCACATCATTCTGTACCTATTGATGCATCAAAGTCCGGATTCGGGAGATGAGCCCGGGTAGCAATACGACGGCCGTCAACGCCTGCGCTCCCACGTACGCGAGCCCGACGCCGGGCAGCCCGAGCCGTGGCAGCAACACGACCGTGCCACCGAGGAAAACGACGGCGGTCACGGCCTGGACGAACACCGCCGGCCAGAGCCGGTTCACCAGGATCGCCAGCGCGCAGTAGACGATCACGACCGCGGTGAACGGAAAGCTCAGCGCGGCCACCCGGAGCAGGGCGCCACCGCCGTCGGCGAACGCGCCGCCCTGCACGAGCAGCAGCGTCGGGCCGAGGGCCACCAGGCCGATGGTGCCGGCCACGGCGACCGCCGCCACCAGGCCGAGGATCCGGCGCAGGTGCTGGGCCAGGCCGTCCGGGTCCCGGCCGACCTGCGCGATGAACGACATCATGATGTTCCAGACGAGCGTCTGGAGCGTGATGACGATCAGCCACGGCACCGCGAAGTAGGCGTTGGCCACCGACCCGGCCAGGTGCACGACGAGCACCGGCGGGATCAGCGTGACGACGTTCCCGACCAGGTTGTTGACGTACTCGGCGGCCACGAAGTTGCCGAGCTGCCGGGGCCCGGGGAGCCGGGACTCGCCCGCGGTCCGGCCCGGCACCAGGCGGCCGAAGATCACGAACGTGACCACGACGGCCGCCACCGCGGCCGGGATGCACCACGCGGCCTCGATGCCCAGCTCGGAGCCGGTGGTGACGAGAGCGACCAGCAGCACGAGCTTCGCGCTGGAGGTGGCCACCTGCTTGGCCACGACCGTGCCGGCCCGGCCGAACGCGGTGAGCACGCCGTCCTGCACGTAGAACAGCGCGTAGACGGTGACCCCGAGTACGAACCCGAGCCAGTCCCAGCGTCCGAGGCCGAAGCCGTGGCCCAGACCGAGCAGCAGGTAGACCGCGCTGAACAGCGCCGAGCCGACGAGGATCCCGGCGTAGCCGGAGGCCAGGAACGCCCGGGTGCGGTGCCCGGCCTGCGGGAGGAACCGCACGAACACCGACGACAGGTTGAGCTGCGCGATCCCGCAGACGAGCGCGATCGCCGAGACCGTCGCGTTGCCGTGCCCGACCTCGTCGGTCGGGTACAGGTGGGCGGCCGCGACCCAGAAGAGCATGTTCAACGCCGACGCCAACACGGTCGACGACATCAGCGCGGACGCCTGCCGCAGGACCGTCGACGATCGCCAGCCGGTCGGCGCGGGCGGCGCCGGCGGCGCGATCGTCATCGGAGTCCCACCGCGGTCTTCTGCGCCACGCGCGCGGGTACGGGGGCGATCCGTCCGCGGACGTACCGCCACGGGCCGGCCAGCATGCCACGCCGGTTGGCGGCGAAGAGCTCGGGCGGGAAGTCGTCGCGGACCGTGCCGACCCGGACGCTGTCGGAGCTGGTGAGGTCCTTCCACGCCCGTGGCACCAGCGCGAGCAACCGCACCAGCCGGCGCGGGTCGTCGCGGAGCAGCGCGGCGTAGAACGCGGTGAGCCCGGCGCCGTAGCCGGCCATCTGCGTGCGGAGCCCGTCGAGGTCGGCGCGGTGCACGTGGCGCACGAGCGCGGCCGGGTGGTAGAGCGTGGTCGCGCCGCGGTCGAGCAGCCGGCTGAAGATCAGCGTGTCCTCGCCACCCTGGGCGGGCGTACCGGCGCCGAGGGCCTCGTCGAAGCCT
Organism: Cryptosporangium arvum DSM 44712; assembly: GCF_000585375.1. Lineage (NCBI taxonomy): Bacteria > Bacillati > Actinomycetota > Actinomycetes > Cryptosporangiales > Cryptosporangiaceae > Cryptosporangium > Cryptosporangium arvum. The sequence goes on from NZ_KK073874.1 coordinate 8,715,963, forward strand.
TTCAGCGAGCGCAGAGCGCTCAGGCGCAACGCCATGTTCGCCCCGACGCCGAACGCCGGCAGTGGGTAGAGCGGGCTCTGCGCGGTGAGCGGGCCGAACTCGTCGGCGGTGAACCCGCGGCCCTTGCTGTGCCCGCCGAACTGCTCGAACCAGACCTGCGCGTCGGTGCGGAGCTCGGCCGGCACGACGACGCCCGACACCGCCGCGGCCGCCGGGTTCTCCACGAACGCGCGGACGATCTCGGCGACCCAGTGCGGGTCGGCCCGGACGTCGTCGTCGGTCCAGGCGACGATCCGCTCACCGGGCTCGCGGCTGAGCGCGGCGAGCGCGGCGTTGCGGGCCCTGGACAGACCGGGGCGCGACTCGACGACGTACTCGATCCGCAGCCGCGAGGCGAACTCCTCCACCACGTGCCGGGTGCGGTCGCTGCTCGGCGCGTTGTCGACGACGAGCACGTCGAACCGGTCGAACTCCTGGTCGGTCAGGCTGATCAGGCAGTCGCGCAGCTCGTCGGGGTGCTCCCGGGTGCAGATGACGACGGTGACCGGCGGCGCCAGCTCCAGCGCGCGGGCCCGACCGGCCAGGAACGGCGGGGTCGCGGGCAGCGCCGCGAGCGGGACGCCGTCCGGCGTGAGCGACGAGACGTCGATGCGAGCCGCGATCGCCTCGCGGCACTCCGCGAGGATGCCGCCGAGCAGGTCCTCCGGGCTCAACTCGTCGTCCGACGGCAGGTCGAGCCGCACCATCGCGAGCGGCTCGGTGAACAGCCGGACGATCACCCAGGCCGCCTCCCGGCGATGTCCGAGCGTGTCGACGGCGTGCACGGAAGGCAGCGGAGCGGAGAGCTCGACGTCCAGCACGACGCCGGGGATTCGAGTCATCGGGTCTCCCTCAGGTGAGCTCGTGCATCAGGACGCGGGTGCTCGCCAGGCGGGCCAGCCGCCAAGCGGGTTGAAGCGCGCGTTTCACGACCGGGCTGAGCCCCGGCTCGCCGGACGCGACCATCCACCGCAGTTCGTCGCGGCTCATGCCGGGTAGCGGCTGGAGACGGGGTAACGCGAACCGGTCGTCGCCCGGGCGGGCCAGCCGGCGTCCGATCACGCACGCGTTCAGGTAGCCGGCGTCGGCGACCGCGCGACGGGCCCGGCCGTTGCTGTAGCCGTGCGGGTAGCAGAACGACCGGATCGGTACGTCGAGACGTGCGGTCAGCTCGGCGCGGCTGCGCACGAGTTCGTCGCCGAGCATCGTCGGCGGGAGCGTGTCCATCGGGTGGTGCTGCCGGGAGTGACTGCCGATCTCGACGCCCGCGGCCGCCAGCGCGCCGAGCTGGTCCCAGCCGAGGTAGCCGGGGCTGCCGACCGATCCGGTCGGCACGTAGAGCGTCGATCGGGCCCCGAACTCGGCCAGCACGGCGGCGGCGTTCAGGAAGTCGTCGTAGGCGTCGTCGAACGTCAGCGCGACCACGGGACGGTCGGGGTCGGCGGCCTTGGCGCCGAGCGCTTCGGTGAGGCCGAGCAGTTCCCAGCCGTCGGCGGTGAGCGTGGAGATCTGGGCCCGGAAGTCCGCCGCCGGAACCCGGAGCGGGTCGGGCACGGCGTCCGGCTCGGCCGGGACGCCGTGGTACATCAGGATCGGCAACGCGGTCATCGGGCCAGCCCGGTCCGGGCCAGCTGCAGCGCGAACCCGACCCCGGTCGACGCCACGCCCGCGAGCACCATGCCGGCCTTGGCGACGTCGCCCCGCTGCAGGTAGGCGCGCACACCGCGGGGCAGCACCCGACGCAGGTAGCTGCCCTCCTCCGACAGCGCGGCCGCGCGGTCGGCGCGGTCGCGGGTGAGCGTCGCCAGCCCGGCTTTGCCGCGGCCCTCCAGCCAGCAGCGGCGCAGGAAGAACGCGACGCTCGACCGTTCGGCCGGCACGTGGTGGCGGATCACGGCGGCCGGGACACGCAGCCACTGCCCGTCCGGACGGCTACGCGACATGCGCAGGCAGAGCTCGGTGTCCTCGGGTTCGGAGACGTTCCCGACCTTGCCGAAGTCGGCGCGGAACCCGCCCACTTCGGCGAACACCTCACGGCGGACGATCATCCCGCCGGTCCAGACGTTGCGGACCGGGACCGGCTCGGCCGAGGCCTCGGGCAGCGTCGCGCCGATCACCCAGCCGAACTCTCTCGGGAACCAGCGGGGCTCGCTGGTGTGCCAGACCGGCAGGATGCGCGAGCCTGCGCCGATGACGTGCCCGGCGTCCATCGCGCGTACCAGGGCGGTGAGCCAGCCCGGCTCGGCGAACGCGTCGTCCTCGAGGAACACCACGAGCGGCGTGGTGGCGGCGAGGGCGATCGTGTTCCGGGAGCCGGACACGCCCCGCTGGTACCGGTTCTCGACGACCTCGATCTCGTCGCCGAAATGCTCGGTCAGACGCTCGTGGAGCGCGCGATTGTGGTCGACCGACACGACCAGCCGGTGCGCGTGGTCCTGGCCGCGCACCGAGGCGATGGCCTCGAGCAGCTGGGTCCACCGCTCCTCGGTGTGGCACGTGATGCCGACGGTCACCGTCATCAGGCAGCGCTGTTCGTACTGGTGGGGGTCATGACCGCTGCATCGACCGGCCGCTGCGGAACCTGAGTCACGATTCGGGTCGCGGATGGGAGCTTCCGGCTGAACCGCTCGCGCACGATCGTGACGAGCACACGCCAGCCGTCGCGGAACGTCCGCAGGTTGCTCTCGCCGTGCAGGCGGTCGGACTCGAAGCTGGGCACCTCGGCGATGACCAGGTCGGCCCGGGCGACCCGGATGTTGACGAGCGTCTCGACCTCGAAGCCGTCGCCCCAGTGAGCCTCGGACAGGTGCGCGGGGGCTAAGCCGAACGTCGGGATCACGCTGCGGCGGAACGCGTTGTAGCCGTAGCAGAGGTCGGTATAGCTGGTGAGGAACAGCAGGTTGGTCAGGGTGTTCAGGCCCCAGTTGCCGGCTCGGCGCAGCGGGCTGATGTCGTCGCTGCCGCCGCCGTCGACGAAGCGGCTGCCCTTGACGTAGTCGGCGCCGTTGTCGAGCTCGGTCACGAACGCGTCGATCTCGGCCGGGTCCATCGAGCCGTCGGCGTCGATCATCACGACGTAATCGCCGGTGGCGGCCTCGAAGCCGGCCGCGAGCGCGTTGCCCTTGCCGCGCCGGGTCTGGCGGATGACCGTGGTGTCGGGGCGGACCGCGAGTGCGGCCTCCACCGTGCCGTCGACCGAGCCGGCGTCGACCAGGACGACCTCGTCGACGTAGTGCGGCAGCGCGGCGAGGACGACCGGGATGTTCCGGGCCTCGTTCATCGTCGGGATGACGACGCTGACGGTGCGGTGCGTGACGCGCTTCTCGAACATCGCCGTTCTCCCTGCTCTCTCGCGGATTCAGCAGGGAGAGCGCCGAGGGAGGAGCGGTGATACTCAGGGCATTTGTGACGTGGGTCGCATTGCGCCCGGGAGGGACACTTGACTCATGAGCGCCATTCGCCTTCTGCTCAACGTCATCTGGGTTTTTGTCGCCGGCTTCTGGCTCGCCGTCGGCTACGTGATCGCCGGCCTGATCTGCTGCCTGCTCATCGTCACGATCCCGTTCGGGGTCGCCTCGTTCCGGATCGCCGGGTACGTGCTCTGGCCGTTCGGGCGGGAGATGGTCCGCAAGCCCGGCGCCGGGGTCGGAGCCGGGTTCCTCAACGTCATCTGGTTCGTGGTGGCCGGCTGGTGGCTCGCGCTGGGCCACCTGTTCACCGCGGCCGCGCTGGCCGTGACGATCATCGGTATCCCGATGGCCTGGGCCAACCTCAAGCTGATCGGGATCTCACTGGTGCCGTTCGGGCGCGAGATCGTGGACAGCGACCGGTTCGTCCCGGCGCCACGCGTGCTGGAGCGTCAGCACTGACACCAGCGCCCACAGGGTGAGCAGTAGCAGGAAGAGTCCGACTGCGGCGGCCGTCAGCACCGGGGAACCGGTGTCGGCGGCCGCCGCGGTCGTCCCGGTGACGAGCGTCCCGGTCGGGAACGTGAAAGCCCACCAGGGGAGACCGAACGGCGGTCTCGCCCGGAGCGTGACCGCGCCGGCCAGCGCGAGCCACAGCAGCGCGAAGCCCCAGACCGGCAGCGTGTACGGGAGCGGGCGCTCCCACAGCAGGTGCGCCGCGGTGATCGACTGGCCGAGCGGCCCGAGCACGATCCAGAGCGTGGGGACGAGCTTCGCCGGCATCGGCGGGCCGGCGACCAGCCGCCCCCAGAGCTGCGAGGTCACCAGCAGCGCGGCGATCAGGGCGGCCCCGAACAGCGCGGTGCAGATGATCTCGAGCTCGGCCCCGAACGGCACGTGCGGCGCGAGGAGCGCACCGTTCGCCGCCGACACCATCGGCGGCACGACCGGCATCAGCCATCCGCCGAACGGGAGCTCCCGGTGTTGGCGGGTGATCATCAGGTACGGCACGCCGACCGCCGTCACCAGGCCGCCGAGGGTGCCGAGCGTCCACAGCACCGCGTCGAGCGCGACGGCGGCCGGAGCCGCCCCGGTCAGCACGAGCGCACCCCCGCCGACGGTCATCAGCGCCATCGGCGGCGCGCCGTAGAACTGCAGGGTCGTCGGGTCGGCCAGGTGCCGGGCGAACCGTCTCCACTGCGCCGCCGACGCCACGAGCAGGCCGACGAGCAAGCCGGCCGCGGCGAGCCAGGTGACCGTGGCGAGCACGCGCAACCCGGGAACCTGAACCGGTAGCCCGGCCGCGGAGACGGCGACGATCCCGGTACCCATCACCGCGGCGAACCAGTTCGGGAGCACGTCAACCCGGCGGGTGACCACCGCGGGGGGCAAAAGCGGGAGCGTCGTCACGCCCCTCAGCCTCGGGCGCGCCGGGGTGGGCCGGTAGGGAGCAGATCAGGCTGAGCTCATAATCTACGGTTATGCCTCTCGCGCCGCTCTTCGCCGACCTGGGCAGCTTCGACCTGCTGCTCTCGGTCGCACGGCTCGGCAGCGTCGGGCAGGCCGCCCGCGAGCACGGCGTCTCCCAGCCCGCGGCGAGCGCCCGGCTGCGCCAGCTGGAACGCCGCCTCGGCATCGCGCTGCTCAACCGGACGCCCCGCGGTTCGACGCTCACCGGCGAGGGCGCGCTCGTCGCCGACTGGGCGCGCGCGGCGATCGAAGCCGCCGACGCGCTGGCGGCCGGTGTCGGCGCGCTCCGGGCCGCGCACGACAGCACGTTGCGGGTGGCCGCGAGCCAGACCGTGGCCGAGTACCTCTTCCCGGGCTGGCTGGTCTCGGTGCGAGCCGCGCACCCGGCGCTCGGCGTGACGCTCGACGCGGTGAACTCGGCCGACGTCGCCCGGCGCGTGCTGGCCGGCGAGGTGGACCTCGGGTTCGTCGAGGGTCCTGATCTACCGTCCGGCCTGCACGCCGAGACCGTCCACCACGACCGGCTCACGCTCGTCGTCGCACCGGACCACCCGTGGGTCCGGCGTCGGCGCGGTGTCCCGGTGAGCGAGTTGGCCGCCACGCCCCTGGTCGCGCGCGAGTCGAGCTCCGGCACCCGCCGCGCGTTGGAGAGCGCGTTGCACGCGGCCGGCGTGACGACGATCGCTCCGCCGCTGCTCGAACTCTCGTCCACCACCGCGATCAAGTACGCGGTGGCGGCCGGGAGCGGACCGGCCGTGCTCAGCTCGCTGGCGATCGCCGGCGAGCTGAGCAGCGGAGCGCTCGTCGAGGTCGCGGTGAAGGCCGACCCCGGCGCGCCGCCGCTGGTGTTGCGGCGCGAGCTCCGGGCGGTGTGGCCCACCGGACAGCCGCTCTCGGGCCCGGCGCGCGACCTCTTCGCGATCGCGCGGAGATAGCGTCCTTTGTGGATTGACTGTTGCCTCGCGGCGACGGAACGACAAGGATGTAAGGCGCGTGTCGTTTCTCGGTAGGGCGGGTGTTCAGGCGTGCTCGACTTCGGCTTCTCGTTAGCCATCGCTGCGGTTGCGGTGTTCCTCACGATCGCCCTGGTCACGACGCTCTTACCGGTCGGTGTCGGCCTCGGAGGCGTCGCCGTCACCTTCCTCGGGCTCACCGGCGCCCTGTCCGGTTACTCGGCCTGGCGCTGGGTTCGCTGGGTTCGCTCCCGTGTGGAGCGCATGCACTGGTCGGTGATCGCCTCGCTCGGCGCCGCCGCGACCGCGTCCGAGCTCTACGGAATGACCCGCCTCGCCACCGACTCGCTGGTCGGCATGCCGCAGCAGCTCGCCGGGCTGGCCGGTTTCAGCCTGCTCGCCGCCGTGACGGTCGCGGTCACCGGCGTGTCGAGCCTGGGCCTCTACCAGCGCTCGATGACCGACCAGGCGCTCACCCGGTGGGCCGAGCGTCGTCTGAGCCGGCTCTCCGCGGGCGCGCTGACGGTCGCCTGACCGCCGGTCAGCAGGCCACCGGCTGGGTTCCCTTCTTCCAGCTGCACGTGTCGATCTGGGTTCCGGCCGGGTCACGCAGATAGGCCGTGTCGCCGGTGTTGTTCCAGATGTAGTTGCCGGAGTTCCAGTACCGGTGGCTGGCGTCGTCCGTGCCCCGGCCGGTGTGCAGCCACAGCGTGGCACCCGGTTGCACCGTCACGTTCCCGGCGAACGTGTAAACGTGGTTGGCCTTGTCGCGCACCGTCCACCGATTGAGGTCCACCGGAGCCTTGCCGGTGTTCTTCAGCGTCAGGTACTCGGCATTCAGACTGCTGTTCGTCCGGGTGTCGGCACCCGGGGAGTTGTAGACCGAACGAGTGAACTGGACGACCGGCGCAGCCGCGGCGGGAGAGGCCGGCACGAGGGCGAACACGACAGCAGCGGCCGCAGTGGCCGCGGAGGTCAGACCCGGGATCAGACGCAACGTAATGCTCCATCTCCATTGATTCGCAGCACGAAGTGGGTCGACCGTATCCACAACGCAGCCGGAAAACCTCAGCCGCCGGGACGTGTCGGGCGGGCCGTTCATCCACAGGGGAATCTGCGTTCGGCGCCGGCGGTGGAGAAACGGCCGAGCCGGCATCGGGTTCCCTACCGTCACCGACGAACCCGCTTCGCCGGCTGATGGGAGCACCGTGGACGTGTACGACGGCTGGGGCGTCGAACCCGCACCCGACTTCGGCTGGGTAGCGCGGCGGATACTTCTCGACGCCGTCGACGAGATCCTCCTGACCGGCTCGGCGGCGCCCGCCGACGACGCCACCCGGCGGCTGTGGGTCACCGAGCGCCGGGCCGAGTTCGAGCTGAGCCCCGGCGGCGCCACGCTCACCGGTGAAGCGGTCGCGGCGAGCCAGCTGCTCGCCCTGCGGTCCGGCTGGACGCCGCTCGACCCGGCGGCCGTCATCGGCTGGGTCTCCGATCGGCTCGGCGCCGAGCACGGGCGCCGAGCGCTGCGCGTGGCGGGCCTCCTCGGCCACCCGGAGGCTCCGCGGTGGTCGTCGGTCCGCCCGCCGCCGCACGGCGGAGGCCCGCTGCTGCCCGCACTGGTTCTGCTCCTCGCCGGTGTCGCGGCCGTCGTGAACGAGGCTTCGGCCGATCACGCGCCGTGACGCGACACGCCGCCATCCCTTCGACTCGATCTAGATCTTCATGATATTCATTTTCAGGTCAAGGCCAACCGTCTATCGAGGAGTCACCCGTGAAGATCGCGTTCGTCGGAAAGGGAGGGAGCGGCAAGACGACGCTGAGCGCGCTCTTCATCCGCCGGCTCGCCGCCGAGGGCCGGCCGGTGCTCGCCTTCGACGCCGACATCAACCAACACCTCGGTGCCGCGCTGGGGCTCCCGGACGACGTCGGGATCACCCCCTTGGGCCAACACCTCGACGAACTCAAGGACTACCTGCGCGGCGACAACACCCGGATCGCGTCGGCGGCCGAGATGATCAAGACCACGCCGCCGGGGCGTGGCTCACGGCTGCTGCGGGTCGGCGACGACGAGCCGCTCTGGGCGAAGTACGGCCACCCGGCCGCGGGGGCCCGGCTGCTGGTCACCGGGCCGTTCGCCGAGTCCGACCTCGGCGTGGCCTGCTACCACAGCAAGGTCGGCGCGGTGGAGCTCCTGCTCAACCACCTGGTGGACGGTGCGGACGAGTACGTCGTCGTCGACATGACGGCCGGTGCGGACGCGTTCGCCTCCGGGCTGTTCACCCGGTTCGACCGGACGGTGCTCGTCGTCGAGCCCACCCGGAAGAGCGTCGGCGTCTACCACCAGTACTGCGGGTACGCCGCCGAGCACGGCGTGGCGGTGTCGGTCGTCGGCAACAAGGTGCTCGACGACGGCGACGTCGCGTTCCTGCGTGAGCAGGTGGGCGGCGATCTTCTCGGCTGCGTGGGGCTCTCGCCCGCGATCCGGGCGGCCGAGCGCGGCGAGCCGCTGCACCTCGACGACCTGGCACCGTCCGACCACTCGGCGCTGGCCGCGGTCCGTGCCGCGCTCGACGCGACTCCGCGCGACTGGCACCGCTACACCCGCCAGGCCGTCGACTTCCACCGGCGGAACGCGGCGGCCTGGGGCGACGAACGCACCGGTACGGAGCTGGCCGATCAGATCGATCCCGACTTCGTGCTGGGCCCCGACGCACTCATCCACTGATCGAAGGAGAAATCATGTCCCTCAACGTCCCCACCGCCCTGCTCGAGCGGGCCGAACACGGCGAGGTCAGCGACGCCGAGTTCGTCGACTGCGTCCGCGAGTCGCTGCCCTACGCCTGGTCGACGATCACCCGGGTGATCGCCGATCTGGAGTCCGGCTCCGACCCGTTCGCCGACGACTCGACGCCGCCGCCGAGCGAAGCCGAGCGCGGGCAGCTGCTGCGCGCGCTGGCCAGCGATGCGATCCGCGGCGGCCTGGAGCGGCACTTCGGCGTGGCGCTGGCGTTCCAGAACTGCCATCGCGTGGCGGCGTTCCGGCCGGCCGCGGTCGGCGGCCCGGAGCACCGCGCGTTCACGTCCACCCGGGGCCAGCTGCTCAACCAGTCCCCGGAGCTCCGCGACTGCTGACACCAGGGTAGCGCCGGCCGCCCCGCGGCCGGCGCTACCCCAGGAACGAACGGGCGAGGTGGTACTTGCTGTCGCTCGCGCCGGAGCAGGAGTCCGAGCTCGCGTTCGCCTCGGCGCCGTCCGAGCACGGCTGGTCCCGGGCGAGCTGCCAGAACGACGTCCACGCCGCGCCCCGCGAACGCGCGAACGCGCTCAGCTGCTGGGCGTCGGAGGCGGTGAACACCTCGGTCGAGGGCTCGTTGACGCCGATCAGCGTCGTGACCGCGACCCGGGACCAGGCCGCGGCCTCCGACAGCCCGAACGCGCTCTTGATCTGCTTCTGCGTGCCCTTCATCGACTGGATCGCGTAGTACCCCATCCGGCCGTCCGGGTCCGGCGCCGCCTCGCTGCCGAAGTCCATCGCCATGACGTTCACGGCGTGGATCGTGGCGCCGTTGCTCGCCGCGCTGTTGAGCAGGTTGACCCCGTCGGAGGTCAGGCCACTCGGGTTCACCGGAAGGGTCACCGAGACTTCGAGCGACTTCCCGGCCGCCGAAGCGGTCCGCTCCAGGATCGCGATCGCCTGTGAGCGCCGGTCGACCGACGCGCTGTCACCGAGCACGCCGCCCTCGACGTCGAAGTCGACCCGGGTGAGCCCGTACGCGTCGATGACGCTCTGGTACGCCGACGCCAGCTCGTCGGCCGACGAGCAGCTCGCCGCGAGCTCGGTGCCGGACTCCCCGCCGAACGAGACCCGCACCTGGCCGCCGGCGGCCCGGTACGCCGACACCTTGCTCTTGACCGACGAGTCACCGACACCCACCTGGCCGTCCCACGCCGGGGTGCAGCCGTTGCCGGAGATGATGAACGCCAGGTTGAGGTGCTTGACCCCGGCGTTGCGAACCTCGAGCAGGTCGGCTTCCGAGTACTGCAGCACGTCGACGTAGGGCGAGAACTCGGTGCCGTTGGAGTTGGTCGGCCTTGGCGACGGCGAGGCCTTGCCACCCGCGGCCGGGAGGTGCGATCGACGCACGTGCGGCCGCTTCGACTCCGCGGACGGCGCCGGCTCGGCCGAGGGCGTCTCGTCGTCTTCGCACTCCTCCGCGCTGCAGCCCGCAGCGAGCGGCGAAGCGGTGTGCCGGATCGTCGGCCCGACCGCGGCGTACGCACCGGCGGTGGTCATCACGAACGCCACGACGAGACCGGCCGAAACGACGAGGCGTCGGGGCGTTCGGCGTCTGTGGGCACCCCCGGCACCCTTGCTCGATCGATGCACGGGGACGTTGCACTCCAGACGTGGCGGTTGTTTCAGTCATCAACAATATCGGTCCAGAGCAACGATCCGTTACCACCGTCCACCGGACTTAAGGCAGCGTTAGGCTGGCATCCAGCCTGCTCACAGCCTTGGCACCAGAACCGTGACGGTGCCCACTCAGTCGCGATCGGACGATCACAGCACGACGCCGGGCGACCGCCCCCCGTGGTGGCGGTCGCCCGGCGCGGTGCGTCGGATCAGCTGGCGAGAAGCTCGTAGACGGAGTCCGGGGTCTCGGCCGTCTCCGCGGCCGTCGGCGCGGTGATCGGGGTACCCGAACCGGGCTTCTGGTAGGTCACCGTGTAGGTCTGGGCCTTGCTGACGCCGGTCGCGGGCGCCGAGAGCACGAAGTCGGTGAGCTTGCCGTCGGCGACCGAAGCCGTGAACGGCACCGCCTTCGCCGTGTCACCGAGCGCCTTCATCGTCTCGGCCGAGAAGAACTCGCTGTCGGGCTGCTCGGCCAGGTTGATCGTCCCGCTGAACTTGCCCGGCGACTCCTCGGTCGCGTCGACGATCGAGGTGAACAGCGCGTTGAGGCGCTGCGGGTCCTCGTCCTGCGGGCCGAAGACCAGCTTCGTCGCCAACCGCGACTGGTCGAGCGCCATCCACTTCTTCGGGTACTCGACGAAGCCCGCGTCCGGGTCGGCCTCGAGGTTCACCTTGACCCAGGACTTCTGATCGATGACCACCAGGTCCAGCGTCAGCGTGTACTCCTCGGTCTTGCCGACGGACTTCTGGTGGTACGCCTTGTCCGGCGGGTTGACCGAGCCGGTGAACGTCTCGGCCTCCTTCGGCTCTCCCTGCTGCACGACCGTGTAGTCGTACAGCGCGGTGGTGGGCTTCACGGTGGCGTCGATCAGCTTTTCCTGCTGGGTCTGGACGGCTTCCTTCACGGTCTCGGCGACGTCCGACGCGCCGCAGCCGGTGAGCACGACGGAGGCGGCCAGAGCCAGACCTGCTCCCAGCACGCGGACTCGGCGGCTGGTCTTCACTGCAGAACGCATGACTTCTCAACTTCCAATTCGATTAGGGGCTGCGGTAACGCGGGAGCCGCTGTTACGGCAGGGGCACGAGTTGTCGCGCTTCGGAAGCCTGTCGAGACCGGCTGCCGAAGTGCTGCGGCTCCGCTGCCGCGCACTGCCGAACGACTTCCCCGCCCCGCTGAACTGCGCTTTCGCCAGGTCACAAATCGAATTCCGAGGAAGTTGCTAAGGTCGCGTGCGCGCGCACAGACGGTCGAGGAGGTACGGGTGGACGTCGACGGCGCCGAACCGGCGCTGCGTTTCGCCGCCCTCGGTCCACTCCGGATCTGGCGAGGCGGCCAGGCCCTCGACCTCGGTCCGGGAAAACAGCGGGCAGTGCTCGCCGTACTGCTCCTCGACGCCAACCGTGCGGTGCCGGCGCAGCGCATCGTCGAAGCGGTCTGGGACGACGATCCGCCCGAGAACGGCGCGAACGTCGTCCAGAAGTACGTCGCCGGGTTGCGCCGGGTGCTGGAGCCCGAACGCTCGCCACGCACCCCGTCCCAGGTGCTGACGCTCGGCGACGGCGGGTACCGGCTGCACGTCGGCGAGTACGACGTCCAGACGTTTCAGAGTCGGGTTCGCCGGGCGGAGACGTCACGGAGGAGCGGTGACGCGGTCGGAGCCGCCGCCGAGTTGCGCCGTGGCCTCGAACTCTGGCGCGGGATTCCGCTCGCCGGGCTCGCCGGCCGGTGGTTCGACGCCCGGCGCCAGCAGCTCGGCGACCACTACGCCGCCGCGTGGGAGTCGCTCGCCGAGCTCGAGCTCGAGCTCGGACGGCACGCCGCTCTCACCACCGAGCTGGGCCGCCTGGTCAACGAGTACCCGGGGCGCGAAGGCCTGCGCGCGGCGTTGATGCTCGCGCTCTACCGCTCGGGGCGCCAGGTCGAGGCGCTGGCCGCCTACCGGGACGCCCAGGACCATCTGCGCGAGGAGTTCGGCGTCGATCCCGGCGACCACCTCCGCGAGCTGCACCAGCAGATCCTGTCGTCGGATCCGGCGCTGGTGTCGGTGCCGACGCAGCGGGTCGCCGAGCAGCTCCCGGAGACGCCACCGCCCCTTCCGGCGCCGGCCCACGCGACGGCCCCGGCCCCGGCGGCGACCCCGGCCCCGGCCGCGGCCCGGATCGCGCCGCCGGTGGCGCCTCCGCCGGCCGCGCAGTGGCACCCGGTCGGCTCGCCGGCGGTGCCAGGCCCTCCGCCGCTCGGCTCTCCGCCGCTCGGCCTACCGCCGCTCGGCCCACCGGGGTTCAGTACTCCCCCGTACAGCCCGCCGCCGTACCCGATGCCGTTCCCCTCGCCGCCGTACGGCGTCGGGCACTCCCCGCCCCCGCTGCCCATCCCCAAACCGTCCGGTGACAACCGGGTCGTGCTCGGCTGGATCAAGGCGTCCCTGTTCACGTTGCTGGCCATCTTCACGTTCGGTCACGCGACGTTCCTGCTGATCGGTTACATCGGCATCCGTCGGCGCAGCATCCTGAACGTCGCCGCCGCGGTCGTCTACCTCGCGGCGACCCTCGGGTTCTGGATCGCGGCGTTCACGATTCCGGCCGAGTACAACGAGGTCGACAGCCCGTGGACGATCTGGGACTGGTTCATCCTGTCCGGTCTGGTGATCTCCCCGCTCGTCGGCGCGGCCCACGTGTTCACGCTCGTGATGTACGACGAGAACAGCCGGCGCAACGTCGACCAGGCCGCGGCGATCACCGGGCAGATGGACCGGGAGCGGGCGCTGCAGATCGTCACGCACCACCCGGAGATGGCCCGTGAGCTCCGGATCGGCCGCCCCGACCTGCCCCGCTGGTTCGGCGACGGCGGCCTGATCGACGTCAACGGGGTGCCGGAGTACGTCCTGGCTCAGTTGCCCGGGATGTCGGTGGAACAAGCCGGTCGGATCATCGCCGACCGGATCGTGCGCGGGCCCTACACGTCGGTCTACGACCTCACCTGCCGCCACCCCGACCTGCGGCTCAACGTCGCCGCGCTGCACCGCTTCGTGGCCCTCGTCGTGCCCAGCAACTCAACTACGTGACGTAACCGCACGTATGACCTGATCCGGGATGGGTAGCCACTCCACGAGCTATCTCGACGATCCCGGAGGACCCATGAGCACCGAGCACTTCGCCGAATCGGTCACCGACCCGGAGGCCGAGGGGCTGCCGGGGTATGCCGACGACGACTCGTTCGCGGACCCGGAGCGTAACGCCGCCCGCGCGGCGGACGGTCCTTCGGCGGCGGCTCTCCCGACCGACCGCCCGATCGCGTCGACGGAGTTCGGCACGACGGCCGAGGAACAACGCGAGGGCGAACCGCTGGAGGACCGGCTGCGTCGCGAGGAGCCCGACGTCATCGAGGAACTCGACGCTCCCACGGTGGCCGACCCGGTCGGCGAGGCCGAGGCCGAGTGGGAGTCGACGAACACCGACGAGACCGACCTCGACACCGGGGGCAGCCCGCGTGACGACTACCCCGAGGTGCAGGCGCGCCCGCTGGACGCCGACGACGTCGCCACCGAGATCGACGGCGTCGCTCCCGAGGCGGAGGACCCGGAGACCGCGGCGGCCCTCGACGGTCTCGACCCGCGCACCGACTCGCCGGTCTCGGTCTACGACCGGGACTTCGACGACCAGGCCGGCCGCCTGGTCGAGCCGGACGAGGGTGCCCACGTCGACGACGAGAAGGACGCGATCGCCGACGAGCGGGGTTTCGGCGGCACCTCGGCCGAGGAACAAGCCATTCACGTGGTGCGCGACCTGCCCTGACGAACCGTCCTCAATAGAGAGTGGTTAGTCACGCTCAGAACCGGGAACCACAGCAGCAACACAGTCGACGCACAGCTCCCTGGGGAGGAAGCTCATGGCGAACGTCTCCGGACACCCCGAGATGGGTTACGACAACGCACCGGCCCGCTCGGCCGGTAACGGCCTCGCGATCGGCTCGCTCGTCGTCGGTATCCTCGCGATCGTCGCCAGCTGGGTGCCGATCGCCGGTTGGATCCTCGGCGCGGTGGCCGTCGTACTCGGCTTCCTGAGCCGCCGTCAGGCCAAGGCCGGCAATGGTCTCGGGCTCGCCGGCCTGATCCTCGGTGCGGTGGCGTTCGTGATCTCGACCGCGCTGTTCCTGGTCGCCGTCAGCCAGACCACCTGACGTCACGAGCATCTTCGACACGGGCCGCCCCGCCAGGGGCGGCCCGTGCTGTCTTATCTAGACCTGTCGTCGACTTAGGGCCCATTTAAATAGCTGCCCGGCAACCTTTTTTTGTATTCTCACCATTGATTTGACGGCACTTTTTCCGTGGCTAACATTCGATTTGTTTCCAGGCGCTGACTACGCACCCGGCAGCGCTGTGGGAGGTGGAAGGCGTGTTCGATCGGCCCCGCGAACACGCCTTCCACAATTTTTTTGAAGCCCACCACGGAGAGCTGGCCCGCATGGCGTCGCTGATCACCGGGGACAGCAGCGTCGCCGACGACCTGGCCGCCGACGCCCTGGCCGAGATCTGGCGCTACTGGGATCGCGTGAGGGCCGCGGACGACCCGCTGGCCTACGCGCGCGGAGTCCTGGTGAACGTCGCCCGGAGCTGGAACCGGCGCAACGGGTTGGAAGAACACAGCGCCCGCCTGCTGGGCCTGTTCCGCCGGGACGAGCGCACCGCCGAGGCCGACGTTCCCGCCGCGCTCGACGTCCGCGCCGCGCTGGCCCGCCTTCCGTACCGCCGGCGCGCGTGCGTCGTGCTGCGGTACGCGTTCGACGTGTCCGAGCGTGAGGTCGCGGACATCCTCGGCATCTCCGTCGGCACCGTGAAGAGCCAGACGTCCCGCGGCGCCGCGCAACTCGCCGCGTTGATCGCGGCCACCGACGGGTCGGTCGATCCGCGGGCCGCGCTGGTCCGGAGCGTGGCCGGTGGCCGCCGGGGCGCGACCGGGGGCGCGAGATGACGCCGGGCCACCGCGAGGAGGAGCTGCGCCTCCGCCTGCGCGCGGCGGCCGACGAGCACCAGCCCGACCGCGACGCGATCCTCGCCCGGATCGAACGCCGCCGCGCCGAGTCCGCGGCCGGCCCGGGCGCGTACGGCTCGGCCCGGCGAAGCACCGACCGAGCAGGCCTCGGGCGAGCAGGCGGACGCCGGGCCGCCGGGCCACTCGGCCGGGCCGGCGGATTCGGCGGCTTGCGGCCGCTGGCGGCGGCCGGGGCCCTGGGCGCCGTCGTGGCGCTGGGAGTCAGCGGCGCCTGGCTCGTCGGCGGCTTCGGGTCGACCGAGCAGCCCGATGCGGCGAGTGCGCCACCCCCGCCGCCGGTGACCGCGGTCGCGCCCACCGAGGCTTCCGGAGAGGCGACCCCACCCGCACCGACGTCGTCGGCCGCATCGCCGTCCGCGGCGTCACCGTCCGCGCGGTCGGCGTCCCCGCGCGAATCCTCGACGCCGCGGTCGAGCCGGTCCCCCGAGGCGTCGCTCCCGATCGAGACCTTCCCGGGCGGGAGCGCCCCCGAGCAGGGCTGGCTCTGGTCGGACGGCTCGATGGACCCCAACTCCAACGACAACTACGCGCAGAGCACGGTCACGCTCAAGAGCAAGACCGAGATGACCGCGCTCGACGTGACGATCCGCGTCGCGCTGTCGTCCGGTGTCCGCGCGACCGGCAACTGGAGCACGATCGCGAAGGACAAGCTCGTCGTCACGACGCGGGAGCGGTCCGGGTGGCTGTACTACCGGTTCCAGCTGCGCGCCGGAGCCACGATCGCCCCGGGTGACTACACGTTCGCCGGTCAGTACGACCCGGGCGGCCCGCGGAGCACCGGCAAGGACGCCTACCTCGCGTCGGCGAGCGCGCGGACCTCGGACGTGCGGGTGCACGGCGGGTTCTGATCAGCGGTGGTACGAGTACGTCTCGTGCACCGGAACGTGCTCGGCGACCGGCGGCACCGCGGCGACGGGCGGGACGGCGTCGTCGTCGGGCCGGCCGATGCCCGCGTGAACGGACGGACGGCGGAACCGCAGCACCATCGCCCACGCGACCCCGGCGGCGAACGCCGCACCGATCAACGCGGCGAGCAACCACGACGGCCGGCCACCGGCCGGCGGGAACACCGACGACAGGCGTAGCAGGCCGAAGACGAATACGAAGCCGGTCACGACCGCGGCGACCGCACCGGCGACCGCGCGCAGCTCCCAGCCGCCGACGTCGGTCTCGTCCTCGTCGCTGCGCAGGAACCAGAACAACGCGCTTATCGACGTGAGCGCAAGTGCGCCGGTGATGCCGAGCCCACTGGCCAGGCCGAGCCAGAGCGCGTAGATGCGGTCGCCACTCGCGACGACGGCGACCGCGCCGATCGCGGCCAGCGCCGGGACGGCGGCGCGGACGTGCACGGCTTTCCGCGCGCCGAGCCGGAACGCCGGCGGCAGCACACCGTCGAGCGCGAGGCCGGACAGCTGCCGGTTCACGGCCTTGTGCAGCACGACCGCACAGCCGACGACCGCGAGCACGAGCGTGAACATGATCAGCCGGGCGACGTTCGCCGCCGCTTCCGGGCCGACGATGCGGCCGATCAGCGTGAACAGCGACTGGCCGGTGGTGCCGGTTGTGGCGGCGACGTCGTCGGGCGCGACGGCGGCCCGGGCCTGGCCGCTGGTGGCCGCACTGACCGCCCAGGCGCTGAACGCCGACGCGGCCGTCATGATGATTCCCGCCAGGTAGGCCGCCCGCGGGACGTTGCGGCCGGGGGCGCGCACGTCGCGAATGAAGTTGAGGCTGGTGTCCAGGCCGATGAACGCGGTCACCGCGAAGCAGAGCGCGATCCCGAACGAGCCGCTGAACAGCCAGCCCGGATCGAGCGGCGCGGTGAGGTCGCCGTCACGCATCGGCAGTTGCAGCGCCCGGACGTCGAACCAGATCAGGATGACGGCCTGCGCGACGAGCAGCGCGCCCAGCAGCCAGATCACCCGGCGCAGCCGGACCATGCTCAGCAGCGAGACGAGCACCACGCCGATCAACGCGGCGGCCTCACCGGGCAGGTCGACGCCGAGCACGTCGACCGACAGGCCGGAGAGGGTCAGCGCGAACACGGCGTAGAGCGAGACGAGCGACCCCAGGTACGACACGAGCACCACGGCGGCGACGCCGAGCCCGAGCGTCGGGCCGAGCCCGGCGGAGACCAGCGCGTAGAGGCCGCCGGGGTGCCGTACCCGGCGGGCCATGCTGGTGAAGGCCAGCGCCGCGCAGAGCAGCGCGACGCCGCCGAGCACGTAGACCAGCGGCATCGCGACCACGTGCCCGAACTGGAAGGCGCCGGGGATGGCCACCCAGGCCACCAGCAGGGGTGCGTGGCTCATCGTGGCGACGATCGCCAGTTGCCAGCCGGCGAGTGTGCCCTCGTGCGTTCTGGACATGCGAACAACTCCAATGCGAACAACGTTCGCGTAATAATAGGTCGATTGCTCGATGCGTCAAGATGAGCCAATGAGCTCCGCGACCGAGATCGGGCGGCCCGGCAGCGCCGCGTGGTGGCACGACCGCCGCGCCGCGCGGCACCGGCGCCGCCACCGCCCGGGCGGCTTGACGATCGAACAGATCACCAAGTCCGCGCTGGTGATCGTCGACGACGAAGGGCTGAGCGCGCTGACCATGCGCCGGCTGGCCGACGAACTCGGCACCGGGGCCGCATCGCTGTACCGGCACGTCGCCAACCGCGAGGAACTGCTGGTCGAGGCCGTCGACCACGTCCTCGGCGAGGTGGAGTTCGGCACCCCGAAGCCGACCTGGCGGGAGGACTTCGCCAACCAGGCGCACCTGCTGTGGTCAACGCTCATCGCGCACCCGCATCTGCTGCCGGTGGTGCTGCGCACGCCGCTGCTCGGGCCGAACGCGGTCGCCGGACGCGAAGCGAGCCTGCGCCGGATGCTCGACTTCGGCTTCGACCCGGTCGACGTCCAGCCGATCTACACCGTCATCGTCACGACCGCGCTGGGCCACGCCGCGTTCGCGGGGGCCATCGAGCGGCCCGGCCCGCTACGCCCGGAGGTGTACGCGGCGCTGCCGGCCGAGGAGTACCCGACGGTGACCGCGCTGGCCGAGCGCACCGAACCCCAGACCTCGTCGGCCCTGTTCGCGCTGACGATCGACATCATGTTGGACGGCATCAACACCCGTTATCCCCGCAAGGAGCGTTCGTGCTGACCGATCTACCCCTAGACCAGCTGATCACGTACCGCAGCAGCCAGACGCGACCCGACGATTTCGTGGAGTTCTGGGACACCACGCTGGCCGCGGCCCGCCAGCACGACATCGACGTCTCGGCGGAACTCGTCCAGACCGGCCTCACGACGATCGACACCTACGACGTCTCGTTCGCCGGGTACGGCGGCGAGCGGATCCGGGCCTGGCTGCGGGTCCCGGCCGGGGCTTCCCAGCCGCTGCCGACGATCGTCGAGTACATCGGGTACGGCGGCGGTCGGGGGCACGTGCTGGAGAACCTGACCTGGGCCTCGGCCGGCTACGCCCACCTGTACATGGACACCAGGGGCCAGGGCTCGAAGTGGAGCGTCGGGCACACGCCGGACTCGGCCGCGTCCGGGCCGCAGATCCCGGGGTTCGTCACCCGGGGCATCGAGGACCCGTCGACCTACTACTACCGGCGGCTCTACACCGACGCGGTGCGCGCGGTCGACGCCGCCCGAGCGCTTCCACAGGTCGACGCCGAGCGCATCGCGGTGCACGGCCGGAGCCAGGGCGGCGCACTGACGCTTGCCGTCGCCGGGCTGCGCAACGACGTCCGCGCCGCGCTGGCGTTCGTGCCGTTCCTGTCGGACTTCCCCCGGGCGACACGCATCACCGACGCGCAGCCGTACCGCGAGGTGGCCGACTACCTGGCCACCCACCGCGAGAACGTGGCCAAGGCGCACCGCACGCTCTCGTACTTCGACGGGGTCAACATGGTCTCGCGGGCGAGCGCACCGGCGTTGATCTCGGTGGCGCTGATGGACCCGGTCTGCCCGCCGTCGACGGTGTACGCGGCGATCAACGCGTACCCGGGGCCGTGCGAGGTGCTGACCTGGGACTACAACGGCCACGAGGGCGGCGGGCCGGTCGACCAGGAGCGGGCGCTGACGTTCCTGAAGGCTCAGCTGGGCTGACCCTGGCGGTGCACGTGGAGGTGGTAGCCGAGGTCGGCGGCGACCCGGGCGAGGTGCGCGGCCAGCGCGTCCGGTTCGGCCTCGTCGTCGCCGCCGAACTCGGCGTCGAGGACACCGAGCACCTCGTCGGCCCCCGGCACCGGGACGGCGATCCCGGATCCCGGGCCGACGGCCGGGGCCGCGGTGGCCAGGGCCGAGCCCACCCGGCCCTCGCCCCGGCGCACCGCGGCCGGCCGGCACTCCCCGGACGAGTCGGCGACCAACCGGAGCTCGGCGTCCTCGGTGAGCCAGAGCCGGACGCGGGTGCCGGGCTGCGCGTCGGCCACCGCACCGACCAGGCGCTGCGCCACCTCGGCCGAGTAACCGCAGCGCAGCAGCAGCCGGGCGACGGCCAGCTCGCAGGCCCGCCGGCCGCGGTCCTGGCTCGCGACCGTGACGTCACGCAGGGCCACGACCGCACCCTCGGCACCGTCACCGACGACGATCCGCTCGGCGTTGGCGAGGAAGCGCCGGACCGGTCGGCCCGGGACGTGGAAGACCATCGGGGCGTCCCGGACGTGCTCCCCGGCCAGCGCGCGTGCGCTCGGGTAGTCGGCCGGCTCCATCACGGTGCCGTCCGCCCCGAGCAGGTACTGCCGCAGCTGCAGTGCGGCCCCGGCGAGCGACGCCGGCTCGGCCTCCA
Organism: Cryptosporangium arvum DSM 44712; assembly: GCF_000585375.1. Classification (NCBI taxonomy): domain Bacteria; kingdom Bacillati; phylum Actinomycetota; class Actinomycetes; order Cryptosporangiales; family Cryptosporangiaceae; genus Cryptosporangium; species Cryptosporangium arvum. The sequence continues at coordinate 8,736,092 of NZ_KK073874.1, forward strand.
TCACCTCGAGCAGGGCCGGGTTGCCGAACAGCGGGCGGCCGTCCGCGTCACACACGTAGACCGCGGTGGTGAGGCTGTTCAGCACCGCCTGGAGCAGCCCCTCGCGCCGATCGGCGTCGGCTTCGGCGTCGAACCGGCCCGAGGCGTCGAGCAGCGAGACGCAGATCCGGGTGCCACCGGCCCCGGACACCGCGCGGATCGACGCGTCGACAGGCATCCGCCGGCCCGCCTTCGTCGTCGCCCACATGGTCTGACGTCGGACCGCGCCGCGCCGCTCGGAGGGCAGCGCGGACAGCGTCGCCAGGATCGCGCGGATCGTCACGGCGTCGCGGTCGGGGAACAGCAGCTGGTGCAGCGGGGTACCGAGGACCTCCTCGCGGGTCCAGCCGAACGTTCCGGTCGCCGCCGCGTTCCAGGCCAGGATCGCGCCGTCGCCGTCGACCACCAGGAACGCCTCGGCCAGCGCGTCGAGCAGCGGGACGAGGTCGAGCAGGTTGACCGTGAGCTCGGCGGCCATCCCCGCGACGCCGGGCAGCAGGCCGGCCGTCGTCGCGACTCCGGACAACGCGGCACGCTGAGCCACGCTCCACGGCCGCGGGCCGTGGTCGAGCGCGCAGATGCTCCCGACGACCGCACCGTCCGACCCGAGCAGCGGCACCGCGGCGAACGCCCCGATGCCGAGGTAGGAGACCACCGCGGCCCGGGCCGCCGCCGGATCCTCGGCGGTGTCGGCGAGCCAGACCGGTTCGCCCGAGGCCACCACGCTCCGGCACAGGGAGTCGGCGACCGCGATCCGCCGGGTCAGCGCGAACACACCGCCGATGCCGTGCAACCCGACGAGCCGGTCCCACTCGCCGTCGACGAGCGAGACGACACCGATCGGCGCGCCCGTGACGCTCGCCGCTGCGCCGGCGATGGCGTCCATCGAGAGCGGGACTCCGGACAGGATCGCCGCCGCCCGATCGACCGCCGCGAGCCGTCGCTCGTCGTGGAGCTCGCAGTTTTCGTCCATGTGCGCGTGCCTGCCGTCGTCTGACCGCGGGGGAGGTTCGACGCGCGGGACGATAGCAGTATTAACGACATTTTCGGCGCTATGCGGCAGGTACCTGATCTGACACCGTTACGAGCTGCTCATCCGGTTCGTCGGGCACGGGGAGGTTCCACGGGCTCAGGCCGTCGAAGAGCCGGGCGAGCATCCCCATCGCCGAGAGCAGGATCAGCGGGAAGACCGGGCCGAACGCGCGTGCGCCGGAGGGCGTCCCGCTCGCGACCTCGAGCACGACGGCGGCCACGATGCCGCCGAGCGCCAGCGCCGCCATCGGGTCACGGAGCGCCCCCAGCGACGACGCGACCACCGCGAGCACGAGCACCGAACAGAGCACGGCGTCCTCGGCGAGGTACGTGCCGTCGATCCGGACCAGCACCCCGAGCCCTTTCCCGAGGCTTCCGAGGTACCGGGCGTCGGCGATCGTCGCGACCTGCCCGAGCGCGACCAGCCCGACCGCGAGCCCGGACGCGACCGCCAGGTAGGGCAGCCAGACGTTGCGCACGGACCGCTCACGCACGGCCGTGAGCACCCAGACGGTCCCGACGGCGGCGACGAAGGCCATCGCCGGTGCCCTGCTGGCCAGCAGCAACGCGGTGAGCACCGCGAACACGACGAGCGCTCGGCGCCCGCGCCGACCGTCGAGCGGCAGCGTGAACAGCAGTGCGCAGCCGAGCGCGAGCGCGAGCATGTCGGCCGTGCCGGTCAGCGAGGTGGCGACGATCTGGTCGCAGACCAGGAACACGACCGCGGTGACGGTGCCGGCGAGCGCACCCCAGCGTTTGGCCGTGAAGAACGTCAGCAGCCCGACCGCCACGAAGAACGACACCACCGGGACGACGATCAGGCCCCGATCGCCGAACAGGGCGACGAACGGCGCCGAGAGCACCGGGTAGACCAGGTTCGGGTCGGCCGAGGTGGCGTGGCCGAACAACCAGTCGGAGCCGGTGCCGAAGCACGAATCACGGCCGCAGAACGTCGCCGCGAACGGCTTGTCGTGCAGCTCGGCGTAGGTTCGTTCGGCCGCGTCGCCCGGCGAGAAGCCGAGGACCCGGTACGACCACGCCAGGTGGTACATGCTCGCCGAGTAGAAGTGCCAGATCCGGTACGACAGCACGGCCGGCACCAGCACCGCGAGGCTCACGACCGTGGCCACCGCGTGGGCCGGCATCCGTCCGATCCGTCGGGCGCGCTGTTCGAGCGCGATCGGTTCGCGAGGGCCGGCTTCGGTGGAGCGGGACGGGTGCCGCCGGATCGGCCCCCACAGGTCGACCATGAGCGCGACGACCGCCAATACCAGCAGCGGCACGATCGGCGCGTGGTAGCGGAACGCGGCCGGCCAGAACTCGATCACGTTGAACGCGCTGACCACGAAGAACGCTCCGGCGGCAAGCGCGGAGATCTCACTGCGCAACCGCCGGACCACGGCCACGGTCGACGCCGCGAGCAGCGCCACCAGCGCGAGGTCGTACCGCACGGCCAGTAGATCGGAGCGGATGATGTTCCAGGTGACCTCAGGGATAGCGGCGATCCCGGCGCTGCCGAAGTACGTGAGCGTGAGTTCGTCGAGGCGCTGCAGCAGCGACAGATCCTCGCCGCCGAAGATCATCGGCGTGATCACCATCTGCGCGGCCAGCACGACGAACGCGACGACGTTCCCCCAGACCGCGAACGGCAGCCAGGGATTGCGGAAGGCCCGGTCGCGGACCGCGACGAGTAACCAGGCCGCCGCGACGGCCACCGGAAGCGCGATCGCGAACTGCCGGTTGAGCATGCCCAGGAACACCAGCACGGCGTAGACGATCAGCTGCTTGCGGCCGACCTTCCGGGCCAGCGGAAGCACGAGCAGCGGCAACGCCAGCAGCGCGAACGCGGGGCCCTCGGTGTGCGCGACGACGCTCCAGCGCGACACGTAGACCGGCAGCAGCAGCATCGCGCCGGCGACGAGCGCCCAGCGCGGCCCCCACAGCCGGGAGGCCAGCAGGACGGTCGCGAGGATCGTCACCGCGTAGCCGACGATCGGCACGACGAGCATCCCGGCCGGCCCGAACAGCGCCACGAACGGCGCCGAAAGCACCGGGAGCAGAACGCGCGGGCCCACCACGGCCGCGTACGGGCCGGTGAAGAAGCTCTCCTGGAAGTCGGCCGGCCAGCAGGTCAGGCAGGTGGCCAACCCCGGGTCGTCGCGCAGGTAGTCGTACGACAGCTGCGCCGCCTCGGCCTGCGGATGCCCCAGGTACCAGTAGGTCCAGGCCAGGTAGATCCGCGAGTCCGGGCCGTACTGGGCGTTCGTCACCAGGGCCAACACCACGGCGAGGACGCAGAGCGCCCCCAGTACGAGCCAACCTCGGGGCGGCAGAGCGTTGCGCAGCGATCGGGCCATCGTCTTCATCGGTTCGGAACGCTAGGCAACTCCGGCCCCGATCTCCGCTCTGAGCAGCGGAGTTCGCGGGGTGTACAGCAGCTGTTCGACGGCGCGGCGCCGGTTGGTCGGCAGTCTGACAGCGTGTAAAGAACTCTTGACATCGTGTCAGCTCTGCCTGACATTGGAGGTGTCAAGAATGCTTTACATCGGAGGTCGGTCGTGACGCTCACCGAGAAGCGGGCGTGGATCACGTTGGTCGTCACCGTCGTCACGTACTCGGGGTACGTGATCACGGTCCTTCGCCGGGCGGACGGGCGGGCGTTGCACGACGTTTCTTACGCCGGGCCGCTGCTCTCCACGATCGGCATCGCGATGGTCGCGGCGATCGTGCTGGAGATCCTGGTCGGCATCGTCACGCCGAACGCGTCCCGCGCCACCGACGTCCGCGACAAGGAGATCGGCCGCCTCGGCGAGTACATCGGTCAGTCGTTCGTGGCGATCGGTGGCGTCGCGGCGCTGCTGATGGCGCTGGCCGAGTGGGACTGGTTCTGGATCGCCAACGTGATCTACCTGAACTTCGCCCTGGCCGCGGTGCTGGCCGCCGTCGCCAAGGTCGTCATCTACCACCGCCCCTTCCCCCTATGAGCGCGGGTCCCGAATGGTGAAGCCGACCAGGGTCACGAACTCGATCCGCGCCCTGCGGTTCACCAACAGCGAGATGACCCAGGCCGACCTGGCCGAACGCATCGGCGTCACCCGCCAGACCGTGATCGCGATCGAGCAGGGGCGGTACTCACCCTCGCTGGAGATGGCGTTCCGCATCGCCCGCGTGTTCTCGGTTCCCCTCGACGACGTTTTCCACTACCCGGAAGAAGAGGTGCCATGAAAGCGTGCATCCGCTCGGTCTACGGCTCCGCCGACGTGCTCCAGGTCCGCGACGTCGAGACACCCACCCCGGCCGACGACGAAGTCCTGGTCCAGGTCCGGGCCAGCAGCAACGATCGCGGGGTCTGGCACATGATGACCGGGTACCCGCTGGTGATGCGGCCGGTCATCGGTCTGCGAGCCCCGAAGGTCCAGGTTCTGGGCCGGGCCTTCGCCGGGGTCGTGACCTCGGTGGGTTCGTCTGTGACCCGGTTCTCCGCCGGCGACCAGGTGTTCGGCACCACGAACGCGGGCAGCTGGGCCGAGTACACGGTCGCGCCGGAGCGTCTGCTCGCTCCGCTGCCGCCCGAGGTCACGTTCGAGCAGGGCGCGAGCGTCGGCTGCTCGGGCACCACCGCGTTACAAGCACTCCGCAGCGGCGACGTGCGCGCCGGGCAGCGCGTGATGGTGATCGGCGCCGGCGGTGGGGTCGGATCGTTCGCGGTGCAACTCGCCGCCCTTCGCGGCGCCGGCGTGACCGCGGTGTGCGGCGCCTCGAAGCGCGAACTGGTGACGTCGCTCGGCGCGGACGAGGTCATCGACTACACCCGCGAGGAAGTGGACGCGCGCGGGCCGCGGTACGACGTCATCGTGGACTGTGCGGGCAACCGGCCGCTGTCGCTGCTGCGGAAGGCACTCAAGCCGGGCGGTGCGCTGGTGTCGGTGGGCGGCGAGGACCACCCGGGGCGGCTGATGCAGGGCTTCCAGTGGCAGATGTTCCGGCCGATCGCCGGGATGTTCGTCAAGCGGCGGATCCGCAGCGTGATCGCGCGCGAGGGCGGCGAGGACCTGGTCGAGCTCGGCCGTTTGATGGCAGCCGGCGAGCTGACGCCCGCGATCCCGCGGACGTACTCGCTCGCCGAGGCGCCGGAGTGCATGCGTTACCTGGCCGAGGGGCATCCGGCCGGCAAGGTGCTGATCTCGATGTAGTGGCGCCGTTCGGCGAGTGTCATTTGGTGAGTGAGCCCAGGGCGGCGCCGACGCCGATGCTGATCGCGGCGACGACCAGTACCACGATTGCCAGGACGATGAGGACGCGACGCGGGACACCCTCGTCCTCGGTGACGTCGTCGGGGTGCGGTTGCGAGCGCGACGTGCGCTGCTGGGAGGTGCGCTGCTGGGAGCGGAGCTCTTTGCGTCGCTCGGCCCGGCCGCGGCGGGGTTTCCCGTCGGACGAGTTCGGGCCGTCGGAGGCGGTTCCTCCGCCCGATGTGGGCCGCAGATCCAGACCGGAATCCGCGTCGTTCCCGTAGGGCGGCCGACCTCCGGGCCCGGGGTCCGTTCCGTAGGGCGCCGGACCGCCGGAGACCGGGCCGGTCACGTACGGCGGCCGTCCGGAGTCGGTCGCGTAAGGCGGCCGGCCGGAGTCGGTCACGTGAGGCGGCTGGCCTGGGTCGGTCGCGTAAGGCGGCCGTCCGGGGTCGGCCCCGTGCTGCGGCTGGCCGTGGCTGGTCGCGTACGAGGGCTGACCGGGGTCGGTCGGGTACGGCGGCTGGTCGTCGAGCGCGCGGTGCGAGCCTGTTCCGCCGTCGGTGCGGTACGGCGGCCGGGCGGTCGGCGGCGGGGTGGGGGTGTACGGCGGCTGCGGGGCTGCCGACGGCGGAGGCGTGTCGTAGACGGGGTACGAACCCGACGGGGACCGCACCGCCTGAGAGCCCAGCACGGGGTGCGAACCGGAGACCGAGTGCGCCCCGGGCCCCGACGTTCCACCGGCCGGAGGAGCCGAGGACCGCGGCCCGGCCACCGGCGCCCCGGAGGTCGGCGGACTGTCCACCGACGGGCCGGCATCGGGTGCACCGGAAACCGACAGCCCAGAAACCGGCGAGCCGGAAACCGGCAGCCCGGAGACCCGCGGCCCGGAAACCGGCGGCCCGGAGACGAGCGGCCCAGAAACCGGCGGGCCAGAAACCGGCGGGCCTGAAACCGGCGGGCCGGGTACTGGCGGCCCAGAAACCGGCGGGCCGCCGACCGGCGGCTCACCGACCGGAGGGGCCGACACCGGAGGCGCGGAAAAACCCGAAATCGACGGCGCCCCGGACATCGACCCGGCCACCGGCGAAGCCCCCGAAACCGACCCCGCCGAATGCCGCCCCGACCGAACCCCCGAAGACGAGGACCCCGGCGACGAAGACCCGGGCGACGAAGACCCCGAAGACGAAGACCCCGGCGAGGGATTCAGCGGCGACGGAGCAACCGGCTGCGACGCCCCCTCCGACGGCGTACCGAAGAACGCCTCGGCCCCGAACGGCCGCGCATCCCCCGGACCGCCGAATCCCGGCGTCGTCAACCCGCCGGGAGGAACCCCGTGCCCGTACGACGACAAAGGGTTCGGCGTCGCGGCCGGATAGGACTCCGCCTGATAAGGCTCCGGCACCGCGAGATGCCCGGGCGGCGGCGTCCGCAACTGCAGCGAGGCCGCATCGGCCTGCGCCCGCATCGGCGTCGACCGAACCCGCGTCGCCAGCGAGGCCTGCGCGCCCCGTGTCGTCATCGCCATCACCGCGCGCACGTCGTCGTCCACCCGCAGTGGCGTGTCCGCGTGAGCCGACCAGCTCGACCCGAAATCGGCCACCGCCGCCGTCGCGAGCGCCAACGCGAACGCCTTCGCGGACTCCGGCCGCGCCGCCGGGTCCTTCTCCAGCGCCTGCCCGACGACCGCGGCGATCTGCGGCGGCATCCCGGCCGGGAGCTCGGGCCGCATGTTCAGGTGGTGGTGCAGCATCGCCGAGAACGGCAGGTCCAGCGAGAACGGCGTCCGGCCGGTGAGCATGTGATAGATCAGCCCGCCGACGGCGTACACGTCGGTGGCCGGCCCGACCCGCGAACCCAGGATCTGCTCCGGCGCGGCGTACGCCGGCGTCCCGACGAGCGTCCCCGTGGTGATCGACGAGCCCTCGAACAGCTTCGCGATGCCGAAGTCGGTGACCTTCACCGCGCCGTCGCCGGCGAACAGGACGTTGTCCGGTTTGATGTCACGGTGCACGATGCCGCGCTGGTGCGCCGCGTGCAGTGCGTCGGCGATCGCCAGGCCGATCGCGCACGCGGATTCCGGCCGTAGCCCCTCGGCGATCCGAGAAGTGAGCGTGCCACCCGGAAGGTGTTCCATGACTATCAGACAGAGACCGTCACTTTCCGCGTAGTCGTGCACGCGGACGACATGCGGATGGTCGAATACGGCCATCACTTGCGCTTCGGCGAGAAATCGCCGTTCCACATCCGGGCCGGAAATCGTCAGAATTTTGATTGCGACGGGTCGTCCGAGACGCCGATGTCGGCCCTCGATGACCAGCCCGAAGCCTCCGCGACCCAGCTCGGCTCCCACCTCGTACTGGGGTAGCGCGGCCGTGAGCTGGGCCCGGTCGAAAAGCATTCGATGGATCCCATCACGTCGAACGGTTATCTACTGCACTACTCGTTGTCTCGATGAAACACCATCCGGTGAGCGCTTTCAGGAGAATTCCCGTTCCAGCGAGGTGCGTTACAACACTTCACCGAGTTATTGCTCGGCTACGCGTCAGTACTATTACGGAAAGTGATTGTCGGCACGCAATTCCCCTGATTTCGCACGCAATGAAGTGCGCCGGGATGGCACAGTGGAGCGGTGACCGGTTCCGTGCTGTCGCGCCGTGGTTTCCTCGCGATGGGTGGCCTCGCCGCCGTGGCGGCCTGCACCGACACCAAGGCGGCGCACACCGCGGCGGCGACTCCGTCACCCTCGTCGGCGGCGGCGTCCCCGTCCCCGGCCGCCCTCGACCTCCCCGGTCTGCGGAGGGCGCTGAAAGGCCAACTGCTTCTTCCGGGCGACGCCGGATACGCCACCGCCGCCCAGCCGTTCAACGTCGCGCTCGGCACCCGCAAGCCGGCCGCGATCGCCAAGGTGGCGACCGTCGACGACGTGCGTGCCTGCGTCATCCGCGCCGGCGGTCGGGGCGTGCCGCTCGCCGCCCGCTCCGGCGGGCACAGCTATCCCGGATACTCCACGCCCGACCGCGGTGTCGTCGTCGACCTCGGTGCGTTCCACTCGATCACGGTGAAGGACGACGGCACCGCGGTCGTCGGCGCCGGAGCCCGGCTGATCGACGTCTACACCGCGCTGGCCGCCCGGGGGCGTGCGCTCCCGGCCGGTTCCTGCCCCACGGTCGGTGTCGGCGGAAGCACGCTCGGCGGCGGGCTCGGCGTGGTCGCCCGCCCGTACGGTCTCACCTGCGATCACCTACGTGCGGCGACGATCGTCACCGCCGACGGGGAGGTCCGCACCGTCAACGCGAACCGCGACGCCGACCTGTTCTGGTCACTGCGTGGGGGTGGCGGCGGGAACAGCGGCATCGTCACCGAGTTCACGTTCGACACCGTGCCCGCGCCCAGCGTCACGATCTTCACGCTGCGGTTCCCGGCCGCGTCCAGCGCGCGGGTGCTGGCGGCCTGGTCGGCCTGGATGGCGGCGGCTCCGGACCGGTTGACCGCGCTCTGCGCCGTGACCGCGGCCGGTACCCCGACGAACCGCGTCACCGGCACCTGGACCGGTGCGGTCACCGGGCTCCCCGCGCAGCTGAACGCGTTGATCGCCGAGGTCGGCGCGGCCCCGACGTCGCGCACCACGAACACGTACGGCTACCTCGACGCGATGAAGTCGTTCGGCGGCTGCCTGAGCAAGACCGCCGCTCAGTGCCGCCCGGAGTCGGCCGGTGGCGTCCTGCGCCGGGAGACGTTCCGCGCCACGTCCCGCGTGGTCGGGAAACCGATCGACCGGTCGACGGCGAACTCGATCGTCCAGCTGGTCGGGCGCCGGTCCGGGATGGTGCTGCTGTTCGATTCGCTCGGCGGCAAGGTGGGAGCGCTCGCTCCCGGCGACACCGCGTTCGTGCACCGCGAGGCGCACGCCAGCGTGCAGGTGTACAGCGGCCGGGCGAACAGCGGGCCGGCGGTGAACGCCGTGCAGGCGGCCCTGCGTCCGCTGGTGGGCCCGGGCGCGTACGTGAACTACCTCGATCCGCAGCAGGCCGACTGGGCCACCGCCTACTACGGCGCCAACCTGCCTCGGCTACGCACGACCGTGCGCCACTTCGACCCCGACGGCGTCTTCACTTTCCCCCAGTCGATCCTGCGGGCGTGACCGGCAGGAACTGCCGGCGGGCCAGCGCCATCGCCGTACGCAGGGCGACGGCGCCCACCAGCACCGTGACGACGACGAGCACGACGTACTCCCACACCCGGTAGCCGCCCGGACGGAGCTCTTCCAGCCACAGCAGACCGGCGGTGGCGACGGCGGCCCAGCTGAACGTGAACGACCACGTGCTCGGCGCGAACGGCAGACGCACGAACAGCGGCAGCAGCCGCACCTGCGCGAGCACCATCAGCAGCCCGTAGCCGCCCAGCGCCAGCGCGACGGTGTCGAGGCCGCCTCCGCGCAGCTGGAACCAAGCGATGCTCGCCACCGCGGCCGGCGCCACCTCGATGGCGAGCGTCGGCACCAGCGGGGTCGGCAGCATCGGCCGCACCAGCAGCCGGGCGAGCACTATCGATCCGAGCACCAGCCAGCAGACCGCTCCGAGCCCGAACAACACCCACCCCAGCCGGGGCTGGCCCACCACCGCCGCGCTGTACGCGGCGAGCAGCCCGCCGGCGACGGTCGGCAGGAAGTAGCCCGGGTGCAGTTGGTCGACCCCGATCGGGCCGTAGATCCACTGGCCGGTGAGCCAGCCGCCGAGCAACACGACGAGCACGAGCAGAACGTCGACCACCCACCGGGCGACCGATTCCGCGTGCGGGTGCAGCGCCTGCGCGGCGAGCAGCATCGGGGTGATCAGAACGAGGGCGGTGAACGGTGACGCGATCGGGTCGGCCAGGTCCCGGCCGAGTGCGCCCCGGTCGGTGGCCAGGTACCGCCCGTACGCGACGAGCGCCGCCAGCCAGGTCAGTGCGGCCAGCGCGAAGATCACGGTGGCGATCACGTCCGGCACGCGGTCGTGACGGGCCAGGACGAGCCAGACGTTGCCGAGGCCGGTGAGCCCGAACGGGATCCCGAACACGTTCGGAGGAATGCGAGTCACGCCGCAGGCTAGCTGTCGCGGGCCGAGACCAGGCCGCTCTCGTAGGCGGCGATGACGAGCTGGGCCCGGTCGCGGGCGGTGAGTTTGTCGAGAAGGCGGCCGATGTGGGTTTTCACGGTGGCCGCGCTGAGGTGCAGGCGGTCGGCGATCTCGGTGTTCGAGAGGCCGCGGGCGACGAGGAGCAGCACCTCGCGCTCGCGGGGGGTGACGCCGTTGAGGGCCGGGGTGGGGAGCGGGCGTTCGGCCTCGGTGAAGCGGGCGATCATCCGCCGGGTGATCGTGGGGGCGAGCAGCGCGTCGCCGGCCGCGACGACGCGGATCGCGGCCAGGAGGTCGGCCGGGGGTGCGTCCTTGAGCAGGAAGCCGCTGGCTCCGGCGCGCAGTGCACCGTAGACGTACTCGTCGAGGTCGAACGTGGTGAGGATCAGGACGTGGCTGCCAGGCACCCGCTCGCAGATGCGCCGGGTGGCCGCGACCCCGTCGAGCTCGGGCATCCGGACGTCCATCAGCACGACGTCGGGGCGCAGGCGCACGGCGAGTTCGACCGCCTCCAGCCCGTTGCCGGCCTCCCCGACCACGGTGAGCCCCTCGGCGGTCTCGACGAGCAGCCGGAAACTCCCCCGCACCAGCGCCTGATCGTCCACCACCAGCACCCGGACGCTCATGCGCTCTCCTCCCGGGCCGACGGGACCGCCGCCGCACGGCCGGCGGGAAGCGTCGCGATCAACCGGAAACCCGGCGGGCCCGGGCGTGGGCCCGCCTCCAGCTCGCCGCCGAAGAGGGCCACTCGTTCGCGGAGGCCGACGAGACCGTGGCCGCTCGGATCGGGCGCCGGCGGCGGCGACGTGGGCCCGTCGTCCTCGATCACGATCCGCAGGGTGCCGTCGGCCTCCGACAGTTCCACCCGGCACGTGGTGGGCCCGGCGTGCTTGACGACGTTGGTCAGCCCCTCCTGCACCACGCGGTAGACGGCCAGCTGCACGGCGTCCGAATAGTGGCGTGGATCCACTCGCACGTCGGACGCGACGCGGACCCCGCCGGCGACCGCGAGCTCGACCACCGCGGGCAGCTCGGCCAGGCCGGGCGTCGGCGCGAACTCGGCGTCGGGGGTGCGCAGGACACCGAGCAGCCGGCGGATGTCGGTGAGCGCGCCCCGGCTGGTCGCCTCGATCACCCGGAGCGCGTCGCGCGCCGCCTCCGGACGCTGCTCGACGACGTGGTTCGCGACGCCGGCCTGCACCGCGATCAGGCTCATGCTGTGCGCCACGACGTCGTGGAGCTCGCGGGCGATCTGCAGCCGCTCGTCGGCCACCACCCGCTCCGCGTCCCGGCGCCGGGCCTCCGCCGCCGCCTCCCGGCGCTCCCGCATGATCACCCCGGCCACCCAGAACCCGCCGTTGACGAACCACACGTAGGTGAGCACGGCGACGGCCGACGCCAGATCGCCGCCCTCGGCCCCGGACACGATCAGCGTGCCCGCGCTGACCACCAGCGTGGCCGCGAGCGCACCGACCACCCACCGCCAGGTGCAGCGCAACGCGATCACGTACAGGACGATCGCGGTCGGGAACCATGGTTCGAGCGTGATGTCGAGCAACGTGGCGGTGATCAGCCCGCTCGCCGAGACCGCCCAGGCGGCCCGCGGCCACCGGCGACGCACCGCGATCGGGACGCCGATCACGAGCGCGAGCAGCACGGCCAACCAGAGGGGACCGCCGTAGTGCGGCTGGTCCGGCGGGAAGTCGGCCGGGTCGAACGTGCCGAACGCGATGTACAGGGTCACGTAGAACACCGCCGCGGCGACGTCGACGGCGACGAGCACCGCGTCGTTCACCCGGGGGGAGCGCACCACCCTGCGCAGCGCCGAAGTCACCGGCCGACCGTATCGGCCGCCCCCGACGAAAACATCCGACCGCGGCACGTCATCCCTGGGTAGGACCCCGCCGGTCACGTCCAGACCCCGGTCCGATCCGGGCGGCGCCGGCACCGTCCACGGTGGAAACCATGATCCGCATCGACACACTCACGAAGCGGTACGGCAGCACGCTCGCCGTCGACCGCCTCTCGTTCACCGTGCCGCCGGGGCAGGTCACCGGCTTCCTCGGCGCGAACGGCGCGGGCAAGTCGACGACGCTGCGCGCGATCCTCGGCCTCGACCGGCCGACGTCCGGGCAGGCGCTCGTCCACGACCGGCCGTACTCCTCCTACCGGCACCCGCTGCGCGTGGTGGGCGCCGCGCTCGACGCGTCCGCCGCCCACGGCGGCCTCCGCGCCCGCACCCACCTGCTGGCGCTCGCCCGCAGCAACGGCATCACGGCCGAGCGCGTCGACGCCGTGCTCGACGAGGTCGGGCTGGGGAACGTCGCCCGGCGGCGGATCCGCGCCCTCTCGCTCGGCATGAGGCAACGGCTCGCGATCGGCGGCGCGCTGCTCGGCGAGCCCGAGGCGCTGCTGTTCGACGAACCGCTCAACGGCCTGGACCCGGAGGGGATCCGCTGGTTCCGCGCTCTCACGGCACGGCTGGCCGGCGAGGGACGGGCGGTGCTGATCTCCAGCCACCTGATGTCCGAGATGGCCAGGACCGCCGACCGCGTCGTGATCATCGGGCAGGGCCGGCTGCTGGCGGAGGAGCCGCTGGCCGAGCTGGGCCCGTCGCTCGAAGAGGCCTACGTACGACTCACCGAAGGAGCAACCCGTGTCTGACGTCGTCTCGTCCCAATGGCTCGTGCTGCGGTCGGTGCGGTCCACCGCCTGGCTGCTCGGATCGCTGCTCCTGTTGCTCGCCGGGTGCTGGGGCGCGGGCACGCTCATGGTGTCGGCCTGGGACGCCGCGTCCCCGGCCGACCGTGCGCTCTTCGAGAGCGCGGACATGACCGTGATCTCGGGTCCGCTGGCCCAGCTGGTGCTCGGGATCGTCGGCGTGCTCGCGGTGACCGCCGAGTACCGCACCGGCTCGATCACGACGACGCTGACCGCGGTGCCGAACCGGCTGCGGCTGCTGGGAGCGAAGACGCTCGTGGTCGCCGGGCTGGCGACGGCGGCGGCGCTCGTCGTCGCGGTGGGGTCGGTGGTGCTGTCGCTGCAGATCGCCGGTGACCGGCCGGCGCCGATCGATCCGTGGACGTCGGCCGGTGACATGGTGGGGACCGGAGCGGCGAACATGGCGGTGTGCCTCGCCGCCGCGCTCACCGGGGTCGGGCTCGGGGCCGCACTGCGTTCGTCGGCCGGTGCGGTGATGGCCGTCGCGGGGCTGTTGTTCGTCGCCCCGGTGATCGCGGTCTACCTTCCGGACCCCTGGGACACGCGGATCGCGAGCGTGCTGCCCTCGTCGCTGGCGGCTCAGCTCTCCGGTGACGACTACTACTCGCTGGGGGTGGCCGGCGCGGTCTGCGCGCTGGTCGCCTACCCGCTGGTGGCTCTGACCGCCGGTGGCCTGACCCTGCTCAAGAGGGATGCCTGAGGAGGCGTGCACGCTTTGGTGGGCTCCACGTCACCAAAACGTGCACGCCTCAGGACCCGGGGCCGTCAATCCCGGGGGCTGGGGAACAGGCTCGACCAGAACGAGCCCGATTCTTCGGTGGTCGGAGCCACCGAGGGCGGCGGAGCCGCCGGTGCGGAGCTGGAACGGCGGGTGGGCTTCGGCCGCGCGGACCGGGACGCCGGAGCCTGCACCTCCGGTGCCGGCCCGCGCGGGGCCCGGGCGGACGGTGACTTGCTGACCGGCGAAGGGGTCGGGGAAGCCGACGGCGAGCGAGTGGAGGGTGCCGTCGACTCCCCCGGGATCGGTAGCGCCGAGTCCGCGTCGACACCGCCGAGCATGCTGGCGGCCAGCGCCACCGTGTACAGCAGGCCGCCGACCGCGGCCAGGGCCAGCGCCCAGGTGACCCGCCGCTTCCGACGTCCACTGCGGTCCACGAAGATCGCACGCTCCTGGGACACTCCGCCGCGCCGGTGACGCCCGGCCGCCGGCAGCACCTGCTGCAGGACGGTCGGGTCGTCACCGGCCCCGGACCGGGGAACGGGTCCGGTCACGGGTGCTGGCCCGGGCACCGGTGCCAGCACCGCGGTCTCGGCGTCGCGTGCGGAGCGAACCATCGGATCAGCCCTTGATCGTGGTCCAGGCCTGAGCCCAGTCCTCGTAGTCCTTGCACCTGATGTTCGTCCGTCCGTCCAGGCACGAGGAGATCGGCGTCGTCCAGTACCAGATCTTCCGCGCGTAGGACGCGTCGCCGGCGTGGAACGTCTTGCAGTGGTTCGGGTCGGTCGTGAACGCGCACGACTTCGAGTTGCCGGGCGACTCCCCGAAGTACTCCGCGACCTGCGCGTTGACCTGCGGGCTGACGATGTGGTCGAACCACTTGTACGCGCAGTTCTTGTGCGGCGACTTCGCCCCGACCATCCAGGTGTCCGACCAGCCGGTGGCGCCCTCCTCGGGCAGGATGGCCTTGATGTTCGTGCCCTCGGCCTCGGTGAGGTTCGCGATCACCTGCCACGCGGTACCGACGATCGCGTCACCGGCCTTGAACGCCGCGACCTCCTCGGTGTAGTCGCTCCAGTACTCGCTCACGCTCGACTTCTGCTGTTCGAGCAGCGCGATCGCCGCGGCGAACTGCGTGTCGTCGAGCGCGTACGGGTTCTTGATGCCGAGGTCGGGCTGGTGGCGCATCAGGTACAGCGCGGCGTCGGCGATGTAGATCGGCGAGTCGTACGCGGTGACCTTGCCGACCACCGACAGCGGCGGCGCGAACACCGCCGACCACGACGTCGGCGCGGGCTTCACCTTGTCCTGGTGGTACATCAGCAGGTTCGCGCCCCAGCCGTGCGGGACGCCGTAGGGCACTCCCTTCACGCTGTTCCAGGTCTGCTTCTTCAGGAAGCCGTAGATGTCCTTGTAGTTCGGCACCAGGTCGGTGTTCACCGGCTCCACGTCACCGTCGGCGATCAGCCGCAGCGACGCGTCGCCGGACGCCGAGATGACGTCGTACTTCCCGGTCTTCATCAGCGTCACGGCTTCGTCGGACGTGTTGAAGACCTTCACCGACACCTGACAACCGGTCGCCTGCTCGAACGGCGTGACCCAGTCGATCGCCGGGTCGGTGCTGCCGTCCTCGGCGTAGCCGGCCCAGGACAGCACGCTCAGCGCGCCCTCGCCCGGGCCGACCTGCTCGAGCACCGGGAGCTTCGGCGGCGTGAACTCGCCACCGGCCTCGCTGGTGTCCGAGCTGTTGTCCTTGCTGTTGCACGCGGTCGCGGCGAGGACGAGGGCCAGGACGGCTGCGGTCACGCGGATCGCCCTCACGTGAGCGGAACCGGTGTGCGTGCGGCGAGCGGAGCGGTGCCCCGGGCCCGGAGCACGTACTCGACGAGCGCGATGAGCAGCTGCTTCGTTGAATCCCGCCGACGGGCGTCACAGGTGAGGATCGGCACCTCCGGCCGGATCGTGAGCGCTTCGCGCAGCTCACGGATGGTGTTGGGCTGCACGCCGTCGAAGCAGTTCACCCCGACGACGTAGGGCAGGCCGCACTGCTCGAAGAAGTCGACGGCCGAGAAGCAGTCCGCCAGCCGGCGCGGGTCGACGAGCACGACCGCGCCGATCGCACCGCGCACCAGCTCGTCCCACATGAACCAGAAGCGGTTCTGGCCGGGCGTCCCGAACAGGTAGAGGATCAGTTCCTGGTCGATCGTGATGCGGCCGAAGTCCATCGCGACCGTGGTGGTCTTCTTGCCGGCCACCGCCGTCGTGTCGTCGACGTCGACCGAGGCCATCGTCATTATCGCTTCGGTGGTGAGCGGGCGGATCTCGGAGACCGAGCCGACCATCGTCGTCTTGCCGACGCCGAAACCGCCGGCGACCACGATCTTGGCCGAGGTGGCCCGAGGGCTGGTCATGTCCATGCTGATCCCTCCCTCACAGCGCCAGCGACGTGTGCAGTTCGGAGCGCAGCGCCGGGGTCAGCACCTGGCCGACGCGCTCGACGAGAAGCGCCATCTCGTACCCCACCTGGCCGATGTCGCAGGCCCGGGAGGCCAGCACCGCCAGCGACGAGCCGTCGCTTATCGACATCACGAGCAGGAATCCGGTGTCCATCTCGACGACGGTCTGGCTGACGCTGCCACCTTCGAAGCACATCGCCGCGCCGTGCGTGAGGCTCACCAGACCCGAGGCGATCGCGGAGAGCTGATCGGCCCGGTCCCGCGGCAGGCCGTCGGAGACCGCAAGCAACAGCCCGTCGGCCGAGACGGCGACCGCGTGGGCGATACCGGGAACGCGGTTGGCGAAGTTGCCCACCAGCCAGTTGAGGTTCTGCGCATCGTGGCTCAGCGAGCTCACATTTCCTCCTTGGAGCCGGTCCCTGCGGGGCCGCCGGCCTGCCGGCCCTGCTCGAGACCACTGCGGTAACTGGATAGAACGCCTCGCACCGCCTCGGGTGAACGGCGAGTGGCGGGAAGAGCCTCGGAGCGCTCCACCTTGCCGGGCACGTAGTGCGCCATCGGGACGCGCTTCGGGAGCCCCGACGACGTCGTGCTGGTCGGCTGGGTTTCCGCGGCCGCCTGCGCGGCCCGCCATCCGGCGTCCGCCGGCGACTTCCAGCTCTCCATCGGTTCCGACGCCTTGAGCGGTGCCGCGGGAACCGGGGACGCCACCGGTGCGGCGGGAGCCGCCGGTGCGGTGGTCGCGACCGGACGCACGGGCAGCGACGGGGTGGCCGGAACCGACGGAGCCGGCGGGGCCTGACGCACGGGCGGCGCGACGAGCGTCGTGCCGTTGGCGTGGTGGGTCAGCGGGGTTTCGCCCACCGTGACGTGCACCCGAGGTGCCGGGGGCTGCACTCCCGCCGCTTCCGGGACGCGCGGCAGGTTCCGGACCCGGAACCAGTCGTTCTCCGTCGCCTCGAAGATCGGCAGCGGCATCTCGATCGTCGGATCGGGAGCCGGTGCCGGCTGAGCCGGCAGCGCGTGCACCGGCAGCGGCGCCAACGCCTGCGCCGGAACCGGCCGGTCCGAGAACGGCGACCGGGTCGGGAGCGGCTGCTCGTCGGAGGGCCGCACCGGCAGCGCGGGCTCCGGCCGGGACGGGGTCCTGGTCGGCAGCGACGGCTCCGCCAGTGACCGGGTGGGCAGGGGTTGGGTGGGCAGGGGTTGGGTGGGCAGGGGCTGGGTCGGCTGCGCCCAGCTGGCCTCGATCGGCTCGACCGGTGTCGCGTCGATGATCGGTGCACCGTACGAGGTGTACGTGCCGCCCAGGGCCGAGGTCGCCGAGGGCGGAGTCTCGACGACCTCGGCGGTCCAGTTCGCCGCGAGCGGCGAGGCGTCCACCGCGGCGGGCGTCTCGGCCGCGCGCCGCTCGGCGGCCGTCTGGAACCCGTTCCACGACTCCGCCCGCACCACCGGAGCCGGCTGCCGCCGCGGCATCGACGGCTCCGCCGGTGCCGGAGGCGGTACGGGCGCCGCGGCGGGTGCCGACGTCGTCCCGGTGCCGTGGAACGTGGTCGAGTGGGCGCCGTTCTGCGCGTCGTACTGGTACGCGGTGGGCCCGCCGAATCCACCGGTCGGCACGTACGAGCGCGGCTCGGGCCGGTCGACCCGCTCCGAGACGACCCGCTCCACCGGACGCATCGACACGTCCCGCGGCCCGGCCGGCGGCTGGTCCCCGTGCAGCACGCCGGTCGGCAGCGTGATCATCACCAGGACGCCACCACCGGCGGCGTCACGCAGCATGACCTTGATGCCGTGCCGCGAGGCCAGCCGGCCGACCACGAACAGGCCCATCATCCGCGAGACCGCGATGTCGAACACCGGCGGCTTCGCGAGCCGCTCGTTGAACTCCGCCAGCTGCGTCCGCGACATTCCGATGCCCTGGTCGATCACCTCGACCACGAGCTGGTTGCCCTCGCGGCGGGCGTCCACGGTCACGTCCGTGCGCGGCGACGAGAACGACGTCGCGTTCTCCAGGATCTCCGCGATCAGGTGGACGGTGTCGTTCACCGCGCCCGAGGCGATCTGGACCGAGTCGTCGATGGAGCCGAGCTTGACCCGGGTGTACTGCTCCACCTCGGCCGCGGCCGCGCGGAGGACGTCGACGAGCGGAGCCGGCTTGGACCAGCTACGACCGGAGTCCGCGCCGCCGAGCACCAGCAGGTTCTCGTCGTTACGACGCATCCGGGTGGCCAGGTGGTCGAGCTTGAACAGCTCGGCCAGCCGGTCCGGGTCACGCTCGCCCTGCTCCAGACCGTCGATCAACCGGATCAGCCGGTCGACCAGCAGCTGCGAGCGGCGGGACAGGTTGACGAACATCGCCGAGACGCTCTGCCGCAGGCGCGCCTGCTCGGACGCGACCCGGACCGCCTCCAGGTGAATGGCGTTGAACGCCTGTGCCACCTGGCCGATCTCGTCGGTGGAGCGCACCTCCAGGGTGCGGGCCACGGTCTCCGCCGAGGCCTGCTCCGCCGTTTTCGAGTCGGCTTCCTGCAGCTTGCGGACGACGTCGGGCAGGCTCTGGTACGCCACCTCCAGCGCGGAGGAACGCAGGCTCACCAGCGGGCGGATCATCGAGCGGGCGACCGCGAGCGACACCAGCAGCGCCACGATCAGGGCCGCCAGCGCGGCCGAGATCACGCCGATCGCCTTGCGCACCGCGTCGGACCGGAAATCGCCGGCCGCTTCCACGGTGATCGCGTTGATCCGCGTCTCGACCGACCGGAGCAATTTGTTCTCGCGGTCGCTGGTCTCCAGCCACGTCTCGAGGCTGAACGACAGCTTGTTGCCGAGACCGGCGTTCTGGGCCCGGGTCCGCAGCTGCTGGTAGGTCAGCTCCTGGGTCACCGTGCTGTTACGGATCTCCTGCTGCTTCGGGGTGCCGCTCAGCGCGAACTGGGCGCGGTAGGCGCTCTCGTCCGAGACCGCGGCGCGGAAGGATCCGAACGTGTCGTTCGTGAACTGGCTGTTGCCGTCCTCCAGCGCGGTACGCACGACGATCTGCTGCTGCCAGACCGCTTCCTTGTACTTCGCGAACGCGGCGACGGCAGTGAGCTGATTGGACAGCGTCTCGTCGCCGGCGGAGGCGGCAGCGAGCCGCTCTTTCATCTGCAGCAGGCTGGTGATCAGCTGGCCGTAGATCGTCACCGCCGCGCCCACTCGGACGCCGCTGCCCTGCCGAGCCTGCTCGAGCACCGCGTTCCGGTTACGGGACAGCGTGCTGAATCCGCGCTTCACCTGCTCGTATTCGGAGCTGATCGGGGCGGCGATCTCTTTGTCGAGCTGCTCGTACTCGGCGAGGAACAGACGGAGGTCCTCGTCGGTGGTGCGGGCGTGCGCGGTGAAGCTCTTCAGCGTCGACGCCTCGGCCCCCTGGCCGGGCGTGGTGACGTAGGCCGCCGCGGCCGAACGCTCGGTCTGCAGCACGTCGACGAGCGACGACGACTCGTTGCCCAGCCGCGCGTAGTCCTGGATGCGGTTCGCGGCCTGCGCTTCGTCGATGACCGACCGGGCGAGCACGCCGGAGAACACGAACATCGCGACCAGCGGGACCACCGTGATCAGGATGACCTTGGTGCGGATCGAGGTGTTGCCGAAGAACCGGCTACCCGGCAGGCGGGTGCGCTGATCGGAGCCGCCGATCTCGGTGGAAGTTCTCTCCCCGGTGGGCGGGCCGACCGTCCGGAATCGCTCCGACGAGTCCTCCTCGGGCCGCGCCGGGCTGGGGTCCAGAAGGGACGTGGACACGACTCCTCCGTCCTGTGACGAAACACTTTCGCGGAGGAATTTGACCACAACGGAATGGAGAAAGGAAAGCCGGAACGCAATTTCCGTAGCTCACCATTCACTTCATCAATTCCTCATGAACGGACTTCATGAAATCCTCATGAGGACGGTCACCGAGCGATGCGCGACCAATACGCCGAGCGCTTCGGATAACCAATTACATCTGACGGACACACGAACTCGGTATCGGCTGGCAGGATGAACCGGTGCGCGTACTTGTGGTCGAAGACGAGGCCGAGCTGGGATACGCGGTCGCCGCCGCTTTACGCGGAACCGGCATGGCGGTGGACCTGGTCGGCGACATTCCCCCCGCCGACGAAGCGATCTCGACACATCCCTACAGCTGCGTGGTCTTCGACCGGATGCTCCCGGCCGGCGACAGCATCGGCTACGTGGACGCCCGGCGGCGTGGCGGCTGGTCCACGCCGGTGCTGTTCCTGACCGCACGCGACACCGTCGCCGACCGCGTGGCCGGCTTCACCCACGGCGGCGACGACTACCTGTTGAAGCCGTTCGCGGCGGCGGAGCTCGTCGCGCGGGTGCGCAGCCTGTGCCGACGCACGGCACGCAGCGGCTCGCAGCCCCCGCCGATCGCCCGCGTCGGCGACCTGGAGATCGACGTCCGGCGCCGCCAGATCCGGCGCGCAGGCGTCCTGCTGACGATGACCGCCAAGGAGTTCGCGGTGCTCGAGGCCCTGGCCGCGGCGGACGCCACAGTGGTCAGTCGCTCGCAGCTGATCGAGCACTGCTGGGACTCCGGCACCGAGCCGATGTCCAACGTGGTCGACGTCGTCATCGCGCAACTTCGGCGCAAACTGGGCTTCCCCGCGCTCATCCACACCGTGCGCGGCGCGGGTTACGTGCTCGAGGTACGCCAGCCGGAAGGCGTCTGACCAGCATCCTCACCAATGCACAACGGTGGAATCATCAGCCCATCTGTGCACAACTGGTCACACGGTTTAACATGCTTCCATGGCTCGAGTGTCGTTACCGGGCGTACTAGAAGACGCTCCACCCACCGAGACAACCGAACCCACACCGAACGAAACGTCCAGATCGGGCCGCCATCGGGCGCCCGAGAAGGTGACCGAGAGTCCACGACCGCGGCGCGAGCGCCCGGCGTTCTCGTCGTCACCTGCTGGCCGTGCGTTCCGGGTGACGTTGTGTCTGGCCAGCCTCGTGGGGCTGGCCTATGCGACGGTCATGGTCCTCGGCCTGCACAGACCGACCGGCCAGGAGGCCCTCGGGTTACCCACCCGGCAGTCCGGCGAAGGCGGCCAGGTCGCCACGATCGGACCGATCGACGTCCAGGCCGAGGACGAAGCACTCAGCTCCTCCTCGGCGTCCCCCTCCGCGACCTCGACCCCGTCGACCGCGCCCAACGACGCTTCGCCGTCGCCGGTCGCGGACGAGCCGGCGGGTAACGCCGCGGCACCACCGCCGGCTTCGGACTCGGGCTCCGGCAACGACTCGGCCGGGGCTCCACCGGCCGACGACTCCGCCCCGACCGCCGGATCCGACTCCAGCGGCTCCGAGTCCAGCAGTTCCGGCTCGAGCAGTTCCGGGTCCAGCAGCTCCGACGACGAAGACGACGACCGCGGCAAGCTCATCGACGTCAACCTCCTCGGAATCCGTATCTCGATCTGACGGACGTACACGGCCCGCTGGGAGTGTCGGGACTCCCAGCGGGCCGTGTGCTCACTCAACCCTTGATGGACGTCCAGGCTTGGGTCCAGGCCGAGTAGTCCTTGCACTTCACGTCGGTGCGGCCGTCCAGGCACTGGCTGATCGGCGTCGACCAGTACCAGATCTGCTTGGCGTACGACGCGTCACCGGCGTGGTAGGTCGTGCAGTGGTTCTTGTCCGCGGTGAACGCGCACGCCTTCTCGTTGGCCGGCGACTCCCCGAAGTACTCCGCGACCTGCGCGTTGGCCTTCGGCGACACGATGTGGTCGAGCCACTTGTAGGCGCACGTCTTGTGCTTGGACTTGGAGCTCACCATCCAGGTGTCCGACCAGCCGGTCGCACCCTCGGTGGGCAGCACCGCGTCGACCTTCGCACCCTCGGCCTTCGCCACGTTCGCGATGACCTGCCAGGTCGTGCCGATCACCGAGTCACCGGACTTGAACGCCGAGACTTCCTTCAGGTAGTCCGACCAGTACTCGCCGACGTTCGCCTTCTGCTTCTTCAAAAGGGCGACCGAGGCGTCGAACTGCTTGTCGTCGAGCGCGTACGGGTTCTTGATCCCGAGTTCCGGCTTGGTCTTCATCAGGTACAGCGCGGCATCGGCGATGTAGATCGGCGAGTCGTACGCGGTGACCTTGCCCTTGGTCGCGGCGTTGTCCTCGAACACCGCGCTCCACGACGTCGGCGCCGGCTTGACGACGTCCGTCCGGTACATCAGCAGGTTCGCGCCCCACCCGTGCGGCACCCCGTACGAGACCCCGTCGACGCTGTTCCACTTCTGGTTCTTCAGGAAGTCGAAGACGTCGGCGTAGTTCGGCACCAGGTCGGTCGTCACCGGCTCGACGTCACCGGCGGCGATCAGCCGCAACGACGCGTCACCCGACGCGGAAACCACGTCGTACTGGCCGGTCTTCATGAGGCTGACGGCCTCGTCGGACGTACCGAACACCTTCGCGTTGACCTGGCAGCCGGTCGCCTTCTCGAACGGCGTGACCCAGTCCACCTTCGGGTCGTTCGAGCCGTCCTCGGCGTACCCGGCCCAGGACAGAACGTTCAGCGCGCCCTCGGGCGTCCCGAGCTCCTTCAAGGCCTCCAACTTCGGGGGCTTGAAGCCGGAACCGGAGTCCGACGATTCGGTCTCGTCACTCGTCCCGCAGGCCGCAGCGGACAGCACCAGCGCTGCGACGACAGCACCGGCGAACCTGCGGCTTAACGGACGGATCTTCATCGTGCCTGCCTTCTGCAGAATCTCACTCCTAACGAATAGCGGCACCTCGATGGCTGAGGGGTGCCGCAGCGCGCAACGCCTCCCAACGTCGCGCGGCGCAATTCCACCACAGCCGGAGCGAACGAGGAAGTAGATCCCTCCAGATTGGAAAGAATTGCTTTCCTCATGAATTCTTCATGATGGACGTAATTGCAAAAACCCGAGCCGGTAGGATTGTTGCAGTGAGCAATAGACTGACCTGGCTGTTCGCGGTCGCCGGCGGGACGGCGGTCGGCAACCTGTACTGGGCGCAGCCGCTCCTCGAGTTCATCGCGCGGGACCTGCACTCGTCCCCCGGCACCGCCGGGTGGTTGGTCACCGCGACGCAGATCGGGTACGCGGTGGGCATCCTGCTCGTCGTCCCGCTCGGCGACGTGCTCGACCGCCGCAAGTTGGTGCCGATCATGATGGTGTGCGCCGCCGCCGCGCTCACCGCGTGCGCGCTGGCCCCGTCGCTCGGTGCGCTGCTGGTCGCGATCGCCGCGGTCGGCGTGACGACGGTCTCCGGGCAGATCCTCACTCCGCTCGCCGGTGACCTGGCCGACGACACGAACCGGGGCCGGGTCGTCGGCACGGTCGTCTCCGGCCTGCTGATCGGCATCCTGGTCTCCCGGACGATCAGCGGATTCGTCGCCGACGTCGCCGGCTGGCGCACGATCTTCGCCGCCGCGGCGGTCGTCGCGCTGGTGCTGGCCGGCGTGCTCTACCGGTCGATCCCGGCGCTGCCGCCGAAAGAGCGGCTCCGGTATCCGGCGCTCATCGCCTCGGTGGCGACCGCGGTGGCCCGGGAGCGCGCGGTGCGCTGGACGCTGCTCCTCGGCGCGATCGGCTTCGCGCTGTTCACGATGTTCTGGACGTCGTTGACGTTCCTGCTCAGCGCGCCGCCGTACCGCTACCCGGTGTCGGTGATCGGGCTCTTCGGGCTCGCCGGTCTGGCCGGGGCGCTCGCCGCCCAGCGCGCCGGCCGGCTGCACGACCGCGGCTGGTCGCTCCCGGCCACCGGTATCGCCT
Source organism: Cryptosporangium arvum DSM 44712 (assembly GCF_000585375.1). NCBI lineage: Bacteria > Bacillati > Actinomycetota > Actinomycetes > Cryptosporangiales > Cryptosporangiaceae > Cryptosporangium > Cryptosporangium arvum. The sequence continues at coordinate 8,760,202 of NZ_KK073874.1, forward strand.
GGGTGTTGACGCTCGTCGCGTTCGCGGTGGCCGGGTTCGGCGGCCACTCCGTCGTCGCCGTCCTGGTGGCGATCGTGCTCCTGGACGTGTCCGTCCAGGGGATGCTCATCCTCAACCAGGCCCGGGTGTTCTCGGTCTCGACCTCGGCCCGCAGCCGGCTCAACACCGCGTTCGTGACGAGCAACTTCGTCGGCGGGGCGGTCGGCTCGGCCGGGGCTTCGGTGCTGTGGTCGGCCGGTGGGTGGGCGGCGGTGTCGACGGCCGGCGCGGCGCTGAGCGTCGTCGCCCTGGTGGTCTGGTTGTTCGGACGCCGCGGCGCGCTCGTGGTCAGCGGTGGAACCGACGCAGCGCCGCAAGCGTCGCCGACGGGTTCTCCTCGGGGATGAAGTGGCCGCTCTCGATCGCCTCGCCGGTGACGTCGTCGGCCCACTCGCGCCAGACCGCGAGCGGGTCGTACCACGCGCCGACGGCCCCTCGGGAACCCCACAGCACCTGCACCGGGCAGCCGATCCGACGGCCGGCGGCCCGGTCGGCCTCGTCGGCGGCACGGTCGCACGTCGCCCCGGCGCGGTAGTCCTCGCAGACGGCGTGGATCACCTTCGGGTCGCGGACGTGGCGGGCGTAGTCGTCGATCGCCGCGAACGATCGGAGCGCGCCACCGAACTGGGCGTCGAAGAAGAACCAGTCGGGGTCGGCCGCGATGAGCGTCTCCGGGATCGGCTCCGGCTGCGCCAGCAGCGGCCAGTGCCAGTAGCCCAGCGCGAACCGCGCATCGGCCCGGGCCCACACCTCGGCGGTGGGCACGATGTCGAGCACGCTCAGCCGGCGCACGACGTCGGGGTGGTCCAGCGCGAGCCGGTAGGAGACCCGCCCGCCCCGGTCGTGCCCGACCACGTCGAACCGGTCGAAGCCGAGGTGACGCATCAACGCGACGGCGTCACGCCCCATCGCCCGCTTGCCGTAGGTGGTGTGATCGGCGACCGTGCGCGGCGCGCTGCTGTCCCCGTAGCCCCGCAGGTCGGGCGTCACGACCGTGAAGTCCGCGGCGAGCTCACCGGCGACCGGGTCCCACATCCGGTGGGTCTCCGGGTACCCGTGCAGCAGTAGCAGCGGCGGCCCGTCGCCGCCGTGGCGCACGTTCACCACCACCTCGCCGACATCGACGCGCTCGGTGACGAACCCGTCAGACATGCACGTCCCCCATCTGTCGGGTGCCGACCTGTTGGGTGCCGACGACCGAGAGCAGGCGCAGGGCCTCCTCGGACGGCGAGCCCGGTACCGCGGTGTAGATGACCACCCGCTGATCCCGGTCGGCGATCTCCAGCGCGTCGCAGTTGACGGTCACCGGCCCGACCAGCGGGTGGTGGAACGTCTTGCTCAGCGTCGGGGTGGAGGCGACGTCGTGGGACGCCCACAGCGCCCGGAAGCGCTCGCTGCCCGCGTGCAGTTCGTCCACCAGCGCGCGCACGCCCCGGTCGTCCGGATACCTGGCGACCACCGCCCGTAGCTGCCGGGTCGACGACCGCTCGAACTCCGCAGGGTCGGACACCCCGTAGAGGCGGCCGAGGAACGCCCGCCGGAGCAGGTTGCGCTCCCGGCGCGGCACGGCCGAGAAGTCCTCCATCAGCGCGGCCGCGAGGTCGTTCCAGGCGAGCACCTCGTAGTCCGCGGCGGTCACGAACGCCGCGGAGAGCGGGAGCCGCTCGATCAGGTCGAGGATGCCCGGCCGTACCTCGCGCGGCGGCCCCGGCGGCGACGTGGGCGGCGCACCCGCGAGCTGGTGCAGGTGAGCGCGCTCGGCGTCGGACAACCGCAGCGCCCTGGCCAGACCGCCGAGCACCTCACGCGAGGGCTGTGGGCCGCGGGCCTGTTCGAGCCGGGAGTAGTACTCCGGCGAGATGAACGCCAGGCGCGCCACCTCCTCGCGGCGCAGCCCCGGGGTGCGCCGGCGCCGCCCCGCCGGGAGGCCCACCTCCGCCGGTGCGATCCGCTCGCGTCGGCTGCGCAGGAAGTCCGCCAGTTCGCGTCTGTCCACGCGTCCGAGTGTGCTCCCGGAGACCGCTCGGCAACCAGGTACCGACGGTGCCTGGATGCGCCCCGCCGGTCGAAACAGGCTCGGGCCATGAACCTGCTCGAGAACAAGGTCGCTTTCGTCACCGGCGCCGGCCGGGGCATCGGAGCCGCTGCCGCGCGGCTGTTCGCCCGGGAAGGCGCGCGGGTGCTGCTCGCGGCACGCAGCGAGGACCAGCTGACCGCGGTCACCGACCAGATCCGGGCGGCCGGTGGCACCGCGGACCACGTCCGCTGCGATCTGGCCGACGCCGACGACGTGCGCGCCGCCGTCGACCGCACCGTCGCCACCTACGGGCGGCTCGACGTCGCGTTCAACAACGGGGCGACGATCTCGCCGCCCGGGCCGCTCGACGAGGTGAGCGTCGAGGACTTCGACCGCCTCTACGGCGTCAACCTGCGTGGCCAGTGGTTGGCCATGCGGGCCGAGATCGCCGCGATCCGGGCCACCGCGGGCACCGGGGCGATCGTCAACAACTCGAGTGTCGGCAGCCTGACGGGCAACCCCGCGCTGCCCGCGTACGGCGCGATGAAGCGGGCCGTGAACAGCCTCACCGAGTCGGCGGCCATCTCGTACGGCCCCGAGGGAATCCGGGTCAACGCGATCGCGCCCGGCAACACGCTCACCGCAATGATTCGCACCTGGGAGGCCGAATCACCCGGCCTCCAGGAGCGGCTCGTCGCGTCCACGCCGCTGGGGCGCGGCGCCGACCCGGACGAGATCGCCCAGGCCGCCGCCTGGCTGCTCAGCGACCGGGCGTCGTTCGTGACCGGCGTCGTGCTCCGGGTCGACGGCGGCGCCAGGGCCTAGGCCGTGTCCTGCGAATCCGTGCTCGGCTACGGCTCCGCTCAGCCGCCGCCAGGCCGCGTTGTCGGAGCATCCGGATACAACAGCGGTATCCGGATGCTCCTCCGCCTTGCCTGACGACGCCTGAGCGGTGCCTCGCTGCGAGCGAGATTCGCAGGACACGGCCTAGTCGATCAACGTGCCGTCCATGAAGTGTTCGGCCAGGTCCGGACGGGCGGTCAGGCACTGCAGGCTGGTGAGCCGCCGGTACATCAGCTCCGCGTCCTGCGGTAACGCCGCGGCTGCCCGGCGGCGTGCCTCGGCCAGCCCGTCGAACCGCGCGGCCCGCCGGGCCTCGTCGAATCGCTCGTGGAACTGCTCGGCCAGCCGCACGACTTCCAACGTCACTGCGTAGTCCACCTTCGCTCCTCCCCCAGTGGTCGTCACGGGTACAGAGCCGCGGCAAAGCGGTTTGATACGCCCCACTTGACGGCGCGCCAATCTGGGGGTTACCTCTTTTTAATGGTAACCACCAGAAAGGCGTGACCGTCATGACGAAGTGGTGGGCGCTGGCCGCAGTGAGCACGAGCGTTCTGGTGGTCGGCCTGGACGGCACGGTCCTCTCGGTCGCGCTGCCGACCCTGGCGACCGAACTCGGCGCGTCGCAGACCGACCTGGTCTGGTTCACGTCCGGGTACCTGCTCGTGCTCGCGGCCGCCGTGCTCCCGGTGGGCGTGCTCGGAGATCGCTTCGGCCGGAAAAGGCTGCTGCTGGTATCGCTCCTCGGGTTCGGCGCCGGGTCGGCGATCTGCGCCTACGCGTCGTCGGCCGGCGTGTTCCTCGCCGGCCGGGCGCTCCAGGGCGTCGCGGGCGCCGGGATCACGGTGATGGCGATGTCGGTGCTCGTCGTGCTGTTCGCGGCGGACGAGCGGCCACGGGCCGTCGGCATCTACCAGGCCGCGAACTTCGTCGCCCTGCCGCTGGGGCCCCTGCTCGGCGGGTGGATGCTGGCCCACCTGTGGTGGGGGTGGGTGTTCCTGATCAACGTGCCGATCGTGGCGGTGGCGCTGGCCGTGACGGCGGCACTCGTCCCGGAATCGCAGGCCTCCGAGCGGCCCGGGCTCGACCCGATCGGAAGCCTGACCTGCGCCTGCGGTCTGGTGCTCACGATCGGCGGCACGATCAGAGCCGGTGCGCACGGCTGGGGTGACCCGGCGACCCTGGCGCTGCTGCTCGGAGGCGTCCTGTTCCTCGTCGGCTTCGGCGGGTGGGAGTGGCGTGGTGCGGCGCGGCCGCTGATCGATCACCGGCTGTCGCGGAGCTTCTTCGCCGGCGCCGTGCTCATCGCGATCGCCGGGGTCGCGATGGTCGGGGTGCTGTTCGCTCTGCCCCAGTTCTTCCAGGAGGTGCGGGGCGCCGACACGCTCGGCTCGGGGCTGCGGCTGCTGCCGCTGATCGCGGGGACGGTGGTGGGTGCGGGCACGGCCGCGCCGCTGGCCCGAGCCGTCGGTCGGCGAGCCGCCGTCGTGAGCGGATTCCTCGTCACCGCGGCCGGGCTGCTCACCGGGGCCACCCGCCTCGACCCGGCGGTCGGATGGACCGCACTGCTCGGGGCCGGAACCGGCCTCGCGCTGGCCGCGTCGACGTCCGCTGCGCTCTCCACCCTGGACGCCGAGCGCAGCGGCGTCGGATCCGCCGTCGTTCAGGCGTTCAACAAGGCCAGCGGGCCGTTCGGCGCTGCGCTGTCCGGCAGTGTGCTGATCGCGGTGTACCGGAGCCACGACCTGCCCGCAGGCGCGCGACGCGGGCTCACCGAAGGGCTCCTGGTCGCCGCCGAGCCGGCCCGGGCCGCGTTCGTGGCAGGATTCCGGGTGTCGCTGCTGGTCTCCGCCGGAGTTGCCGTCGTGGGCGCGGTGGCGGCTGCGGCACTGCTTCCCGGCAGATCGGCAGCGGAGCGGAGGAACACCGAGGATGTCGTCCACGGCTGAGCGCCCCCCGCTCGGGCTGCGTGAACGCAAGAAGGCGCGCACCCGGGCCGCGATCCAGACGCACGCGCTGCGCCTGTTCCGCGAGCAGGGTTACCAGTCGACGACCGTCGACCAGATCATCACCGCGGCCGAGGTGTCGGAGACGACGTTCTTCCGGTATTTCCCCACCAAGGAAGACACCGTTCTGCAGGACGACTTCGACCCGATGATCGCGTCCTCGCTACGCGACCAGCCGGCCGCGCTGTCGCCGGTGGCGGCGGTGCGGCGCACGCTCCGCGACCACTTCGAGGCGCGGACGCCCGAGCAGCGCCGGGAGATGCACGAACGGCTCGCGCTTGTGGTCGCCGAGCCCGCGCTGCGTTCGACGATGCTGGTCCAGGCCACCGGCGCGATGCGGCTGATCGAGCAGGCGCTCGCGGCCCGCGCCGGAGCCGATCATGCGGACCTCGCGACCCGCGCGGTGGCCGGTGCGGTGATCGGCGTGTTGCTGGCGGCGGTCGAGGAGTGGAGTGAGGCTCGCGGCGAGCTGCCGCCCATCGTCGACGCGGCGCTCGAGCACTTGGAGAACGGCCTCTCTTCCCACTTCAACGTATAGCGGAGAGGGGGACTTGCGGCAAGACCCGGGTCAGGGCTCACGCTAACGACGTGAATTTCTTGTCTACCAGCGCATTCGACCTGCCCGAGCGCCTCGCGGCCAAGGCCGACCCAGCTCTCATCGCCGACGACGAGAAACACTTCGCGGCCATCGCGGAGAGCCTCGAGGAACTGATCGCCGACCTGACCGAGCGGCTCGGCGTCGCGCTCAAGGCGCCCGGTGGCATCGGTCAGAAGGCCATGGACCGGGACCAGGAGGTCCATCGGCTCAGCGCGCGGCTGCGTACCGTGCGACGGTTCGGCCTGGACCTGTGCCTGGGTCGGGTCGTCCGCGACGACGAGCCCGAGCCGGTGTACGTCGGGCGCCTCGGCCTCACCGACAGCGACGGTCGACGGCTGATGGTCGACTGGCGCTCACCCGCCGCCGAACCGTTCTTCGGCGCGACGCACGCCAACCCGATGGGCCTGGTGAGCCGCCGCCGGTACCGGTGGGCACGCGGCCGGATCAACGACTACTGGGACGAGGTGTTCACGCCCGACGGGCTGGAGGGCCACGCGGCCCTCGACGACCAGTCCGCGTTCATCGCCAGCCTCGGCGGCAACCGATCCGACCGGATGCGCGACGTGCTCGGCACGATCCAATCCGACCAGGACGCGATCATCCGGGCCGGCTCCCGCGGCGCGCTCGTCGTCGACGGCGGTCCCGGCACGGGCAAGACCGTCGTCGCGCTGCACCGCACCGCGTACCTGCTCTACTCCGACCCGAGGCTCGGTTCCCGCCACGGTGGCGTGCTGTTCGTCGGTCCCCACCAGCCCTACCTGGCGTACGTCTCCGACGTGCTGCCGAGCCTCGGTGAGGACGACGTCCAGATCTGCACGCTGCGCGACATGGTCGCCGAGGGGGCGGCCGCTCCCGACGAGACCGATCCCGCCGTGGCCGGGCTCAAAGCGTCGGCCCGGATGGTGAACGCGATCGAGACCGCGGTGCGGTTCTACGAGGAACCGCCGCGCACGGGGACGCGGGTCGCGGTCGAGCGGTCCGAGGTCTGGCTGAGCGCCGAGGACTGGGCCGAGGCGTTCGACGCGGTCGGCCACGGCACCCCGCACAACGAGGCGCGCGGACAGATCTGGGACGAGCTGGTCGAGATCCTGGTCGCGAAGTCGTCCGAGGACAGCCGGGCGGCGCTGGAGCGCAACACCGCGCTCCGGGACGCGCTGAACCGGGCGTGGCCGGTGCTGCACGCCGACGACCTGGTCTCCGACCTCTGGTCGGTCCCCGCTTACCTGCGGAAGTGCGCTCCCTGGCTGAGCGCTCCCGAGGTCCGGCTGCTGCAGCGCGAGGACCCGAAAGCCTGGACGGTCGCCGACCTGCCGCTCCTGGACGCCGCCCGGCAGCGGCTCGGCGACGCGGGCCTCGACCGGCGCCGGCGGCGACGCGACGCCGAGGTGGCCGCGCGGCAGGAGCAGATGGACCAGGTCGTCGATCACCTGGTCGAGGCCGCCGACGACGAGTACGGCTACGGGCTGATGACGATGGTGCGCGGAAGCTTCCAGGGTGTGCTCATCGACGAGACCGGTCTGGTCGTCGCCGAGCCCGACCGGCTCGCCGGGCCGTTCGCGCACGTCGTCGTCGACGAGGCGCAGGAGCTCACCGACGCGGAGTGGCAGATGCTGCTGCTCCGCTGCCCCTCGCGCAGCTTCACGATCGTCGGGGACCGCGCCCAGGCCCGGCACGGGTTCACCGAGTCGTGGGCGGAGCGGCTGACCCGGATCGGCCTCAACCGGATCGACCTGGCCTCGCTGACCATCAACTACCGGACGCCGGAAGAGGTGATGATCGAGGCCGAGCCGGTCATCAGGGCCGCGCTGCCGGACGCCAACGTGCCGACGTCGATCCGGCGCAGCGGCGTCCCGGTGACACACGGTTCGGTCGACGAGCTGGAGTCGATCCTGGCCGAATGGCAGGCGGCGAACGACGACGGGATCGCGTGCGTCATCGGCCACCCCGGCTTCACGGCGACGAGCCGGGTGCGCTCGCTGACACCGGAGCTCGCCAAGGGACTCGAGTTCGACCTGGTCGTGCTCGTCGATCCGGAGTCGTTCGGCACCGGCATCGAAGGCGCGGTCGACCGCTACGTCGCGATGACCAGGGCCACCCAGCGGCTGGTCATGCTCACGAGCTCCTGACCCGCAGCTCCCGCCGGAACTCCGCGACGGCGGGAGAAGCGTCGGCGGCCCGCGTCGCCAGTTCGACGGTGCGGGCCAGTCCGGCCGGTTCGGTGATCTCCAGCAGCCGGAGTCCCGGCTGGGGCGCCGCGGCCGACCGGGGCACCAGGGCCACCCCCAGGCCCGCGGTCACCAGCTCCAGCACCACCGGGTAGCCGGCCGCGCGGCAGGTGATCCGGGGCTCGAAACCGGCCAGCCGCGCGGTCAGCTCGGTGACCGCCTGGAACCCGCGGTCGGGGTAGGTGGCGACCCAGTCGGCGTCGGTGAACGCACGCAGGTCTGCGGTGTGCGCCCCGACCGTCGACGGCGCCGCGAGCAGCAGCGGCTCGGTGTAGAGCGTCGTCGTCCGCAAGCCGTGCGTGTCGGGGGCGGCGAGCAAGTGGTAGCGGTGGGTCACCGCGGCATCGAGCTCGCCGGCCCGCACGGCGGGCAGCGCGTGTTCCGGCTCCAGTTCGGCGAACGAGAGCCGCAGGCGGGGATGGCGGCGGCGCAGCGTACCGAGGACCGGAACGACCAGTCGGCGCGCGGCCGTCGAGAACGACGCGACACGCAACCGCCCGCCGCCGACCGAGCCGGCCGCCGCCACTTCCTGCTCGGCCGTGTCGAGGTCGGTGAGGATGCGCCGGGCGTGTTCGACGAGCAGTTCACCGGCCCCGGTCAGCCGCACGCTCCGGGCCGAGCGTTCCAGCAGCTGCGCGCCGCTCTCCCGTTCCAGCAACGTCAGCTGCTGGGAAGCGGCGGCGGCGCTGCACCCCACCACGGCGGCCGCCCCCGCGATCGAACCGGCGTCCGCGAGCGCGACGAGGACCTGCAGACGACGGGTCGCGAGCATCGGAAAATCTTAGGCTCAGCGCTTCGAGGACACGGTTTCGCCGCGCAGCCACGCGCCCGAGACTGGCACCATGTTCGCCAGCGACAACTACTCCGGCGTGCACCCCTCGGTCCTGGCCGCGATCGCCGCGGCCAACGTCGGCCATCAGGTCAGCTACGGCGGGGACGACCACACCGAGCGGTTGCAGGCCGTCTTCCGGTCCCACTTCGGCGACCACGCCCGGGCCTATCCGGTCTTCAACGGGACCGGCGCCAACGTCGTCGCGCTGCAGGCCGCCGCGGACCGGTGGGCGTCGGTGATCTGCGCGGACACCGCGCACGTCCACGTCGACGAGTGCGGTGCGCCGGAGAAGGTGGCCGGCCTGAAGCTGCTCCCGGTGCCGACCGAGCACGGCAAGCTGACCGTGGCGGCCATCGCGCGGGAAGCACGCGGCTTCGACGACCAGCACCGCGCCCAGCCGCAGGTCGTGTCGCTGGCCCAGCCCACCGAGCTCGGTACCGTCTACACCCCCGACGAGATCCGGACGATCGTCGAGTTCGCCCGCACGAGGAACCTGCGCGTGCACCTGGACGGCGCCCGGCTCGCCAACGCGGCCGCCCACCTCGACCTGCCGTTCCGCGCGTTCACCACCGACGTGGGCGTGGACCTCCTCTCGTTCGGCGGCACGAAGAACGGCCTGCTGCTCGGCGAAGCGGTCGTGGTGCTCACCCCGGGGCTCGACCACGCCCTGGTCCGTTCGCGTAAGGCCTCGATGCAGCTGGCGTCCAAGATGCGCTTTCTCTCGGCGCAGTTCGTCGCGTTGCTCGAGACCGACCTCTGGCGTTCCAACGCCGCGCACGCGAACGCGATGGCGACGCGGCTGCACGAGCGGGTGCGCGACGTACCCGGCCTGCGGGTGAGCCGTCCGGTGCAGTCCAACGCCGTGTTCGCGACGCTCCCGCCGGCCGCCCTCGCGGAGCTGCACCAGCGCTTCCACTTCTACGACTGGGACGAGTCGATCCACGAGGCGCGGTGGATGACGTCGTTCGACACCACCCCGGAGGACGTCGACCGATTTTCGTCGGTGGTGCGGTCCATACTGGCCGCATGCGGGTGAATCGAGTCCTGATCAACCTTCCGGTCGCCGACATCGAGACCTCGAAGACCTTCTACACCGACTTCCTCGGGCTGAGCAGCGAGGAGTTCAACCTGGGCTGGGTCGCCCGGTTCACGTCCCCGGAAACCGGCGCCAACGTGCAGCTGGTGACGCGGGACGCGACCGCGCCGGAGGATTCGGCGTTCTCCGTCCAGGTCGAGGACGTGGAGGCGGCCTACGCCGACGCGCAGGCCCGGGGCTACGAGATCGTGCACCCGCTGACCAGGGAGCCGTGGGGCATCTACCGGTTCTTCGTGCGGACGCCGGACGGCGCGGTGGTCAACATCGCCCAGCACGCGTGACGCTCACGCCCGACCGGGTGGTGCGTGCCGCCGTCGAACTCGCCGACGAGGCCGGGTTCAGCGGTGTGACCGTGTCCGCGGTGGCCCGGCGCCTGGGCGTCCGCACGTCGACGTTGTATTCGCACGTACGGGGCTCCGACGATCTCCGGACACGGATCGCGCTCGTCGCCCTGGCCGAGCTGGCCGATCGCGGCGAAGCCGCGTTGGCCGGCCGGGCGGGGCGGGACGCGCTCGTCGCGCTGGCCGACGTGTACCGCGATTACGCGCGTGAGCATCCCGCGCGGTACGAGGCGGCCCGGACGAGGCTCGATCCGGAGACGGCCGCGGCCAGCGCCGGGCCGCGGAACGCGGAGATGATCAGGGCGATCCTGCGTGGGTACGACCTGTCCGAACCTGACCAGACCCACGCGGTCCGGCTGCTGGGCAGCGTCTTCCACGGCTATCCGAGCCTGGAGTCGGCCGGTGCGTTCGCGCACAGCTCCCCCGGCTCGGAGGAGTCGTGGACACGCATTCACGACGCGCTCGACGCTCTGCTGCGGAACTGGCCTAGATGAGCTTCTTCTGCGCCCGCACGACCTCGCGGGAGGTCGGGTCGAGCGACCGGCACACCAGCCGGTCGGTGACCTGGGCGCGCTTCGGGTAGGAGCCGGCCACGGTGGCGGTGGGTCGGATCGAAACGCCGGCGCGTCGGGTGAGGAGGCAACGGATCTCGGTGATCGACATGCCTCCAGCCTCGCCGCCGACGAGGCTGAGCACCTGAGTAGTTCTGCGGGATCAAGCGGAGCGACGGAACCCCCAGCCGACGAGCGCCCCGGCCACCCCGGTGAGCACCAGCCCCGCCACCGTCACCGCCGCGCGGAACTGCGCGGTCTGCCCGGCGCTCCACCCCGTGGTGGCGATGCTCCCGGTGAACATCGCGGCCAGGATCGTCCCGGCGGCCGCGATGCCGACGCCGGTGGTGACCTCGCTGGCCGTGTCGACCAGCGCCGCGCCGGTCGTGGTGCGGTCCTCCGGTAGCCCGCGGAGCACGTTGACGCCGGCCACCACCCCGACGACCCGCATTCCCGCCGCCACCAGCACCAGCGCGAGCGCCACCCACGCGTAGCCGAACCGGCCCAGCACCGCGTAGACCGCGAGCCCGACCACGACCGCACCGGCGCTGAGCCAGGCCGCCCGGGCCAGGCCGAGCTTCTCCATCAGCGGGCGGACCAGCACACCGCCCGCGATCAGCACGACGACCTGCGGCAGCATCCCGAGCGCGGCGGCGCCGGGCGACCAGCCCCAGTCGAGCTGCAGTTGCAACGTCACCAGGTATCCGAGGCCGGCGGTCGCGAGCCCGGCCGCCGCCTTGAACGCCAGGCCACTGGAGACCAGCGGCCGCGCGACCAGGTGCAGGTCGAGGAGCGGGTACTCAGCGAGGCGCTCACGCCGCACGAAGAGCACCGCGGCGGCCAGCGCCCCGACGGTGATCGCCGACGCCCCGGCGGTGTCGCCGCTCACGAACAGCGTCGGCGCGACCAGCGCGAGCACGATCGTCACCGTCCCGAGTGCCGCGCCGGCCACGTCGATCGGGTCCCGGTGCAGTTCGGCCGGGTCGTCCGCGGTGATGCCGAACCGCACCCCGACGATCGCCAGCACCGCGATCGGCACGTTCACCAGCAACAGCGCCTGCCAGGGCGCGACCGCGAGCACGAGCCCGCCCACCGTCGGGCCGACCGCGAGGCCGACCAGCCCCACCGTCGAGATGAGCGTCGTCGCGCGTACGCGCAGCGCGTCCGCCGGGAACAGCCGGAACGCCAGCGCGAGCGAGCCGGGCGTGGTCATCGCGGCCGCGACGCCCATCGCCGCCCGCACCGCGATCAGCTGCTCGGCCGTGCCGACGAACACGGTCGCGAGGCTCGCGACCCCGAGCAGCACCAGGCCGACGATCATGACCAGCCGCCGCCCGTACCGGTCGGCGACCGCACCGAACGCCAGCATCAGCCCGCCGAACACGACGGCGTAGGCACCGGTGACCCACTGCAGCGCGGTCGTCGAGGCGTGCAGCTCGCGACCGATCGTGGGCAGTGCGACGTTGAGGATCGAGTTGTCGAGCATCTCGACGAGGAACACCGCGGACAGCCCGGTGAGGGCCAACCACGCGGCGCGCAAGGAAGACTTACCGTGAGCCATGGCCACTAAGTTAAGTCACTAAGTTTAGTGACACAAGAGATCGGGGTCACATGCCCAGGACCAGCGAGCGCGGCGGGCCCCGGACCCGTGCCCGGATCTCCGAGGTCGCGACCCGCCTGTTCCTCGAGCGAGGGTTCGACGAGGTCACCGTCGCCGAGGTCGCCCGCGAGGCCGGCGTCTCGAGCGTCACCGTCTTCAAGCACTTCCCGCGCAAGGAGGACCTCCTCCTGGACCGCACGGACGACGCCACCGAACTGCTGCGCGCCGCCGCCGGGGCCGGCCCGGACGTGTTGGCCGCGCTGCGCGAGACGACGCTGCGCCTGGCCGACGAGCGGCACGCGCTCTCCGGGCTCGCCGAGGGCTCGGTCCCGTTCTTCCGCACGATCGCGGCGTCGCCGGCGCTCGTCGCCCGTACCCGGGAGATCGCCGCGGAACTGCAGCGCACGCTGGAGAACGAACTCCCCGGCGACGCGACGCTGCTGGCCGCGTTCTTCGTCGCCGGCTACGGCACGGTGCTGGTGGGGACCGCGCGCCGCCTGATCGCCGGGGACCCACCGCACGCCGTGGCCGACGACCACCGGGCCCGGGTGGAGAACCTATTCGACGCGCTCCGCCACGGGGTATGAGTGAGCCACCGCGTCCAGCGCCGCGCGGAGGTCGTCGATCGGCAGGTGCCCGAAGCCGACCCGGAACACCCGGTCGTCCTCGCCGAACCAAGAGCCGGGGGCGACCCGGGCGTCGAACGTGGCCAGCCGCTCGTAGAAGTCACCGACCGGCCCCGGGAGACGCACGCAGCACAGCGCGCCCCCGTCCGGCACCACGAGCTCGAACCGCTGTTCACGCGACCAGCGAACCACCTCGTCGAGGCCTCGGCGGAGGTGTTCCGTACGCGCCGCGAGGATCGGCTCCCGGCGTCGGAACACCTCGGTCGCGAGGTACTCGTCCACGTTCGAGCACGCGACCGTGGTCAGGAACTTCAGCTCGCGCAGCCGCTCGTAGAGCTCCGGGTCGGTGGTCGTCAGCCAGCCGATGCGCAGGCCGGGAGCCCCGTGCGCCTTCGAGAGCGACGAGCACGTGACGACGCGCGGCGAGAGCCCCGCGGTCGACGGCGGCACGAGCCCGTCGTACGTCGAGGCGCGGTACGTCTCGTCGATGAGCACCACCGCGTCCGGCGCGTACTCGGTGACCTCGGCCAGGAGCCGGCGCAGCTCGGCGTCGGTGAACCGCACCCCGGAGGGGTTCTGCGGTGACGCCAGCGAGACCAGGCGCGTCTGCGGGGTGAGCGCCGCCGCGATCGGCGGCAGCCGGTACCCGTCGTCGAACGAGAGCTTCACGACGTCGACCTCGGCCCCGACCGCCTCGGGTGCCGACCGGGCCGGCGGGAAGCACGGCGTCACCAGCAGGACCCGCCCGCCGACGACCTGGGCCAGCAGGAACATCGCCTCGATCCCGCCGACCGTCACCAGTACCTGGTCGGGCCGGACCCCGGAGTCGGCGGCGATCAGCTCGCGCAACTGCTCGCTCCCCGGTGAGGTTCCGTAGCCGAGCGTCAGATCGGGGAGCACGCCCAGCTCGCCGGTGGTCAGCGGCGGGCACGTGCTCTCGGCGAGGTCGTAGCGGACCGTCTCGTCGATGAGCGAAAGCATCGGGCTGGTCATGCCCTCGATGATCCGAGCCCGTTCCGCCGCCCGGCAGAGCCAATGGCGCTAAATTGGTTCGCCGATGGAGCCAATCAAGCTGGTGGAGCGCCTGGGCCGGTGGTCGTCCGGGCGCGGCCCGCTGTACCTGCTGCTCGCCGCGCGGATCCGGACCCTCGTCGACGAGGGCGAGCTTCCACCCGGCACCCGGTTGCCGGCCGATCGTGCCCTCGCGGTGGCGCTCGCAGTCGGCCGCACCACGGTGGTCGCGGCCTACGACCAGCTCTCGGTCGAAGGCCGCATCGTGCGCAGGCAGGGCAGCGGCACCCGGGTGGCCGGACCTCCGGCCGAGTCCATGCGGTCCACCACCGACTCGCCCGGCTTCCTGCACCTGCTCGAACCACGCGACGGCGTGATCCTGCTGGCGTGCGCCGCACCCCACGCACCACCCCCGGAGCTCCTCGACGCGTACGAGCGCACGCTGCCGGCGCTGGCCGGGACCGTCGACATCGGCTACCACCCGACCGGGTTGCCCCGGCTGCGCCGGACGATCGCCGCCCGCTACGCCGGCCGCGGTCTCCCCACCGAACCCGAACAGATCCTGGTCACCACCGGTGGGCAGCAGGCGCTGTCGCTGATCGCCCGGGCCCTGCTGCGCCCGGGCGACCGCGTCGTCGTCGAGACCCCGACCTACCCCGGGGCGCTCGAGGCGTTCCGCGAGGAAGCCGCCGTCGTGCGCGGGCTGCCGATCGGCCTGCCCGGGTTGCGCTCGGCGGTGTCCGAGCTGCGTCCGGCGTTCGTCTACACGATTCCCAGCTTCCACAACCCCACCGGCGCGGTGCTGTCCGAGCCTGCCCGGCGGCAGTTGGTCCGGGAAGCGGCCGGCACCGTCCTCGTCGAGGACGAGGTCCACGTCGACCTGGGCTTTCCCGGCGAGCCCCCGCCGCCGCCACCGCTGGCGGCCCGCGCCGAGGGAGTGCTCACGATCGGCTCGCTGAGCAAGATCGCCTGGGGTGGCCTGCGGGTCGGCTGGCTGCGTGCACCGGCCCCGATGATCAACCGGCTGGCCCGGCTGCGGGCGGTCCACGACCTCGGCGGCAACGTTCCCGCCCAGCTCGCCGCGGCGGAACTACTGCCCCGGTTGGACGCGCTGTGCGAGCGCAGTGCGTCGCGCCGCCGGGACGGACACGACCATCTGCGCGCCGAACTCGCCCGCGCGCTCCCCGGCTGGCACGCCCCGGCCGTCCGGGGTGGCCAGACGCTCTGGATCCGCCTGCCGCGCGGGGACGGCGGGTCGTTCGCCCAGGCCGCGCTGCGCCACGGCGTCGCCGTGCTGCCCGGCGCCGGCCTCGACGCGACCGGCGGCAGCACGGAGTACGTCCGCCTGCACTTCCTCGCGCCGCACGCCGAGCTGACCGAGGCCGTCCGACGCCTCGCCGCCGCCTGGCAGGCCTACGACCCGTCGTCCGGACGCCCCGCCGGACCACCGCCGCTGGCGGTCTGAGCTACGCGGACTCCTCTTCCTCACCGAAGTAGCCGCGCCGCACCGGACGCACGTCGCCGCGGCGCCCCACCCAGCCGACGCCCGGCTCGAGCCGCCGGATCAGCGTCGCCGGCGCTCCCCCGACGACGCAGTGGTCCTCGACCTCGCCGCGCACCACCGAACCGGCCGCGACCACGGCGTTCCGCCCGATCGTGGTGCCGGGCAGGATGATCGCGCCGTGCCCGACCCAGGAGCCCGATCCGATCCGCACCGGCAAGTGGTCGCCGAACTGGTTGCCGATCGGCAGGTCCGGGTCGAGGTACCCGTGGCTGGCGTCGCAGACGAACACGTCCTGCCCGAACCACACGTCGTCGCCGAGCTCGATCAGCTCGTGCGCGACCAGGCCGGACCGGTCACCGATCACGCACCGGTCGCCGATCACCAGCCCACGCTCGGGAATGCCGGGGAAGTCCGGCCAGTAGCCGACCGAGAGCGTCACCTGACGGCCGACGATGACCCCGGAGCCGATGTGGATCGACCGCGTGTTCATCAGCGTCGCCGACGGGAAACCGATGCTGGAGTGCGCTCCGAAGCTGCCGAAACCCGCGGCGGCGCGGGTACCGGGCGTCACCTTGCCGATCTGGTCGAGCCAGCGCCACCCCGCCAGCACGCCCCGGTTCAGCAACGATTTGATGCCGATGTTCACCCACGGAGGTTAAGCGGTCAGCGTGCCGCGTGCAGCGGGATCCCCACCTCCTGGTCGCTGGGGGCCCTGGCCGCGATCACCGGAGCGGACGCGCTGGGCGGCCGGCGCTTCCCCGGACGCGCCAGCGAGTACGCGACCGCGAGCCCCGCCGTCACCGTGGACGCCATGACGAACAGCAGCACGGCCGGCGGCAGCGCGTACCAGTGGTAAATGGCCCGCACGCCGATGTCGAGAGCCGACACCCCCGACGCCGACCGCGGCGCCCAGAACAGTTCGAGCACCGAGCGCAGGTAGAGCAACTGCAGGCCGACCGCGACGACGAGGACGGCGAGCGGCACGCACCAGCGCACCCGGTCACGCAGCCGGGCCGCCGCCGCGACCGCCACCACGCCCAGGCCAACGAGCCCGCCGTACAGGTAGCGCCCCTGCATTCCGCTGTAGAGGTTGCGCTCGGTGACGAAGTTGGCCCACGTCCCGCTTGCGACGATTAGGAACAGGCCGACGACCGGCACCAGCAGCAGCAACGTCGTCGACCGCGCGAGCGTGCGCAGCGCCAGCGTGACCAGCACGGCCAGCACGACGAGGGCGATCGCGAGCCAGGCCGCCTTCCACGACACGTCGTGCAGCCGGCGGCCCGACTGGTCCTGCATGAAGAACAGGGTGCCGACGCGCTCGACGAGGTTGTGCAGCCAGAGCGCCCCGCCGTCCGACCAACCGTAGCGGGCGACCACCTCGGTCGGCTCCGACGTCCGGCCGTCCGGCTGGATCGAGCCGTAGGTCAGCTTGTTGTGCGCCCACCACAGCGCTCCGGGAGCGCTGGTCACCCACGCGATCACCAGTGACGTCGACGCGGCCCGGCGGTCGTAGCGGCGGGCGGCGACCAGGTACACCAACCCGATCCAGGCCGGTAGCAGCAGCGCGAAGCCCTTGGTGAGCAGGGCCAGCGTGGTGAGCACGCCGATCCAGAGCGCGGTGCGCCGGGACGTGTCCCCGGTCAGCACCCGCGCCACCAGCCAGGTCACCGCGGCCATCAGCACGACGAGCAGGTTGTCGTTGTTGATCGCCGACTCGTTGCGCGTCAGCTCCGGAATCGCGAGCGGGACGAGAGCGGCGGCGACCGGCAGCGGTCGCGGTAGTCGCAGCCGGCGCGCGGTCGCCCACAGCAGCAGCGGCAGCGCCGCGGTGAGCAGCGCGTTCCACCAGCGCAAGAGCAGGTAGACGCGGTCGAACGGGACGTCCTCCCAGCCCGGGATCGCGGACAGGAACGCGGCGCCGGTGAGGTAGTAGAGCGGCGGGTGCTGGATCAGCTGGTTGAACGACGGTCCGGTCTCGGCCCCACCCGCGTCCACATACGACGCCCGGTCGTCGCGTTCCGGCACGGCCCGGTCGGGCAGGTGCATCCGCTCCGGCGCCCGGGTGGAGGTCGTGAAACCGCCGGCCCGGCTGCCCTTCGACACGTCCAGCTCACCCGGCCCCGGCCAGGGCCAGGCCTTTCCCTGCTCCACCATGACGATGAGGTCGGCGTGCTGCCGCTCGTCGGGCGCGCGGAAGTTGGGGAAGACGGCGGTCTGGCACAGCACGATCGCCAGATGCAGGGCGACGATCCCCCACACGACCCGCGGCACGCCAGCAAACCGGTTGATAACGGAAAACACGGGCGGAACTTAACCCGAACACCGCCCGCGATTCCGGAGGCTTCGAGCGTGTCCGCCCGCTACCGCCCCAGCAGCGCGTCGGCGACGAGATCGGGCGCGGTGAGGAGCGCCTCGTGACCACCGGGTACGAGGACGGGCTCCACACCCGCCCGCGCCGCGAGTTCCGCACCCGGCGCGGCCAGCGCCCGGTCGTCGGCCGCCAGCACGTAACCGACCGGCACCCCCAGCCCGGGAACGTCGACGGACTCGAGCGCGTCGAGCATGTACCCACCGGGCTGCGGGACCAACTGCTCGAAGACCAGCCGCTGCAGCGCCTCGGGCTCGCCGGGCATCAGCGAGGCCTGGAACGACTCGAAGTCGACGCTGATCGTGCGGTCCGCGGCCGACTCGATCGACGTCCGCAGGAACGCACCGACCTCGGGGCCCATCGCGTCGGCCATCGACTCCCCGGCGCGGGGGATGAAAGCGCTGAAGAAGTCCAGCCGGGCCAGCCGCTTACGCAGCCGCTCGGCGGCGGCCACCACCGGGATACCGCCCCAGCTGTGGCCGACCAGCACGACGTCGACCAGGTCCCTGCGCTCCACCTCGTCGACGAGGAAGTCGACCGCGTCCGCGAGCCGTAACCGGCCGGAGTCCTCCCCCAGCGACAGGCCGGGCATCGTCAGCGCGGTGACGCCGTGACCCGCAGCTCGTACCCGGCGAGCCACCGGGTGCCAGGCCCAGCCACCGTGCCACGCACCGGGCACGAAGACGTACTGCATGATCGGCTCCTCGATATAGGTAGGCATATTCACCAGAGTCAGACTCTGATGAACTGACGCCTAAGGTACGCCCATGGCCGCAGCTGCGAAGAAGCCCCTCCCGGGGCGGCGAGCCGAGTACGCCGCCGCCACCCGACTGGCCATCGAGGAGGCCGCCCGGGACCTGTTCGTCGAGAACGGCTTCGAGAAGACCACCGTCGACGCGATCGCGCGGCGGGCACGCGTCGCGCCGGCGACCGTCTACGCGGTCACCGGCGGAAAACAAGGGCTCCTGAAGACGCTCATCGAGTCGCGGATCACGGCGCCCGACGTCGCCGAGGACTACGCCCGGATCGAGTCCCAGCCCGACGCGGACTCCTTGCTCCGGTTCGTCGTCCGGGTCACCCGCGAGCGGTTCGAGCGCTCCTCGCCGCTGATGCGCGTGATCATCGCCACCGCACCGCACCACGCGAACGCGGCCGAAGCGCTGGCGATGGCCCACGCCTCACTGCGCGGCGCCCTCGAACTCGCGGCCCGGCGGCTGGCCGACCTCGGCGCGCTCCGCCCCGGGATCGACGTCGACGAAGCGACCGGGCGCCTGTGGTTCCACGTCTGCAACGCTTCGTACTTCACGTTGGTCGACGACAACGGCTGGCCGCTGGACAAGGCCGAGCGGTACCTCCACGAGTCGCTGCGTGCCGCACTGCTCACGCGCTGAGCTGATCCTCGACCTGCGGCCGGGTGGAGCCCCAGCGCCGCAGCAGCTCCGGCTTCGAGATCGACCACTCCTTGACCTGGCCCCATTCGATGCGCACCGCGGGCCGGTCCTCGTCCAGGCACCGGTGGTACCTGGGCATCTGACGACCGAAGTCAGCCTCGAACTTGGCCCGCAGATCGTCCTCGCTGCGGCCGTACATCCGGATCGGATAAGTCGCCTCGTCGATCGTGAGACTGACGCCGAATTCGACCGGAGGGCGGGTGCCAGAAGCCATGGAGGCAGGATACGTACACGCGTTCGAAAAAGTCGAGACTTCGGCCCGATTTCCGCCCCGTGTTCGCGACCCGTCTCGACCGTCGTCGTCGTGGCTCGAGTGCTACTCGTAGAGGACCGAGTTCCCGGACTGGAGCCGCGCCCATGACGAACGCCGTTTCCCTCACCACGACGAACCTGCCCGCGATCGCGGCGTCCGGACGCGTCGACGTCCCGCAGTACGACCGGCAGGGTCTGACGGCAGGCATCGTGCACCTCGGGGTGGGCGCCTTCCACCGTGCGCACCAGGCGATGGCCGTGGATCGGCTGCTCACCGCCGGGCTCGGCCGGGAGTTCGCGATCTGCGGGATCGGTGTCCTGCCGTCGGACCGGCGGATGGCCGACGTGCTGACCAGCCAGGACGGCCTGTACACGCTGCTGCTCAAGCACGCGGACGGCCGCCGCGAGGCGCGGGTGATCGGCAGCATCGTCGACTACGTCTTCGCGCCCGACGATCCGGCCGCGGCGATCGAGCGCATGGCCCGGCCCGAGGTCACGATCGTCTCGCTCACCGTCACCGAAGGGGGGTACTTCGTCGACCAGGTGACCGGCGAGTTCCTCGCGGACGACCCCGGTATCCGCCACGACCTGGCCCACCGGCAGGCCCCGGCGACGATCTTCGGCTACCTGGTGGCCGCTCTGAAGCTCCGCCGGGACCGCGGCGTGCCGGCGTTCACGGTGATGTCGTGCGACAACGTCCAGGGCAACGGGCACCTCACCGGGCGGATGCTCACGGCCTACGCGCGGCTCGCCGACGCCGAGTTCGCCGACTGGCTGCAGTCGTCGGTGCGCTTCCCCAACTCGATGGTCGACCGCATCGCGCCGGTCATCACCGACGCCGACCGCACGGAGACCGTGACGCGATTCGGTGTGCGCGACGGCTGGCCGGTGGTGGCCGAACCGTTCTTCCAGTGGGTGCTCGAAGACGACTTCGGCGCGGGCCGGCCGCCCTGGGAGCACGCCGGTGTCCAGCTGGTGCCCGACGTCGAACCGTACGAGCTGATGAAGCTGCGGCTGCTGAACGCCGGTCACCAGGCCCTGTGCTACTTCGGTTACCTCGCCGGCCACCGGTACACCCACGAGGCCGCGCAGGATCCCGCGATCGCCGCGTTCCTGACCCGCTACCTCGAGGAGGCGACCCCCACGCTTCGCCCGGTCGCCGGCATCGACCTGGCCGACTACAAGCGCACGCTCGTCGAGCGGTTCTCCAATCCGGAGGTGCGCGACACGCTCGCCCGCCTCGGCACCGACACCAGCGACCGGATCCCCAAGTTCGTGCTGCCCGCCGTGCGTGAGAACCTCGCCGCCGGTCGGCCCGTCACGCTGGCGGCCGCCGTCTGCGCGAGCTGGGCCCGCTACGCCGAGGGCGTCGACGAACAAGGCGCCCCCATCGACGTGGTGGACCGCCTGGCCGAGCGCCTCACCGCGTCCGCACGCCGATACGCCGACGACCCGGTCGCCTTCCTGCGCGACCCGCAGCTCTTCGGTGACCTCGTGACCGAACCGGCGTTCCGGACGCCGTACCTCGCCGCCCTCGACTCCCTGTACCGCCACGGCGCCGCCGCCACCCTGACCGACCTCGGGCACGACGACCACCCGACGTCCTAGGGAAGCGTCTCGGTGAGTCCGATGGCCGTCGACCGGAGCAGCAGCCGCAGCCGGGGCCGGAAGTCCAGAGCCACGTGCCCCCACTCCGGCACCTGCTCGTACAGCGCGGCAAGCGTCGGCGTGGGGTGCGACACCTGCCAGAAGCTGGCCGCGAACGCGAGCGTGGCGGCCAGCAGGGCCTGGATCTGCTGGACCGTCATGCTGCTCGACCGCTCCAGCACGCCCACGATCTCGTCGTACGCCGCGAACGAGTTCGTCTTGTACTGACGGGCCCGCTCGATGTCGACGTCACCTTCCAGGCTCAGCGTGACGTGCGTCAGGAGGTCGCAGAACACCGGCAACGAGGCGATCGTGTCGGCCAGCACGGTCGCGACGTCCCGGGGGGCCAGCTCGCGGCGCTCGCCGACCGCGTCGGTGATCGCGGCGCTCCACTGGCGCCAGCCCCGTTCGGCCAGTTCGAGGAGGAGCTCCTCCTTGCTGGCGTAGTAGCGCCGAACGCCGGTGCGGTGCAGGCCGGCCCTCTCGGTGACCGGCGCCAGCGTCACGAACCGGACGCCACCCCGCTCGAGCGCGATCGCTTCCGCCGCCACCAGCAGGTCCTCGGAGCGGCGCAGCTTGTCGTCGGTCGATCGGGCCCGCTGACGCATGCCTCCACAATAACGCACCTTGCGATGCGCTAACTCCCATGCCTATGCTCCCGGTAGATAACGCATCACGGCGTGCGTTAAATCCGAAGGGACCCCGCAGTGAGTACTCGCGACTTCGCCATCAAGCTGGCCGGTCGGCTCGGGCAGCGGATGCTCGCGCTTCCGCCCGCCCGCACCCGTGACGTGACCGTCGAGCGGGACATCCCGATCGAGGTCGCGGACGGCGTGACGCTGCTCGCCGACCACTGGGCGCCCGCCGCTCCCGCTGACCCCCACCTGCCGACCGTGCTCGTGCGCACCGCCTACGGGCCGGGCGGCCCGCTGGGCTGGCTGTACGGACGCGCGATCGCCGAGCGCGGCCTGCACGTGCTGATGGTGCGCAGCCGCGGCACGTTCGGCTCCGGCGGCGAGTTCCTGGCCATGCGTCACGAGCGCGAGGACGGCCTGGCCACCATGCGCTGGCTGGCCGATCGGCCGTGGGCCACCGGCGGTGTGGTGCTGGCCGGCTCGAGCTACTTCGGCTACACCGCCTGGACCCTTGCCGCCGATGCGCCGGTGCAGGTCAAAGCGATGGTTCCGCACATCACCTCGTCGCGGCTGGCGCTGACCCTGCTACGTCCCGGCCGCTTCGAACTCGACACGCTGACCAACTGGGTGTGGAACACCGCGACGCAGGAACGGCCACGCGCCTTGCTGCGGTCGATGCTGGGCCTGGACCGCAAGCGCGTCGCCGCGGCGATGAACACCCTGCCCCTGGTGGACGTGGACAAAGCGCTGCTCGGCCACGAGTCGCCGTTCTTCCAGGAGACGCTGCGCTACGACCAGAACGATCCGTACTGGAAGGACGAGGACCACAGCGGCACGGTCGCCGACGTCACGGTCCCGGTCAGCTCGGTCACCGGTTGGTACGACATCTTCCTGACCGACCAGTTACGCGACTTCCAGGCCCTGGCCGCCGCCGGCCGTCACCCGCGTCTGACCGTCGGACCGTGGTGGCACGCCGACCCGGCGGGCATGGGGGCCGCGATCGAGCAGGTGGTCGACTGGGGTGCCACCCTGGCGCGCGGCGAGCAGCCGGCCGACCGGGCCCCGGTGCGGCTGTTCGTGATGGGCACGAACCAGTGGCGGGACTTCGACCAGTGGCCGCCGGCCGGCTACCCGCAGCAGCGCTGGCACCTGCGCTCCGCAGGCGCGCTGGAGCGCGGCGCGAACCCCGCCTCCGCTCCGACCACCTTCACGTACGACCCGAACGACCCGACCCCGGCGCTGGGCGGACCGAAGCTGGACGCCGACGGGCCCGGGCCCAAGGACAACCGGCCGCTGGAGAAACGCGCCGACGTGCTGACTTTCACCTCGCCGGTGCTCGAGGCCGAGCTGGAGGTCGTCGGCGAGGTCGAGGCGCAGGTGTGGCTCCGTGCCGACCGCCCCGGCTGCGACCTCTTCGTCCGGCTCTGCGACGTCGACGAGCGCGGCCGGTCCGTCAACGTCTGCGACGACCTGGTCACGGTCCGGCCCGACGGCGACACCGAGGTCACCGTCCAGTTGTCACCCACCGCGTACGTGTTCCGGCGTGGCCACCGCCTGCGTGTCCAGGTGTCGGCCGGCGCGTTTCCCCGCTTCGCCCGCAACCTCGGCGGCGGCGAGCCCGTCGCGACCGCCACGACGGCCCACGTCACCACGATCGAAATCCTGCACGACGACGTCCACCCCTCCGCCGTGCTGCTGCCGGCGAAGTCCCCGATCGGCGCGGAGCGGCCGGCTGCGACGATCCGGACCCGCGAGGCTCAGCCCTGAGGCAACCGCTCGATCAAGCGCTCCGTCTGCTCGTAGCGGGCCGCCACGGACGATGCCGAGCGTGCCTCAGGCGACGACGATGACTGTTTTGCCTCGTAGCTTGCCGTTGGCGGCCTCGTCGTGGACGGCCGCCAGGTCGTGCAGGGGGCGGCGGTCGACGACGTGGAGCTTGAGGCGTCCGGCGTCGATCCGGGCGACCAGGTCGGCCAGTCCGGAGCCGCTCGGGGCGACCCACACGCTCGCGCTGCGCACCGAGCGGCTCTCGTCGGCCGGCACCGGCCCGGCGGAGCTGACCACGATGCCGCCGTCGGCCACGTACGGGGTCAGTCCGGCCAGGTCGTCCGGCGCCAGCCGGACGTGGTTGATCACCACGTCGAAGGGGCCGCCGACGGACGCGGGACCGGCCTCGAGGTCCAGCGGACCGACGACGTTCCGCGCACCGTAGCCGCGCAGACGGTCGGCGTGCTCGGGCGAGTCGACCGCGGTGACCTCCGCCCCGGCGTCGGCCGCGAGCTGGACGACGATGCTGCCCACGGCACCACCCGCGCCGTTCACCAGCACGGTCTGACCGGACCTGATCCCGGCGAGCTCGACCGCGGCCTGGCGGGCGGCCAGACCGGTCAGCGGCAGCGCGGCGGCGTCGGCCAGCGCGATGCTCTGCGGAGCGGCCGCGATCAGGTCCGCCGCGACCAGCGCGTACTCGGCCGCTCCGCCGTGCGCGTCGAGCGGGAGCATCGCGACGATCGGGTCACCGACCCGCAGCCCGCTCACCCCCGCGCCGAGCTCGGCGACGGTGCCGGCCAGGTCCAGGCCGGGCGTGATCGGTAACGGCGTGGGGATGGCTCCGGCGAGCACACCGAGCCGGATGTGGTCGTCGACGGGGTTGAACGACGTGGCCACGACCTTCACCAGCACCTGGCCGGGGCCGGGTACCGGACGGTCGACGTCCTCCTGGCGCAGGACCTCGACGTGGCCGAACTCGTGGTACCGAACTGCCTTCATGCCAACTCCTGAGACGCCTTGACTTGCCTGGGCAACTCCCAAGCTAACCCTCTGGACTTGCCTGGGCAAGTGAGATCGGGCGCTGGACCGAACCGGCGAAGTAGGCTGCGCGCCATGACCGGCTCGCCCCGTTGGCTCGACGACGAACAGCAGAAGGTCTGGCAGGACCTCCTCACCGTGGTGATCGCGCTGCCCACGCTGCTCGATCGCCAACTGGAGCGAGACGCGGGCATCTCGAACTTCGAATACAGCGTGCTGGCGCGGCTCTCGATGACCGACGCGCTCACCATGCGCCTCAGCGAACTGGCCGAGGACTGCAACTGCACGCTGCCGCGGCTGTCAAAAGTGATGGTCCGCTTCGAACGACGCGATTGGGTCACCCGCTATCCCGACCCCGACAACGGCCGATACACCTTGGCGACGCTCACCGAGGCCGGCCTGCGCAAAGTCGTGGACAGCGCACCGGGCCACGTCGAACGGGTCCGGGAATTGGTGTTCGATCCGCTCAGCGGCGCTCAGCAACGCCACCTCGGCGCCGGACTCGCGCGCCTGGCCGCCACGGTGCGCGACCAACTCGGCGACCGCTGAAGCGTCAATTCAGCACCTCGATCGGGGCGACGCTCACCCGGTTCCGCTCGTCCGCCCTGGCCCGGTACAACGATTCGTCGGCGACGAACGTGAACTGTTGGGGCGTCCGGGCGTTGTCCGGGCGTCGTCGAGCGCGATCGGGCGTCGCAGATCGATTTCCGAATGCGTTCGGCGACAGCGTGCAGGTGCTCGGGATCGGTGGGCGTCAAGACGGCGGCGAACTCTTCCCCGCCGTAGCGGGCGACCACGTCACCGAGGCGAACCACATCCGCGAGATTTCCTTGAGCACGGCGTCGCCGGCCGGCCCGTTCGGCACCGGCCATGGCGATCGCGAGCGCTTCGTCGAAGAATCGACGCGTGTGCCCACCGGCGGGCTCCAGCCCAGCGATCCGAAGCACACGAACAGCGCCGGGAGCAGCGCGCCATGAGCACGAAGCACAATGGCGTCCAGAAGTGCCGCGCCGCGCGCAGCTTGCCCATCGAAGGTCTCCCGGTTCGACCGTACGGAGCGCCCCGGTCCGCCGGGTTCCAGATCGGTACCGTGGGCTCCGTGCCATTGCTCTTCTCCTACGGGACGCTTCGCGATCCCGGCGTCCAGCAGGCCACGTTCGGTCGCGAACTGACCGGTGAGCCCGACGCCCTGCTCGGGTACCGCCTCACCCGGGTCGAGATCACCGACCCGCACGTCCTGGCGGTCAGCGGCCAGACCCATCACCCCATG
Organism: Cryptosporangium arvum DSM 44712; assembly: GCF_000585375.1. Lineage (NCBI taxonomy): Bacteria > Bacillati > Actinomycetota > Actinomycetes > Cryptosporangiales > Cryptosporangiaceae > Cryptosporangium > Cryptosporangium arvum. The sequence continues at coordinate 8,785,919 of NZ_KK073874.1, forward strand.
CTGACGCCCAGCGCGAACCCCGCCGACACCGTCGACGGAGCGGCGCTGGAGGTCACCGAGGCCGACCTGCTCCGCGCCGACGAGTACGAGGTCGACGACTACCGTCGCGTGCAGGCACCCCTCACCAGCGGCCGCACGGCCTGGGTCTACGTGGAGGCCTGATCGCGGGCGGCTTCGACGGTGGCGGGCTGGTGCGGGCGGCGATCCGCCCGGTGGCGGGCACCGAGCAGGTCGCGCGCTTCTTCGCCGAACGCTCGCCCTCCGAGCTTCGATTCCTCGAACGGACCGTCAACGGTCAGCCGGGGTTGGTGGCGATGGTCGTGGCGCTCCTCGGAACCGCGAGGACGGTCGGGTCCAGATCGGCGGTCTGGTGTCCGTTGTGTTCGCTGGTGGCCACCGGCTGTGCCTCGGTGACCGCGGTGTCGGCCGGGGTCACCCGGTCGAAAAAGCGCAGCAGCTCGACCGGGAACGGCATCACCAGCGTGCTGTTCTTCTCCGCGGCGACGTCGACCACGGTCTGCAGCAGCCGCAGCTGGAGCGCCCCTGGCGTCGCATCCATCGCCCGAGCCGCCTGCGCCAGCTTCGCCGAAGCCTGGAACTCACCATCGGCAGCGATGACCCGCGCGCGGCGCTCCCGCTCGGCTTCGGCCTGTCGCGACATCGAACGCTTCATGCCTTCGGGCAGCGACACGTCCTTGACCTCGACACGCTCGATGTGCAGGCCCCACGGACCTTCGGTCGGAGCGTCGATGACCTGCTTGAGCTCATCGTTGATCTGCTCCCGGTCGGACAGCAACGTGTCCAGATCGGCCCGGCCGATCACCGAACGCAGCGACGTCTGCGCGACCTGGGACACCGCCAGTGCGTAATTCTGGACATTGATGACGGCCTTGACCGGATCGATCACCCGGTAGTAAACGACCGCGTCGACGACCAGCGTCACGTTGTCGCGGGTGATCGCGCCCTGCGGCGGGATACCCACCACCACGGTCTGCATCGTCACCTTGATCATGCGATCGGCCAACGGAACGATGAAATGCAGTCCGGGCTCTCGCAGCTCGGGAAGCAACCGCCCGAAACGCAGCACCACGCCCTTTTCGAACTGCTGGACCAGGCGCACGCCGGTGACCAGCAGGAGAAGCACCACGACCAGGACGACGACCAGGGCCACGACGACCAGCGTCATGACCCGACACCGGAAACGAGTAAGAAGCAAAGATTACGGACCGACCTCATGCCGGTACATCCGTTCTCGACCGCAACGGTCGAAGAGGATCCTCACCCGGGAACGGCACCGGCCAGAACGCCGATGTGCGACTTGCCCTCAGGCAATTGCGACTCTACTCCGCGCCGACGGTGGTCAGCCGGCTCGGCGATCGTGACCGGACCGACGAGAGGTCGAGCGCGCGTAGCCTGGAGAGACCAGGAGCATCTCGCGCATCGGCGGTCAGCCGGATGCCGCTCTCGGTGTATTCCGACATCGGTCGCCCGGCGACCCGAGACGGTGCCACGACATGACAATTCTCGCGTCCACGACACCTCGGCAGCGAAGCCCGCACGACCTGGCCCTCATCGACGCGTACTGGCGGGCGGCGAACTACCTGTCGGTCGGTCAGATCTATCTGATGGACAACCCACTCCTCCGAGAGCCGCTGAGCGTCGACGACGTCAAGCCGCGCCTGCTGGGGCACTGGGGCACGACCCCCGGTCTGAACCTGCTGTACGCGCACATGAATCGGGTCATCAACGAGCGCGCCCTGAACGCGTTGTACGTCACCGGCCCGGGGCACGGCGGTCCGGGCCTGGTGGCCAACGCGTACCTGGAAGGCACCTACAGCGAGGTCTACTCCGCGATCGGCCAGGACGAGGAGGGTATGCGGGCGCTGTTCCGGCAATTCTCGTTCCCCGGCGGCATCCCCAGCCATGTGGCGCCCGAGACACCGGGGTCGATCCACGAGGGTGGTGAACTCGGCTACGCCTTGGTGCACGCGTACGGTGCCGCATTCGACAACCCGGACCTGCTGGTGCTCTGCGTCGTCGGGGACGGCGAGGCCGAGACCGGTCCGCTGGCCGCCAGCTGGCATTCGAACAAGTTCCTCAACCCGGTCACCGACGGTGCGGTGCTGCCCGTGCTGCACCTCAACGGCTACAAGATCGCCAACCCGACGGTGCTGGCCCGGATACCCGAGGACGAACTGGCCGCCCTGATGCGCGGCTACGGCCACCGGCCCTACTTCGTCACCGGGGACGACCCCCTCGCGGTCCACCAGCAACTCGCGGAAACCCTTGACGCGGTCGTGGACGAAATCGGGACCATCCAGCAGGAAGCCAGGGAGGCCACCGGGAAGCGGCGGACATCACTGCGGGCGGCCTGGCCGATGATCGTGCTGCGCACCCCGAAAGGCTGGACCGGACCCAAGGAGGTCGACGGGCTCCCGGTCGAGGGAACCTTCCGCTCTCATCAGGTGCCGTTGTCCGAGACCCGCACCAACGTGACCCACCGCGTGCAGTTGGAGCAGTGGATGCGCAGCTACCGCCCGGAGGAACTGTTCGACCCCACCGGACGGCTGGTTCCCGAACTGCAGGCGCTCGCCCCCAAGGGTGTCCGCCGGATGAGCGCGAACCCGCACGCCAACGGCGGCCGCCTGCTCCGCGATCTGGTCATGCCGCCCTTCCGCGACTACGCCGTAGGCGTCGAACAACCAGGGCTCGAGTCCAGCTCGGCCACCGGCGTGCTCGGCGGGTTCTTGCGCGACATCATCACGGCCAACCCTGACCGGTTCCGGCTGTTCGGTCCGGACGAGACCGCCTCCAACCGGCTCTCGGCGGTGTTCGAGAAGACCGACCGCGCCTGGGACGCCGAGGTGGTGCCCGGTGACGATCACCTCTCCGCCGACGGCCGGGTGATGGAGGTGCTCTCCGAGCACCTGTGTCAGGGCTGGCTCGAGGGCTATCTGCTCACCGGCCGGCACGGGATGTTCAGCTGCTACGAGGCGTTCATCCACATCGTCGATTCGATGTTCAACCAGCACGCCAAGTGGCTCAAGACCACCCGGCACATTCCGTGGCGCGCACCGATCGCGTCGCTCAACTATCTGTTGTCCTCGCACGTCTGGCGACAGGACAACAACGGGCTCTCCCACCAGGACCCGGGATTCATCGACCACGTGGTGAACAAGAAGGCCGACACCGTTCGGGTCTACCTGCCGCCGGACGCCAACACGTTGCTGTCGGTGGCCGACCACTGCCTGCGCAGCAGGCATTACGTCAACGTGATCGTGGCCGGCAAACAGCCTGCGCTGAACTACCTGAACATCGACGAGGCCGTCGCGCACTGCGCCCGCGGACTGGGAATCTGGAAGTGGGCCAGTAGCACCGACGGAGAACCGGACGTCGTTCTCGCCTGCGCAGGCGACGTCCCCACGCTCGAAGCCGTCGCGGCTGCGGCCGTGCTCCGCAAGCGCCTCCCGGAGTTGCGCGTCCGGGTGGTCAACGTCGTCGATCTGATGCGCCTCCAGCCGGACACCGAGCATCCGCACGGGTTGTCCGACCGCGATTTTGATGCGCTGTTCACGTCCGACAAACCGGTGGTGTTCGCCTACCACGGCTACCCGTCGCTGATCCACCGGCTCACCTACAGCCGCGCCAACCACCACAACTTCCACGTTCGGGGCTACAAGGAAGAGGGCACCACGACGACCCCATTCGACATGGTGATGCTCAACGATCTCGACCGGTACCGACTGGTCATGGACGTCATCGACCGGGTCCCGTCATTGGGCAGCCGCGCCGCCATGCTGCGCCAGCAGATGGCCGACGCCCGCCTGGCCGCCCGCGCCCATACCCGCGACCACGGTGAGGACGACCCCGCGGTCGCCAACTGGACCTGGACCACCTAGGAATCCCGCCAGCGGCCTCGGCGCCCACCACGGACAGCTGGGCGCCCCGAGCCGCGTCCAGAGTGCTGGCCGAACCTCTCCGTTCCGGGCGCGAGGAGGCCGTGCGTCACCAGAGTGATCCAGAGAATCTGGGCCGGGAGCAGCGGCAGCGGCATACCCGAGAGCGGCTCGAGAAGCATGACCGCGATTTCGGCGGTGCCACCGGCGAATGCGTAGCGGACGAAGCGTCGAATGTTTCACCGGTGCGCTCACGGGCCCGAGCACCTCCTGACCTGCCGCTACTGGTCTACCGTTCGGAATGCGTCGAACCAACTCGGCGATGAGGCACGTCGGAGGCGGCTGCGGTGTCGGCCACGGAGTCGTGCGCCGCGCTCGCGTCACCGCGTCCGCGAGGTGAATCGCGACCGTCGGGCGTACGTCTCCACCTGAATGCACCCCCTGCCGCGAAGGACTCCGATGTCGCTGGAAAAGAAGTCCCCGCCCCCGCACGGACTCACCGCCCGCACGCTGGGCGACTGGCAAGGCCTGCTGATCGCGACCCGACCGGCCGCCACCTTCACTCCGACGCTGGTCGCGGAGCACCCGGAACCGGTGCGCCGCTGGCTGACGCACGCCATCGAACCGGGAACCCCGCTTCTGACCTCGGTCGAGATCCGCACCACAGGACAGATCCGGCTCCGCGGATGGCGGCCCTTCAGCGCGACACAGCGGCTCTCACCGGACGGCGGATACGTATGGGCAGCGACCGCACGGGTGTTAGGACCTCCGGTGGTCGGGTTCGACCGCTACACCCGCGGCACCGGTGAGATGCGCTGGCGGCTCTTCGACGCCGTCCCCGTGGTCCAGGGCACGGGGGCGGACATCACCCGTAGCGCCTCCGACCGGCACGCCTGTGAGCTGCTGTGGGCAGCACCGGCCGCGGCCCTGAGCTCGCACGTCAGCTGGCAGCCGCTCGACGCCGACCGGGCCGTCGCCCGGATCGGACGCGTCGCCGGGGCCCACGGGGCGCACGAAACCCATGAGGTGACGGTGACGGTTGACACGGAAGGGACGTTGACCGACCTGGTCATGTCCCGATGGGGTAAACCGGGCCGCGCACCCTTCGCCTCACATCCTTTCGGCGCCACGCTGAGCGGCGAGATCAGCGACGCTGGATTCACCATTCCGCGCACCGCGTCCGCCGGCTGGTTCCACGGCACCGACCAACAGGACTCCGGCGAATTCGTCCGATACACCGTCGAGAGCCTCCGCTACCGCTGACGGCACCCGCGGCGGCCACCGGCGCGTCCGAATTCACGGCGGCGCCGTTCGCACGAACGAATAGCGCGTGCAGCCGGGGTCGGATCGGTTCATCCGTACCTGGGACGGCCGACGCCCACCGGACGTGCTGCCCCAGATCTCGGTAGCCAGACGTGGCACCGCTGCGTTTCGGGTCGAGCGACAACAGAGTGGTCGGTCGGCTTCTTGACGGGCTCGTGCAACTGTGGCTCGGTCCGTCGCGACTTCTTGACCTCCGGACCGGCGCTCTCGCCGATCCAGGGAGGTACGACGGTCAGGACCGTAGCGTCCGCTCGTCCGGTGCGTGTGGATGCGCACCTCGACCCACACTTGTCACGTTCACCGGCCGATATCCGCGGCCGCTGTTCGACTCCAACCTCGGCGTGCTGCGCTGGAGTTGGCGAGTGACCTTCTACGCCTACAGCGCACTGGGCACCGACCGGTATCCTCCGTTCACCCTGGCCGAGGCGCCCGACTATCCGGCACAGCCCCGGCTCGGGCACCGGCGCTGGCGCTGGGCTTCGTCGCCGCCCGCGCTCTGGAGGGCCACCATCATCTCCGGTGTCGCCGTCGTGATGTCGATGGTGATCCTGCGAGAGGCCGGCGCCGGGCCAGAACCAGCGCCAGTGACGCGGACGGCCACGCAGACCGACCGCTCCGACGAACACGACGCTCAGCGCGACCACCGTGTCCACCAGCGAGCGTCGCCAGGACCAGGGTGGCCGAGCGCGGACAGCGAGATCAGCTTCGCTGGCTTGGGCGCGCGGCAGGGGCCGACCACTGCCCGATGACCAGTCATCCGGAAGTGCACGCCAGGTACGTGTGGTGGTCGCTATTGGAAATCAGCAGCTGTATCCGAGCTCGGGATGAGGAACCTGATAGATCGACATCCGATCGAGGAATGGACCGGCCGCACTAAAAGACCTTCGGTGGACGTAACTGAAAGCGAGTCGAACGGGACTTTAGTGCGCAGCGGCGCTTTCCAGCCCGACTCGAAGCTCCGGAAAGAAGCCAACCCATAACCCCGTAATCGCCCCCGAAGGCACCGACATCGCATGATCGGTTGGGCTTTCCACGGCCGGCAGTCCGGGTCGATCGCTCCGGGCTCGACCGGGCTCCTGCGCGGGACAAGGACCGTGTCGAGCGCAGCCCGGCACCGACGGAGTGCTCGAGCCGCGCGAAGGTGCACAGTAGACACCGCCGCCTACGATCGCCCCCACTCAACCGAGTAGGCCCCTCACCGTCGGGCGCTGGGCCGTATCTCCGGAGACATGGGGAAGAGAAGAAATTGAAGCTACCTCGGCGCTGGCTCACGCGAACTTCCGTGGTCCTCACAGTGCTCGGAGCCGCCCTGTTGGGTGTGGCCCAGTCACCTGCGACAGCGGCCACGCTCGGCCCTTACCAGATCTTCCCGGCGTCTCCCGATCCGGTCAAATGCCTGGACGTTCCCGACGGTACGACGGCTAACGGCGCGAGCATCATCATCTACACCTGCGACCGGTTGAAAGAAAACCAGCAGTGGTACTTCGACGAGGTGTCGACCGGAGTCTGGGAAATACGCAACCGGGAAACCGACAAGTGCATGGTGGTGAAGGGCGCTTCGACTGCCTCCGGCGCGGCGATCATTCAATACACCTGTAACGGATCCACCAACTCGAGGTGGCGCACGGACTACGTACGGCCAGCCGGAGGCGGCCTCGGCTGGTACAAGATCCGCAACGCGAAGAGCAACCTCTGCATCGCGGTGAAGGGCGCCGGGACTGCCAACAAGACCACCCTCGTCCAATATGCCTGCAACGGGACGCTCAACGGGCAGTTCACCTGGAACTACCCCTTCCCGTAAACCCGCTGTTCTGCCGGCGGCCGTTCCGTTGTGGACGGCCGCTCGGCAGCGGTCGGTCACCGCGCCCAGCCGTCAGGCCACGAATCATGCCGGCCTGACGGTTGTCGGCGGGGAACGTCGCGTCCCGGGCCTCCGCTCCAGGCCCTGCCCCTACCTCAGCCCTGGTCGGACCCCGCCGACGCGGCGTCCGCGTCGGCCACTTCCTGGGTGACGGCCCAGCTGGCGAGCATCTTCAGCCCGTCGGCGGCCGGGGTGCCCGCGGCCGCCGTGTAGATGTTGAGCGTCAGTTCCGGCTCGGAGGGCAGCTGCACTCGCTCTGTGTGGAGAGCTCACCGACCAGTTCGATCAGGGCCCGGGCGTGCGGTCCGGCACGGCCGGATCCGGATAGACGAATCGCGTGGTGTTCGGCGGCGGCCGCGGGTCGGCGAGGACCGGTCGAGCACCTGCTGCACGGTCGGCCGGACGCTACTCGGCGGAGTGCGGCGGGGACGAGCGGCCGGGCCGGCCGCCTTGGCCAACGCGAACAGGTGTTCGTGCTCGGCCTCGTCCAGCCGGAGAGCCGCGCGACCGCGTCGAGAACGCGGTCGGAGGCGCCGGAAAGGTTCCCGCGCTCCATCCGGACGTAGTAGTCGATGGAGACCCCGGCCAGGAGCGCGACCTCTTCCCGGCGCAGGCCTTTGCCCGGCGGTGGCCGCCGTAGGCGGGTAGCCCGGCCTGTTGCGGGGTGAGTCGCGCTCGCCGCGAGGACAGGAACTCCGAGGCCCTCCCTCTCCGCGGCGGCGTCACCAGCACCACCACGGTGATCGGCGACGGCGCCGTCGGCCTCCTCGCCGTGCTCTCGGCCAAACAGCTCGGCGCCGAGCAGACTGTCCTGATGGGGCGCCACAAGACCCGCACCGACCTCGGCCGCGAATTCGGCGCCACCGACGTCGTCGAAGAGCGCGGCGACGAAGGCATCGAGCGCGTCCGTGAGCTCACCGGCGGCGACGGCACCCACGTCGTCATCGAAGCCGTCGGCCACCGCCCCGGCGGCACGATCAGCCGCGTCGGCGTCCCCCCAGTACGAGGACGCCCCGATCGGATTCGGCAGCCTGTTCGGGAGGAACATCACCCTCACCGGCGGCCCCGCTCCGGTGCGCGCCGGCTCGGCGTCCCCAGGAACGGCGTCCCAAAGGAAAGTAGGAACGATGGAATTCATCAAGCCGCAGTCCAGCAGCAAGGCCCCGGCCGACTGGTTCACCGGCGACGTCTGGTGGGACGTCGTCGTCGCCGGTCAGGAACCCTCGCGGATGCGCGCCAACCTGGTCCGGTTCTCCCCCGGCGCCCGCACCAACTGGCACACCCACGCGCTCGGCCAGACCCTGCACGTCGTCTCCGGCGTCGCGCTGATCGGCACCCGTGACGGGACGGTCTTCGAGGCCCACCCCGGCGAGACCGTCACCTGCCCGCCCGGCGAGGAGCACTGGCACGGCGCGGCACCCGACCGGTTCATGGAGCACCTCGCACTCTGGGAAGGCGACGCCACCACCTGGGCCGAGCCGGTCACCGACGACCACTACAACGCCGCTCGCACCACCAGCCGCTGAGGAGACCGACCATGGAACTGCGGTGGGTCAGGCATTCGCCAGGAGAGCCAGCGCCGCTGGCTAGGCGATTCACAGCCAGCCGTTGCGCCGGAAGAGCACGTACAAGGTGACGCAGACCGCGGCGATGACCGCGAGGACCCCGAAGTAGCCGTACTCCCACCGCAACTCCGGCATGTTGTCGAAATTCATCCCGTAGAGACCGGCGATCGCGGTCGGCGCCAGACCGATGGCCGCCCACGCCGAGATCTTGCGCATGTCCTCGTTCTGGCGGGCGGTGACCTCGTTCTGCTTCAACGCCAGCTCGCTCTGCCGGACGCTCAAGCGGCTCAGATCGGCTTGGAGGATGTCGCTGAGCAACCGGTCGTGCGCCTCGATCGCGTCGATGGTCCGCAGCACGTGGTCGTGGACGTCCCGGAAATTCTCCGAGAGCGCCTCGTCCACTCCTGGCACCGTTCCCCCGGCCAGCCGCTGTAGTGGCGCGTTCAGCGGCACAGCAGCCCGGCGGAACTCCGCGATCTCCCGCTTGAGCTTGTAGATGCGTTCCCCGTGATCGGTGTCGCGGTCTCCGAACACCTGCGCCTCGATGTCGTCGACATCGACGTTGATCCGTTCCAGCGCCTCTTCGTACCCATCGACGACCAGGTCAGCGGCTCGGTACAGCACGCCGGCCGGGCCATAGGCAGCCAGCGGGCCGTCGGGTTGGTTGAGCTCGGAGCGCACCTGGCTCAGGACACCACTCTCACCGTGACGAACAGTGACGAGGAAATGCGGACCGAGGAACAGCGCGAGCTCCGCGGTCTCCAGCACCTCGTCGTGGTTGACGTAGCGGACCGGCTTGAGGACGGCGAACAGCACGTCGCCGTACTGCTCGAGTTTGGGCCGCTGATGGGCCACCACGGCGTCTTCGACGGCCAGCGGCGGGAGCGAGAGCTCCTCGGCGAGCGTGGCGATGTCCTCGTCGGTGGGCTGCTGCAACCCGATCCACACGAAGCCTTCGGTCTGCGACGCCACGTCCCCCACCAGAGGAAAGGGAACCGGTCGGCCCTGACGCCGCCCGTTCTCGTAGAGAGCGCAATCACCGATCACCGCATCGATCGCCCGCGAACCGTCGGCAGCCGGCTGGGAACCGACCGGTCGCGGTGCGCCGGAGGGGGACTGCTTTTCGCTCGTGACCCTCACCTCATTCTCTCGGTCGATCGCCGTGACCCTATGCGTAACGGTCACCTGGGGTCGATGAATAGCCAGGTCGCGGTGCAGGGACCACGGGATGGTCGGCCGCAGCAACGTACTGGCCGGAGCCGGACCCGCACGCTCGACGACTACCGGACTGCCCGATCCGGGCAGGCCCGCGCCGCAGTGCCCGCTTCAGGTGACGCGGAAGACCGGCCAGCCGATCTGGGTGCGCCAGGCGGCGGGATCGCGCGTGTCACGCGGACCGACGAGGTAGACCTCCCGCACCGGCCCGGCCACCGACATCGCGTTCTGAACCACCCAGGTCCCGAGTTCGCCGTAGGTGACCTCGACCCCGTTGTGCTCGCCGACGTGAGTCGTGACGGCCAGCTCGGCAGCCGGCAGCGTCACGGGGTGCACGCGTCCGGTGCGGGGTGGAGCGCTCGTCGGCAGGTATACCAGCGCGTGACCTCGTTCCTGTTCGAACAGGGCGTTGTCGTAGGTGCCGCCTGGCGGTCCGGCCACGGTGTCGCCGACGGCTGCCTCCAGCTCGGCCATCGCGCCGGCGAACCAGGCCTCGATGTCAGAACTCTTGACCACGGCCTCCACTGCCGCGACCGTCCGGGCCGGCTCGGCACGCAACTCCACGTGGATCGGCGCTGGATCAGGCTCGAGCAGACGACGTAGCGACACGACCGCGGCTCGGGTGCGGTCGAGCACGTCTTCGAGGCGTTGCAGGTGCTCTGCCACGAGGGCCGCCCGGACCCCGGGGTCGGGGGTGCGCAGGATCCGCTGCACGTCACTCAGCGGGACGTCGAGTTCGCGGAGCCGGTGGATGACCTGCGCGATCGGGATCTGGTCGACGCTGTAGTAGCGGTAATTGGTGGCCTGGTCGACGACGGCGGGTTCGAGCAGCGCGGCGTCGTGGTAACGACGCAGGGTCCGCACGCTCAAGTGGGTCAGACTCGAGAACTCCCCGATGGTCAGCACCCGCGCAGTCTGAACCCTCCCCCGGGGAGAGAGTCCAACGCTTGACCCTCCCGGCGCGTCAGGCCGCACGGTGCATTCATGACACAGTCCGAGCAGCTCCCGACCATCGTGCGTGATTTCCTCGCCGCGCACATCGTCCACGACGCCGACACCGCCTCGAAGTTCCTCGCCGAGGACGTGGTGGCCATCGACCAGGGTGAGACCTTCCGCGGGCACGACCAGGTCCACGCGTTCATACGCGACGCCGGATCCGAGTTCCAGTACACCACCGAGCAGACCGGCGCTCGCCGCGTCGACGACACCCATTACGTCGCGACCCTGCGGCTGGAAGGCACGTTCCCCGGCGGCACCGCCGAGCTCGACTACCGGTTCACGCTGCGTGACGACCTCATCGCGGAGATCGTCATCGCCAACCACGAAGCCTGACCAGACCCGGCCACATCATCTGCAGAGGAGAAGTAGAGCACCATGTCTGGTTCGGATCGCGACCGTCTCGACGGTCGCCGGGCACTGGTCACGGGCGGATCGAAGGGCTCAGGCAAGGCCGTAGTCGAGAGACTCCGGGAAATGGGCGCCGACGTGTACGCGACGGCCCGAACGATGCCCAAGGGCTACGAGCACCCTGACCGGTTCATCGAGGCGGACACGTCAACGATCGACGGCGCCAACGCCGTCGCCGCCCGAATCTCCGAGGGCGGCGCACTGGACATCCTGGTGCACGTCGTCGGAGGGTCGTCGACGCCACCCGGCGGCTTCGCGGTCATCACCGAAGAGCAGTGGCTCACCGAGTTGAACCTCAACTTCCTGGGAGCGGTACGACTCGACCGAGCGCTTCTCCCGGCGATGATCGAGTCCGGGTCGGCGACGGTGCTGCACTTCACCTCGATCCAGCGCGAAATGCCTCTACACGACGCGACCCTGGCGTACGCAGCCGCGAAGAGCGCGCTGCGCACCTACAGCAAGGGACTTGCCAACGAGCTCGCGCCGCGCGGCATACGGGTCAACGCGATCAGCCCCGGCGGGATAGCGACCGAGGCCACCGAGAACTTCGTGGATCTGCTCGCCGAGGGCAACGGACTCACCCGTGAGGAAGCCAGGCAGACGATCTACGACTCCCTCGGGGGAGTACCGCTGGGACGATTCGCGACCACCGAGGAGATCGCCGACCTGGTCGGGTTCCTGGTCTCGGATCGCGCCTCGGCGATCGTCGGCGCGGAGTACGTCATCGACGGCGGGACCGTCCCGACCATCTGAGCCAGCAACGAACTCCGCACCGCCACTTCCGCAACGGTTCGATCCGGCGCCACAGCTGACCACCGAGTCGGTGGCGCCGGATCGCCCCGGGGGCGCGATCCCGGCGGCCATTGCCTGCGACCCGGCGCAGAAGCACGCCCAGTTGACGACCGCAAGGAGAACCCATGACCACCCACACCACGGACCGATCTTTCGTCCAGCCGATCGGACCTCCGCCGCCCTTCGACCCCGAGCTCGCGCCCGTCGTAGAAGTGCTGAGCAGCCTGCGCGCGCCCGACGCGTACCGCCCCGACAACATCGTCGAAATGCGCGCGCCCGTCCCCGGCGTGGAATCCCCGACCGACGAGAGCCTCACGCGCGGCGGCGCCTACGACGTCCGGCAACGGATGGTGCCAGGGCCCGACGGGGAACCGGACATCTCCCTGCTGATCTGCTTGCCGCAGCACACGGCAGCCCCGACCGCGGCCATCTATTACGCCCACGGCGGCGGCATGATCGTCGGAGACAACCGCTTCGGTCTGGTCGAGATGATCGACCTTGCCGAACCGCTGGGCATGGCCGTGGTGTCGGTCGAGTACCGGCTCGCACCCGAGACACCTCATCCAGGTCCCGTCGCGGACTGCTACGCCGGCCTGGTGTGGATGTCGGCTCACGCCGCCGAGCTCAACATCGACCCTCAGCGCATCGTCGTCGCCGGTGCCAGCGCCGGCGGCGGCCTCGCTGCGGGGGTCACCCTGATGGCACGTGACTCCAACGGCCCGGCCGTTTTCGCTCAGCTACTCCAGTCCCCGATGCTCGACGACCGCAACGACACACCCTCCGCCCGGCAGCTGCAAGGCCTCGGCATCTGGGACCGCTCCTCGAACGAGACCGGATGGAACGCGCTGCTCGGCGACGGTGTGCGCGGAGGACCCGACGTGTCTCCGTACGCCGCGCCATCCCGCACCGCGGATCTTTCCGGACTTCCGCCCACCTTCATCGACGTCGGCACGGCCGAAACGTTCCGAGACGAGGACGTCGACTTCGCAAGCCGCATCTGGCTGGCCGGCGGCCGCGTCGAGCTGCACGTCTGGCCCGGCGGGTTTCACGGGTTCGACGTCGTGGCCCCCCAGGCGGCAATCTCCCAGGACGCCATCGCCGCCCGGGCGTCATGGCTGCGCCGCCAGATGAACACCTAGCATCGACGCCAGACGTGGTCGCCCCGAGTCATCGAAAACATGGGCGACCACTTGGGGATCGAACCCCGGCCTCACCGCTGACCTGCGCCGCGTCAGACATGGTCAGAGGGTTCGTCATCTTGCGGGGTGGGCCGCCTGGGGATCGAACCCAGAACCCGCGGATTAAAAGTCCGCTGCTCTGCCAGTTGAGCTAACGGCCCGGCACAGGCGCAGCCGACCCTCCCGGCCGCGTCCCCCAGAAGTGTCTCAGACCCGAACGCCGACGGCGACAGACATCCCCCAGACCACGCTCCGTCGCGGCATCCAATGGTTCAGAGGTGCCGAGTTTCTGACAGAAACGGGCGTTGCCGCCCATCGTCGTTCACAGTGCTCATCTGGGCATACGGCACTAAAGCGTCGCCCGGGCACAGTTCGACGGTGACAGGCAGGGATCATGAAGCGACGTTCGAGGACCACACTGCTCGCCGCGGGCGCGGCCTTGGCGCTCGTCTCGACGCTCGGCGTGAGCGCCGGCCCGTCGTACGCGTCGTTACCCAGCAGTGGGGTGGTCGCGACGTCGCGGCCCACACCGAAGCCACTGCTGCACCCGACGTCGACGCCCTACCGTCACACCGGCCGGTCCGCGATTGCGCTCACCTTCGACGACGGGCCCGACCCGACCTGGACCCCCCAGGTGCTCGCCCTCCTACGCAAGTACCACGTCAAAGCGACGTTCTGCCTGATCGGCGTCAACGTGAAGGCGCACCCGGACCTCGTCCGGAAGATCGCGGCCGACGGGCACACGCTGTGCAACCACACGATGCGGCACGACCTGCACCTGAAGTCGAAGTCGCGATCCGCGATCGACGCCGACCTGCGGGCCACCAGCAGGCTCATCACCAGGGCGAGCGGCGGCGTGCGGCCCACCTACTTCCGCGCGCCCGGTGGCAACTGGGCCGGCGTGATCGTCTCGGTGGCCCGCAAGCAAGGCATGGCGTCGCTCGGATGGACCGTGGATCCACGCGACTGGGCGAAGCCGCCGTCCAGCTCGATCGTGGCGCGAGTGCGTGCCGGTGAGGCCCCCGGTGTGATCGTGCTCATGCACGACGGAGGCGGTGATCGGTCCCGAACCGTGGCCGCATGCAAGGTCCTGCTGCCCGAACTCACCGCCAAGTACCGCCTCACCCGACTCTGACCTGCGCTTTCACATTCGGTGGGGGGCGCTTTTGCCACCTGGCCTCGTTGTCGCATATGCTGATCTCGCTCCCGACGCGGACGGGGTGGGTGCGCCGCCCGGCGGACATGTGTGACAACATGAACGCCGTTCGGGTTGCACGCCCTCATCGTCTAGTGGCCCAGGACGCCGCCCTTTCAAGGCGGTAGCACGGGTTCGAATCCCGTTGGGGGCACGGCAAGACTTGGTCTTACCCACCAGGTCCCGTGGAGCAGTTCGGAGTGCTCGCCGCCCTGTCAAGGCGGAGGTCGCGGGTTCAAATCCCGTCGGGACCGCTCTAGCTGCCGCGCTTCGGCGCGGCAGCGGAGTGGCGTCTTTAGTCGCCGCATTCGGCCAGGTAGCTCAGTTGGTACGAGCGTCCGCCTGAAAAGCGGAAGGTCGGCGGTTCGACCCCGCCCCTGGCCACCACCATCACCACCAGGCATCTTCGCCACTCAGCGAAGGTGCCTTTTGTTTTGCCCACGCGTAATCCGCTTCCCAGCCGGCGGCCGGCGTGCGAGAGTGGGCCCGGCGTCCACGACCCGGAAGGAGGTGCGGCGATGATCACATCCATTGTTTCCGCGCCTCTCGTGGTCGGCTGAACGACGCCCTCGCGGCCACGGATGGCGCGCTGTCTTGCGAAGGACATCGCATGAGCGTCCGAGTTCGGCACATCACTATCGACTGTGCCAATCCCTACGAGCTGGCTCAGTTCTGGTCGGCTCTCACCGGTTACGGCGAGCACCCCGAGAACGGCAATCACCCGGACGACCCGGAGGCGCTTCTCGTCGCGCCCGACGGTGGCCCGGACCTGCTGTTCGTCCCGGTGCCCGAGCCCAAGACGGTGAAGAACCGGTTCCATCTGGATCTGCAGCCCACCAGCCGCACCCGCGACGAGGAGGCTCAGCGGGTTCTGGCGTTGGGTGCGACGCTCGTCGCCGATCACCGGCGCACCGACGGCACCGGCTGGGTCACGCTGGCTGATCCGGAGGGCAACGAGTTCTGCATCGAACGCAGCGCGGCCGAACGCAGCGCGGCTGAGACCGGCTGATCCGAGGTGACGAGCCGCCCACTCCGCGCCCCGGAGTGGGCGGCGCTCCGCGGGCGAAAAAACGTCGGTGGTCACCGCTACGGTGCCACCGACGAAGCCAGGGGAGGCGACGGATGTTCGAGAACGACCACGACCGGGTCCCGACCGGTCGTGACGAGAACACCGAGGAGGTGGCCTCCGCGTTGCACGGCGCGGTGGCCCTGCTCCAGTCCTTGCACGCCGATGAGGCGTCGATGCCCGGGGCGGTCGCGTCCTGGGCCGCGGTGTACGGCACCGCGACCGTAGAACCCGATCTCGACGATCTGCAGCGCGAGTTCCGCGTGCGGCGTCCACGCACGATCCCGGACGCGTTCATGGCCGGCGCGGTAGCGATGGGTGATGCGATAAGCGCACCGACGTCCGACCTGGTCAGCCAGCAGCTGGCCGCTCACGTGAAGATCGAGAACGAGCTGTTGAAACGGCTGGCCCAGGCCACCGACCGTCCCGTTCACGACGTGCTGACCTACCTGGAGGAGTGGGCCACGATCGAGACCGCCGAGCCGCGCTAGCGGTCAGCGAGCAGGCGGCAGCACGCCGAGCAGCAGGGCGGCGAAGTCGTCGGGGCGGGAGAGACGTCCCGCCCCGAACTCGCGGCGTGAAGGCCTCCCGCCTCAGACTCGCGGCGCGAGACTCCTCCCGCCCCGAACTCGAGGCGAGACGGGCCTCCCGCCCCGAACCGACGACCCTCTAAGCGTGCGCCGCCCGCTCGCGCTGCACCACGGCCGGAATCGCGGGTGCCCACTCAGGCCGCGGGCACGTCGCGCCACGCGGCGACCGCACGGACCGACCGCACGGACCGACCGCACGGGCCGGCCAAATGGGCCGGCCGTACGGACCGGCCAAATGGGCCGACCGTACGGACCGGCCGGACGGCACCCTCGGCAGACTGTCGTACCCACCCGAAATACTGTTCGCCATGGAGAGACCCACAGGTCAGACGAAAGACGTCGGATGGGAGATCGGAGTCTCCCGCACGATCCCGCACGGCTCGGCGGAGGTGTGGGCCTTCCTCACCTCGCCCGAGGGCGCCGCTCTATGGGTCGGCCCCGGCGTGGTCCTCGAACCCACCAAAGGCGCGAAATACGTCGCGGAGAACGGCACCAGCGGCGAGGTGCGCAGCTTCCGCCCCGGTGACCGGGTCCGCCTCACCTGGCGGCCGAACACCTGGTCGCACGACAGCATCGTCCAGCTCGTCGTACGCCCGGCGGCCACCGGCACGTCCGTGCGTTTCCACCAGGAGCACCTGGCCGACGCCGACGAACGCGAGCAGCAACGCAACCACTGGCGCGACGTCCTCGGCACGATCACCGCCGCGCTCGCCCAGCACTGAGTAGCCTCATTCCTATCAAGAAACTAGGATTAGGCATCCCCGTCGCCGACACCGGAAGGGCCCCGATGAGCCTGACCTTCCACTGGTTCCTCCCGACCATGGGCGACAGCCGCAACCTCGTCGCCGGTGGTCACGGTGTCGACCTCGGGCGCGCGGCCGGGGACAGGCCGGCGTCGCTGGGCTATCTCACGCAGATCACCCGCGCCGCCGAGCAGCTCGGGTTCGTGGGTGCGCTGACGCCCACCGGCGCCTGGTGCGACGACGCCTGGCTCACCACGGCGATGCTGGCGGGGGCGTCCGAGCGGCTGAAGTTCCTGGTCGCCTTCCGGCCGGCTCTGCTCTCCCCCACCCTCGCCGCGCAGATGGCGACGACGTACCAGCGGCACTCCGGCAACCGCCTCCTGCTCAACGTCGTCACCGGCGGGGAGAGCAAGGAGCAGCGGCTCTACGGCGACTTCCTCGACAAGGACGCACGCTACGAGCGCACCGACGAGTTCCTCGAGGTCGTCACGCGGCTCTGGCGGGGCGAGACGCTGAGCCTGGACGGGCGGCACCTCCAAGTCGAGGACGCCCGGCTCAACCGGCTCCCCGACCCGGTACCCGACGTGTACTTCGGTGGCTCGTCACCGGCGGCCGGCCTGGTCGCCGCCAAATACGCCGACACCTACCTGACCTGGGGCGAGAAGCCCGAACAGGTCGCGGAGAAGATCAACTGGGTCAAGGGCCTGGCCGCGGCCCGCAACCGGACCCTGCGGTACGGCATCCGGCTCCACGTCATCAGCCGCGACACCTCCGAAGACGCCTGGGCGGAGGCCGCCCGGCTGCTCCGGGGCCTCGATCCGGAGACGATCCAGCGCGTCCAGCAGGGGCTGGCCCGGAGCGAGTCCGAAGGCCAGCGTCGGATGGCCGAGTTGCACGACCGCGGTCGCGCCGGCACGGCCCTGCGTGACCTGGAGATCGCGCCGAACCTGTGGGCGGGGGTCGGCCTGGTCCGGGGCGGGGCGGGCACCGCGCTCGTCGGTAGCCACACCGAGGTCGCCGACCGGATCGTCGAGCTCCACGAGCTCGGCATCGACGAGTTCGTGCTGTCGGGCTACCCGCACCTGGAGGAGGCGTACTGGTTCGCCGAGGGCGTGCTGCCGCTACTCCGCCGTCGGGGCCTCTGGGAGCATCCCGACGCCGCCTCGCTCGACACCACCCAGGTGGACGTGCCGTTCGCCGGCACCGCCGGTCGCGCACTGGCACCGGCACCTCACTGAAGCGATACTCAGCGCCACAGATCGACCGTCAGACGCACAGCCGCGGCCCGGACTCCACGTTCTGTCGGACCCCAGCGGTAAAGTTCGCCGACGCCGTCACCAGCACCGGAGAGTAGCTCGATGTCCACCACTCCACTCGAGGTCCTGGTCGTCGACGACGACGCGGGCGACGTCCTGATGATCGAGGAGGCGCTGAGCGCCAACGACGTCCCCAGCAACCTGCACGTGGTGTCCGACGGCGTCGAAGCCGTGGCGTTCCTCCGGAAAGAGCCGCCGCACGCCGACGCCCCGCGCCCCCAGCTGATCCTGCTCGACCTGAACATGCCCCGCATGGACGGGCGGGAGGTGCTCGCCGAGGTCAAGGGCGACGAGAACCTGCGTTCGATCCCGGTTGTGGTGCTCACGACGTCGGCGCTCGACGAAGACGTGATCCGCAGCTACGAGCTGCGCGCCAACGCGTTCGTCACCAAGCCGGTGGATCTGGACCAGTTCACGTCGATCGTGCAGCAGATCGAGACGTTCTACGGTCGGACGGTTCGTCTCCCGCGGTAATCGCGTCCAGGCGGGCCGCGGTCTCGGCCCGATGCTGATCGGCTCGCTCGAGGGTGCGTTCGGAGCCGGCCAAGGTTCGCTCGGCGTCGGCCAAGCGTTGTTCGGCTTCGGCCAGCACCGCGGCGGCCTCTTCCCGCGCGTGGCGCGCGACGTCGCGGCGGCGCCGCGCTCCGTCGCGCTCCGCCCGTGCGACCGCCACCGCCTGCTCGGCCACCACGTGCGCCCCCACCGCCGCCCTCTCCCGCTCCCCCGGGTCGTCCGCACGAGCCTCTGCCCCCACCCCACCCCGGCCGCCGGACGCACGCCCAGTGGATGACGACCCGGTGGACGAAAACCCTGTGGATGACGACCCTGTGGATGAAGAACCGGCGGCCGAAGACCCTGTGGACGAAGCCTCCGGCAGCGGACCGAACCCGACGTACGACTCCCCCCGCACCAGCCGACCCGACAACACCCGGCGAGCCACCGCCGCGTCGGCCACCGCCGCGTTCAACGTCGCCTCGAGATCAGCGACCACGCCCGGCTCCAGCCCGACCACCTCCGCACGCGGTGGCACCGACTGCGCCGCCAACCGGGCCGCCACCCCCACCAACGCAGTCACCCGGCGCCGCTTTTCCGCCGATAAAACCCGTATCGTCGCCGCGTCACCCCGGCGCTGAGCGTCGGCCAACTCCCCTCCGAGGTCCACCAACGCCTGGACCTCGGCCCGATACCCACCCACCAGCAGGTTGACGCACCACGCCGCGACGGTCGGCCGGCGCAGCAGCTTCAGGCGCCCGGCGAGCGCCGCCCGCTTCTCCCCTTTGAGCTCCGCGATCCGGACATCGCGGGCGGTCGTGAACTGGGCCGGCGGCAGCGCGTAGAGCGCGATCGCCTCCTGCTCGTAGTCCATGGACTCGCCTCCCGATCGAACGCACCGCGTTCATCGGAGCACAGGCGGTTAGTTATCCACAGGTCCTTCCACAGATTTGACCCAGGACTCCAGCAGCGCGGCGAGCGCCTCCTCGGGGGCGAACTCGTCGTCCCCACCCCGGGCCAGCCGGTCGATGAGCAGCCCGTCGCCGAACGCGAGCAGCTGCCGGGCGTGGAGAACCGGCTGCGGCGAGCCGACCGCCGCCAGCCAGTCCGCGGACCATGTCCACAGCCGTTCGCTCCACTCCAGGAGCGGCACCCGCAGCGACTCGTGGTGCGCGGCCTCCAGGAAGATCGCGTGCCGCGCCAGCGTCAGCAGTCGTGCCGGCCCAGCCAGCTGACGCAGCATCGCGCCGAACCGGCCGGCCAACTCGTCGACCGACACCGGCC
Source organism: Cryptosporangium arvum DSM 44712 (assembly GCF_000585375.1). Taxonomy (NCBI): domain Bacteria; kingdom Bacillati; phylum Actinomycetota; class Actinomycetes; order Cryptosporangiales; family Cryptosporangiaceae; genus Cryptosporangium; species Cryptosporangium arvum. Next base: position 8,805,842 of record NZ_KK073874.1, read on the forward strand.
GCGGCTGCCCGGCCAAGGCTACGAACGCCGCGGTTTCGCGTTCGAACAAGTAGCCCAGGATCCCGGCGAGCAACGCCTCCCGGGTGCGGAAGTAGTTGGAGGTCGTCCCGGCCGGCAGGGCGCCCTCCGAGTCCACGGCGCGATGGGTCAACGCCCGGGTGCCCTGACCGCCGAGGACCCGCACGGCCGCATCCAGCACCTGTGCACGACGTCCGACCACATCGAGACCCTAGCACTACATCCGTAGTAACCTGCCGACCATGGGTACTGCAGCTGTAGTAGGCGCCGGGATCGGCGGGCTCGCCGCCGCGATCGCTCTCCGCCGGGAGGGCTGGGACGTCACCGTGTTCGAGCGCTGGCCACACGTGGTCGACCTGGGCACGGCGATCGGGCTGTGGCCGGACGCCCAGCGAGCACTCGACCGGCTGAACATCGGCGACCGGATCCGAGAGGTCGGTGTCCCCTACCGAAGCGGCACGGTTCGCAGCAAGTCCGGCCGGACGATCGCCGCCCTGCCGCTCCGCCGGATCGAAAAGAGCGGTGGCGCACCGGTGCTGATGGTCCCGCGCACGACCCTGATCAGAACCCTGGCCGACGCCATCCCCGCCGACATCATCCACACCGGCATCGCCGTGACCGCCCCAGCCGCTCCGCGCCCGGGAGACGGCCCGGCCGCTCCGCGCCCGGAACACGACCCCGACGCCCTGCGCCGGGACTACGACCTGGTCGTCGGCGCCGACGGATATCGCAGCGCGGTGCGAGCCGCCTACTTCCCCGGCGTCCACACCCGCTACCTCGGCCTGATCACCGCCCGCGCGGTCGTCGACGGCGAGTTCGGACCGGCCGGAGAGATCTGGGCCCGCGGTGCGCTTGTCGGGGTCACGCCGGTCGAGCGCGGCCGGACGAACCTCTACGTCGCCCTCCGCGCCCCCGAAGGCACCCGGCCGACGATCGCCGACCTGCGCGAACGCTTCGCCGGCTACCCGGACCCGATCCCCGCCGTGCTCACCGCGGCGACCGACGACGACCTGCTGTGCCACGACCTCCAGGACCTCGCGCCCAGGCCGCGCACCTACGTCCACGGGAACGTCGCGCTGATCGGGGACGCCGCCCACGCGATGGCACCGTCACTGGGCCAGGGAGCATGCCAGGCGTTGATCGACGCCGACTGCCTGGCCGCACACGGCCCGGAGCGCTACGACCGGATGCGCCGGGCGTCCACCCAGCGGCTGGCCCGGGCGTCCTACCTGCTCAGCCGGGTGCAGACCTAGGACGCGTGGGTGTGGTGCGTCCAGTTCTCCCCGTCGTACCAGCGCAGCCCCGGCTGCCCGTACGGATCGGGGTACCAGCCGGCCTCGTACTCCGACGACGCGGCCGACGAGGAGCCCGCGGCCGGGGCGGAGCCGCCCACGGCGTCGGGCTTCGTGTCCTCGATGAGCGCGTCCACCTCGGTGTGGGTCAGGTCGAGCAGCTTGCCGACCGCAACCAGGTCGTCGCGCTCCTCGTCGGTGACCTGCTTGTCGGCCCACGCGGTCGCGGCGAGCGTGCGTACGTACTGGCGGTGGGCGTCGTTCTGCTCGGCCTCGAAGATCGCCAGCGCACCGGCCAGGTCCTTGAGGTGGATCGCCTCGGTGAACGAGAGCACCCGATCGGACACCGCGTTGTCCAACGCGCCCAGGTACGCGCTGACCGGCCCGGACTCCTCCGGCGACCGCGGCGCCTCCTCCACCACCTCGGCGACGAACTCGCTGTCGACCTCGGGGTTGGGAGCCTTCACGTCGGCGTCGGACGCGCCCGACAGGCCCGCGTACGCCGCCGCCATCCGCGCCATCTCGGGGCTGACGATCGCGGTCTGCTCCGGGTCGGGAGCCTCCCACTCCTCCTCGGCGCGCGGCGCCATCTGGAAGTCCTGCATCGGGATGCGCGGCCAGGACATCCGGCGCGCCCGCTCGATGTACTGCACCCAGGGCGAGGGCAGCGTCGGACGCTGAGCGAGGAACGTCCCGAACAGGCCGCCCGCGGCGCGCGCGTTCGTCAACGCCGAGCGCGGTCCCTCGAGCGGGACGCCGGCGGCCGCGCAGCACTGCTCGAGCGTGCGACCCGGCAGCGAGGGCAGGTAACGGGGCGCGTTCGTCATCGTGCAGATCGCCGGTACGTGCGGCATCTCGATCCCGGCGCGCCGGAACTCCTCGTCGAGGAAGGCCGAGGTGAACAGCAGGTTGTGCCCGACGAGCACTTTGCCTTTCAGCCACTCGACCAGCCAGCCGGCGAGCTCGTCGAAGCGAGGAGCGTCGAGGACGTCCTCGTTGCGGATGCCGTGGCCGTCCGCCGGGCCGATGTCCACACCCGGGTTGACGAGCGTGGCGGCTTCACCCATCGAGTTGCCGCGCTCGTCGAGCACCACGACGGCCAGCTCGACGACACGGTGTTCCTTGGGGCTCAACCCGGTGGTCTCGGCGTCGATGACGACCCACGTCGGGGCCCCGGCTTCAGTCGTCACGTCCATCGCGTCGAGCTTAGGCCACCCACCCCCGACCCCCGCCAGCACTGCGCCCGAAACGTTAGATCAGGCGCATCTGGCGGGCGGCCGGGCGGCGGGACTCTTCGGACGTGCCGGTGCGGTCCAGGAGGCCCTCGTCCACCGGGGCGAGGAACGGGGTGAGCGTCGCCGGCGCCGACTTGCCGCGCCGCGTCACCGTCCGCGGCGCCGACAGGAACAACCGTCGCTGCGCCCGCGTCACCCCGACGAAGAACAGCCGCCGCTCCTCGGCCAGGCGCTCGTCGACCGAGGCCTCACCCGGGAACACGAGCGGCACCACACCGTCCACGCACCCCACGATGAACACCACCGGGAACTCCAGCCCCTTGGCCGCGTGCAGCGTCAGCAACGACACCGCGTCCGCCCGCGGGTCCAGCGCGTCCACCTCGGCCCCGGTGGCGACGTACGCAAGGAACCCGTCGAGGTCGTCCTCGAACGACGAGGCCACCGGGCGGAGCAACTCCACCGCCGCCCACACGTCCGACGCCCGGAGCGAGGAATCGTCGGAGAACAGGTCCGGCTCCGCGGCCCGCGAGGCCAGCGCGGACCCCGCCGCCTGCAGCCGGGCAGGCACCGGGCCGGGCAGCAGCGCCATCTCGCGCAACATCGACGGCACCGCCGGCCGGTCCGCGAGCCGGTCGACACCGCGCTTCTGGAACGGCAGCCCCGCCGACGTGAACGCCGACTGCAACGCCCGCGACTGCGCCGCCGACCGGTAGAGCACGGCGACGTCGCCGAAGTCGTAGTGCTCCTCGACCTCGTCACCGTCCACCCGGCCCGAGTCCAGCGAGTGGAACGACGAGCCGCCCACCAGCGAGTCGACGGTCGCCGCGACCCAGCCGGCCTCGGACACCTCGGTCGGGACCGCATGCACCGCGATCCGCGCCGCGCCCAGGTCGCGTCGCTCCGCCGACAGACCTCGCCCCGGCACCAGCGTGCCCGGCCGCACGACCTGCACCGCGGTCGCCACGATCGGCGGCGCCGACCGGTAGTTCCGGGTCAGCGTCACGGTCGTCGCCGCCGGGAAGTCGTCGGCGAACCGCAGGAAGAAGCCGACCTCGGCGCCCCGGAACGAGTAGATCGACTGGTCCGGGTCACCGATCGCGAACAGGTTCCCGTCGGACGGCACCAACTCGCGCAGCAACGCGTACTGGGACGCGTCCACGTCCTGGTACTCGTCCACGAGCACGTGCGACCACCGCGACCGGTACCCGGCGGCGAACGGCACGGCCAGCGGCACGAGCTCGTCCAGCTCCAGCAGACCCCGTGCACGCAGCCGTTTGCGATAGCCCTCGCTGAGCGCGTCCGGCACCGCCGAACCCGGCGCCAGGTCCAGCTCGGCCAGCACCGCGGAAACGTCGGCCTCGTCCGCCACCGACGGCGGCGCGTCGAAGCCCAGCTCGGCGAAGTGCTCGCGACAGATCGTCAGCGCCAACGCGTGGAACGTCGCGACGAACGGGGAACCCGACCCGGACGGCAGCAACGAATCGAGCCGCGACGCCAGCTCACCCGCCGCTCGCCGGGTGAACGTGATCGCGAGGCACGACTCCGCCGCCACCCCCCGCTCCGCCACCAGGTACGCCACCCGGTGCGTGAGCGTCCGCGTCTTGCCGGTGCCCGGCCCCGCCACCACGATCAGCGGCCCGTCCGACGCACCCGCGGCCGCACGCTGCTCCGGGTCGAGCCCTTCGAGCACACCCCAGTCCGGCACTTCGAACGGCAAAATGTCTACGCCGGCATGGTCACCCGCCGCCGGCTCGTCCGCGCGGTCACCCGGTGCCCCGCCGTACGAGGCTCCTCCGTGCGTGGCGAGCCCCGTCACATCCTGCTCGCCCCGCGCGGTGGCGCGCGCTCCCCCGGCCGCAGCTCCCCCGGCTGCGGCTCCCCCGGCTGCGGCTCCGCCGCGTGGTGCCGGGATCGCCGCGGTCTCGACCAACGCCGCCGGATCCGCGGTCCGGCCCACCGCGGAGCTGCCCTTACCCCGGGCGGTGGCGCGCCCGCGCGCGGTGGCCGCGGCGGGGATCGGCCCGGTGCCGTTCAGTGCCGCGGCCGCGCCGGCCGGTGCGGACCCGCTCACGGCGGGCACGGCCGTTCCGGGGGCTTCGGTGTTCGCCGCCCGCTGCACCTGGGCCGCGGTGGTTCGCCGCGTGGCGTGGTCATCCTGGGAAGGCAGATCGAAGAGCGCGGACGTGCCGGCAGACGCCTTCAGTTCGGACGGCTCGAAGAGCCGGATCACGCCGTACTCGCCGTCGTAACCGGACCGGCGGATCACCTCGCCGCGGCGCAGGCGGGCGATCGCCTCACCGAGCCGCTCGCCGCCGACCGCGGCGACCTGGTCGACCGGCACCTCGGTGAGGATGCCGAGCTCGGCGCCGAGCGCCGCGACCAGACCGTCGATCTCGCGGGTCACGGTCTTGCTGCGCGGACCGACCGAGTTGATCTCCCCGACGATCTCGGGCAGCGGGACGAGGTTGCGGAAGTTGGCCTTGCCGGGCGGGCGGTCACCGTCGGCGCGATCGGCCAGGGCTTCGACCCGCGACAACACCCCGACCGTGACCGGTTTGCCGCAGACCTCGCACTTCCCGCCGGCGGCGATCGTCTCGGCCGGCTGCCAGCTCAGGTTGCAGGCCCGGTGTCCGTCCGCGTGGTACTTGCCCTCTTCCGGGAAGAACTCGATCGACCCGGCGTAGCCGTCACCCGTGCGGAGCGCCTCTTTCACCGCGAAGTAGTCCAGCTCGCAGTCGTAGCTGTGCGCCTCCCGGGCCAGCGCCGGTGGCGAGTGCGCGTCGGAGTTGCTGACCAGCGTGTAGCGGTCCAGTGAGGACACCCGCCAGTTCATCGCCGGGTCGGAGCTCAAGCCGGTCTCCACCGCGAAGACGTGGTCGGCCAGGTCGGCGTAGCAGTCGGCGATCGCGTCGAAGCCCGACTTGGAACCCAGCGCCGCGAACCAGGGCGTCCAGATGTGCGCGGGGACCAGGTACCCGTCCGGGCTGGCCTCGAGCGTGATCTCGAGCAGGTCACGCGAGTCCAGGCCGAGGATCGGACGGCCGTCGGAGGCGATGTTGCCGATCTTCGCGAGCTTGGCGTTGAAGCGGGCGACCGCGTCCAGGTCCGGCAGGTAGACGAGGTGGTGCACCTTGCGCGTCTTGTCGTCGCGCTTGTAGATCGTCGAGATCTCGACGCTGAGCATGAACCGGACCGTGCTCGCCGCGACGATCCCCGGAAGCGTGCGGTCGACGGACCGGGCCAGGTCGTCGTTCAGCCGGTACAGGCCCGGCTCGGCCTCGACGAGCGTCTCGTGCAGGTGCGCGTTCCACGCCGGGTGGGTGAAGTCGCCGGTGCCGACGAGGGTCAGGCCCTTGCGCTTGGCGAACCAGGTCAGGTGCTCGAGATCGCAGTCACGACTGCAGGCGCGGCTGTACTTCGAGTGGATGTGCAGATCCGCGTGGAACTGGGGGCGCGGCATCCCGCGATCCTCCCACGAGCCACAGTGGCCTCATTGCCCCGCCACGCCGCGATGGGCGGGCCCGCCGAGAACCGCCAGGGGCGGCTCTCGGGGTCCGCTCAGAAGATCACGCGAAGCAGCAGCGCGCCCAGGATGATCAGGGCGATGAGGCCGCCGATGCGGAGGAGTTCTCGGCGCAGGGCGGCTTTGCGGGCGGCCTCCGCGGCCCGTTCCATCGCGCGCGCCCGGCCCGCGCGCCGGGCCTCGTGCAGCCCCGACACCTCGGCCGACAGCTTCTTGTCGAGGTCGGCCAACCCCTCCAGCAGCGGCTCGGGAGCGTCGTAGGAGATCGTCGGTGCGGCGGACGGGTCGGGCACCAGGATGTGGGCCGCGACCAGCCGCGCCTCCGAGTTGGCAAGCGTCCGCTTCGCGTAGACCTGCCACTCCTCGCACCGGGCGAGCGCCAACTCCTGCGCGGACTTCGCTCGCATGATCGCCGCCTCCTCGTCGGCCTTCGCCGTGCGGCGGCGTTCGTCGACCAGGTTCGGCAGGCTGGCCAGGTGTTTCACGGACTCGAGGTAGTCGATCCACTCCCCGTCCGGCGACGGCTGCGTCATCATCCACCTCCAGCGGGCAGACCGAACGGCACCACCGGCACCGGCCGGCCACCGTGCGAGAGATCGCAGAACAGCCCCCGGTGCATCTGCGGCTGGTACCGCAGGTAAGGCCCCAGCACGCCCTGCACGTCGGCCTCCGGCGCACGCAGGAACACGTATCCGCCGACCAGCGGCGCGAACTCGTACCCGACGTGCTCACTGAACACACGCAGGCTGTTCCACCAGCCGATCAGGTGGACGTCGACGAGCGGACCCTCCCGCACGAGCGTGCGCAGCGCGTCGGTGGGGGCGCCGCCCTGGTCGTCGTCGTAGAGGTCCAGCCGCGCCGCCCGGTGCAGGCCGATGCCGAGCACGTAGATCGGCCGACGCTCCGCCAGCAGCCCGGCGGAGTGCTTGCCGCCGACCGCGATGCGCTCGTCGACGATGCTCGCCAGCTCGGCGAGCCCCGCACCGACCGAACCGCCGGTGTGCACGGTGACACCGTGGTCGTACGCCCCGGCGGCTTCGGCGAGCAGCGCGGTCTCGGGTGAGCCCAGGTCCCCGCCGACCGCGTCGAGCAGCACGAACTCGGCGCCGCCACGCACGTGTTGGGCCGCCAGCGACCACACCACCGCGCCGAGCGTGCCGAACGCGTCGTCCCGGCCGTCGCCGACCACCGCGAGCGTGCGCCCCGGGTCGGCGGTCAGCCCGAACGCGACCGGCGCCGGATCGACGTCGACCGGCAGGCCGAGCAGCGCGAACTTCGTGTCGTCGCCGGGTGGCGCGTCGCTGAGCACCCGCTGCAGCGCCTGCGTGAGCAGGTTCGGGTCGGAGGGGCGCGCGGCGTAGAACACCCGCGGCGCCGCCGGCCGGCCCGCCTTCTCCCAGAGGTCGTGACGCAGATCGTCGAGCAGGTGCTCGTCGGCGTACGCGACCACACCCCGTCGGTTGTGCGTCGGGTCGCCGTACTCGCGGTTGAACACGATCTCGCCGCGGAAACGCAGCTGAGCGGCCTCGGTGTTCTGCCGCCCGAGCACGGCCTCGGACTCGCTGGCCTCGGTCTTGAGCGACAGTCGCCACGGGAACTGGCCGAAGATCGACCGTTCCTTGGTCACCAAGGTCTCGATGCCGCTCAGCGTCTGCGAGGCCAGCACCAGGTGGACGCCGACCGCCCGCCCGCGCCGGGCCAGCGTCTCCAGGATGACGATCGACGCGCGCGCGATGTCGTCGTCCTCGGCGACGAGCACCTGGAACTCGTCGATGACCAGCAGCAACCGCGGCACGGTCTCGGTGGGGCGCAGAGTGCGATAGGTGGCCAGGTCATTGGCACCGGCCAGCCGGAACTGTTCCGCGCGGCGGCGGAACTCGTTGTCCAGGTGCCGCAGCGTGGCCAGGCCGAACGCGCGGTCGCCCTCCAGGCCGAGCACCCGTGCGTGCGGCAGGTGCCAGGGACGCCCCGGACGCGGGCCGAGCCGGTCGAACTCGAGCCCGTCCTTGAAGTCGAGCAGGTACATCGCGACCTCGTCGGGCGAGTACGAGGCGGCGATCGAGTGCAGGAGCACCAGCAGCAGGTTCGACTTGCCCTGCCCGGACGCGCCACCGATCAGGACGTTCGGCAGCGACGGGTCGGAGCCGCGCAGCTCGAGCTCCACGGTGTCCAGGCCGGCCCGGCCGATCTTCGCGGTCATGCCGCGGATCGCGTCCTCGGTCCAGATCTTGTCCCGCTCGGGCAGGAGCGCCTGGAAGTCGACGACCGGCGCGGCACCGCGGCGGGCGCCCTCGGCGATCCGCGCGGAGACCTTCTCGACCAGCTCGCGCGGCGGCGGCTGGTCGGGCCGCACCGTCACGGCCGGCAGCGCGCTCACCGTGATCGCGGAGTTGCGGCCGCGCGCGATGTTCAGGTGACGCAGCAGATCCTGCGCGTTGACGCCGTCGTCGGCCTCCGCCCGTGGATCGTGGTGGACGATCAGCGACACGCCCCGGCGCGGGCCACCCTCGGCGAGCCGGATCAGCTCGGTCTGGGCGCGGCTGTCCACTCCGTACGGGTAGTCGCAGACCACCAGCAGCCGATAGGGCTCCGGTTGCACGCCGGTGGCCTCGGTCAGCGCGGCCAGGTCGGGGACGCCGTGCGCACCGGCCAGTTCGGCCACCCGCATCACCGCCGAGCGCAGCAGCGTCAGCCGGGAGAGCAGTTCGTTCGGCGTCGCCAGCGGGTCGGCGAGCAGGTCGTTGCCGGCCTTGCGCAGCGCGGCGAACGGGCTCGTGACGCCCCGGATGCGCGGGTCGTAGGTGACGATCTCCAGGCGGCCGGGCGGAACGGACGCGAGCGCACGCAGGAGCAGCGTATTTATCGTCTGGAGCGGCCAGTCCTTGTCGTCGCCCTCGGCGATCAGCCCGATCGACGCGACGTCGAGCAGCGGGACGAGCGCGGGCAGGTGCTCGGGGTTCGCGTTGCCGCTGCTGGGCGACGCTCCGGGCACCGAAAGCGAGCCGATGCGGATGTAGCGGGCCGGGTTGCTGCCCAGCCAGTCGTCCGAGCGCCAGCCGACGTCGTTCCAGTCGGCCGCGGCGGCGAACGGCGCCACCCGGCCGGCCCGGTCGAGCAGGGTGTCGCGGGCGTGGACGTACGCGGCCTCGGCGTCGGCCCCGGCGCTCTGGATCGCGCGGTGGGTGCGGCGGGCCGCGTCCCGCTCGGCGATGTCGTAGGCGCCGGTGGCGGCGCTGCGCCCGGCGTCGGCGGCCGCGAGCACCGCGTCGACGGTGCCCCGCAGGCGCAGGAACGTCGTGCGGATCTGGCGTTCCTCGTCGGGCAGCACCTCGGCCCCGTCGTCTCCCCCACCCGGGGAAGACGCGCCGAGCGGGGAGGCGCCGGGCGGCCGGACCCGGGGGTTCTCGCTGGGTTCACGGCGTGCCTTGGACCAACGTCCACCGGCCCGGCGCGTTCCCGGACCACCCCGACGGCTCTGTCCGCCGCCGGCTTGGTTGGCACCGTCCGGCGGTGGAACACCCGGGCCGCCGGTTTGGTTCGTGCGGGGAGGCATCATCCGACGCGTCGTCTCCTGGGTCTCCGGGGTCCAGCCGGCGCTACAGGGTGCTCGCGAACTTCTTGCCCTCGGAGGCCGCGTGCTGCAAGGCGGCCGAGGCCTCCTCCAGCTTCTTCTCCGCGGCCTGCAGGGCAGCCACCATGTTCTGGTCGGTGCGCCGGGCGGAGCCGCCGATCGTCCCCTGAACCGCGGGAATGACGTCGGAGAAGTTCTGTTTCATCGCCAGGAGTTGCTGGGCCGTCCGTGTTGCCTTATCGGACAACCCGGAGAGCCGCTGTCGCAACTGGACGAGATTCGACTGGCTCGACACCGAACTGGTTCCTCACTTTCAGTGCCCTGGGGTGAACCCCCCGTGAAGTAGGGTAGCCGCTCACTCGCGGGGTCAACCCTGTCCGCTTCGCGTTCCGCACCGTGGGACGCATCACGACGACGACCGAGAGTAACTACCGGCCCGCGCCGGTCGTCAGCCGACCTCCAGGCTCCGGAGCGCGGCACGCATCCGGTGGATGTCCGCGGCGTCCAGATTGGCCTGCCGGTCGATTTCGAACTCGGCGATCTGCCTGTCGTTGTCGCCCGGTTCGGTCAGTGACACGTGGATGATTCCGTCCTCGTCGTACGAGATGACGATGTCGAACTCCACCGCGCCGAGCGCCTGCGGAATGGCCAGTCGGGCCGAGCCGACGACGGTCGCGAACCGGAGGTCCGTGTCGTCGCCCTCGGTGACCACGAGTAACACTTCGCGCTGATTTTCCGCGAGCGTACGGAACCGCCGCCGCCCCTGGCACGGGATCGGGGTGTTGCGTGGGATGACGATCGAGTTCACCTGCTCGCCGCTCTCCCGGGCCCTGGCCACCACGCCGACGCCCTGGGAGGTCACGTCGTTGACCGTGACGGTCCGGCGTGGACGGCTCTCCGGGTGCCGCCTCGCGTTGGACAGCACGTCGGCCAGCACGGCGGCGCCGAGCGCGACCGCCTCGTCGGGGTGCACCGACCGGTCCGCTCGCACGCCGGTGACTTTCTCGACCATCGTGGTGACCATCGGCATCCGGGTCGACCCGCCCACCATGAGGACGCTGCCCAGCCGGCCGAAGCCGATCCCGGCCTCCTCCATGACCTCCTGGACGATCTCCTCGGTGCGGCGCAGCAGCGGCCGCGTGAGGGCCTCGAAGGTCGGCCTGGTCACCGTCACCATGTGGTCGCCGCCGTCGACCTCCATGCTGATCTTGGCCTCGGGCAGCGTGGAGAGCTGCCGCTTGGCCTGCTCGCAGTGCTCCCGCAGGACGGCCTCGGTCTCGCCGTCGTCGAGGCCGGGCGAGAGCAGCCACAGCCCGGTGGCCTTCTGCATCAGCTCGGAGACGTGGATCATCAGCGCGTTGTCGAAGTCGAACCCGCCGAGGTTGCGGTCGCCCGCGGTGGCCAGCACGTCGAAACGGCCGTGCCCCATCCGCATCACCGTGCAGTCGAACGTGCCGCCGCCCAGGTCGTAGACGAGCAGCGTCTCTTCGCGGTCGGCGTTGTAGCCGAACGCCAGCGCGGCCGCGGTGGGCTCGTTGAGCACCCGGAGGACGTCGAGCCCGGCGATCTCGCCGGCGTCGGCGGTGGCTTTGCGGCGGGCGTCGTCGAAGTAGGCCGGCACCGTGATCACGGCTTCCGACGCCGGCTCGCCCAGCGCCGCCGATGCGTCCTCGGCCACTCGCTTGAGAATCATCGCGCTGATCTGCTCGGCGCTGAACTCCTCGCCGCTCGCGGTCGGGAACCGCCAGGTGGGATCGCCCATGTAGCGCTTCACGAACTCGACGCAGTCGGTGGGGGCCGCGGTGACCGACCGGCGCGCGGCCATGCCGACGACCGGTTTGTCGTCCCGGAAGCAGACGACCGACGGCGTGGTGGAGTGCCCCTCCCGGTTGTGCAGGATGTACGGCTCCCCGTTCTTCGCGACGCCGGCCGCCGCCGAGAACGTCGTCCCCAGGTCGATACCTATCGCACTCATGCCGGCTCCTCCCTCCGGTCGTCGCCAGCACGAGCGCCTGGCAGCTCTGCTGGCCGGACCTCGCGCGAGCGCTCGGTCATGGCGTGCCCCCGCTCCGCTTCCGCCGTGGCCTGCGCCGGTGTCCGCCCTCGGCGTCCTCGTCGGCACCCGAGGACGGATTGCCCGGCTCCAGCGCGAAGGAACCGCCTCCGGCCCGGCCTTCCGCTTTGCCGCCGCCCCGATCGCCGGGACCGCGGCCCACCCGGCGCGGCACCGTCTCGGCGATCAACGCGGCGTTGCGCTTGTAGACCGGCTCATAGCAGGTGTACAGCAGCGCACCGACGAACGTCAGCAGGACGATCAGGACGCCGACCGCGAACGACCGCTGGACGAGGTCCCCACCCTGGCTGGCCCGGTAGATGTTCGGGGCGCAGCAGCAGCCGGAGACCAGCAGCAGCCCCAGCCCGATCGGCCACCGCCAGTTGCGCCGGAACGCGTTGCGCGAGAACCGGCGGCGCTGAGCGCGGCGGGCGTACTCCTTCTGCTGCTCGAGGTCCTCGAGCACGGCCGGGTCGGCCGGCCGCACCGAGATACCCCGGTTGGCCAGCGCGAGCACGTAGTTGGCCTGGGCCTCGCTGGCGATGACCAGGCGCCCGTCGTCCAGTTCGTGCTGCGCCGCGACCGCGCGTTCGGCCAGCGACGTGCCCAGCGCGGTGCGGACGTCACCGTCGTCGGGGCGGGCGCGGTAGGCGTCCTCGGCCTCGCGGACGGCCTCGTCGACGCGACCGGCGCGCAGGAGCGCGGTGACGATCCGGACCCGGTAGTCGATCCGGCTCGGATCGAGCTCGGCCGCGGTGCGGTACGCGGCGACCGCGCGGTCGGGCCGGCCGCTGCGGTCGAGGATCCAGCCGCGTTCGGCGTGCAGGTGGGCCGACTCGGGTTCGAGCGCGAGCGCCCGCTCGATCGCGGCCTGGGCGGTCTCGGTGTCGTCGGAGCGAGCTGCCGCGTCGGCGAGCACCGACCAGGCGTACGCGTTCTGCGGGTCTTCGTCGACGGCCCTCCTGGCGGTGAAGATCGCCAGATCGGACTGACCGCTCTTCAGCTGCTCGACCGCCCGGACCAGCCACTCGCGAGCGGCCGGTGCGACGGGCGGCGGCCCGGGCCGGTCGCCGCTCGGCGGTGTCTCGGGCGGCTCGGTGGCCTCGGCGGCGTGCGGTGCGCTGGAGGCGCCGTGCGCGGACCGGGACGGCGGGCCGGCGAGCAGCGCCCGTTCGGCGGCGTCCAGCGCCTGCATCCAGCGCTCCGCCTCTTGGCGCGCGTCGATGTCGGGGGCGGTGGTGCGCCGGCGCCATTTGCGTCGCTCGGCGGTGATGCGCTGGCGGACCGCGGTTTCGTCGGCGTCGGGCTCGAGGCCGAGGAGCGCGTAGTAGTCGCCGTCCGGGGCGAGCGGACCCCCAGGGCTGCCCACTGCGCGACCTCCGCTGTTTCTTGCGCCTCCCGGGCGCGGCCGGTGGCGGTCACGCTCGTGCTCGGACTATAGCCTCGCGTATACCGTCAACGCCCGTACGTCCGTCCACAGGCGCCACTACATGAAAGAACGCGACCCACGACGGAGGTGTCGTGAGCCGCGCTCTGGAAGTCTGTTGCGACCGGGAGGGCTGTGGGGGCAGCAGGTCGCGCACCCGAAAGATCAGTCGCCGGTCCGCTGCTGCGGGATGCCGGCCAGGAGCGCCCGAACCTCCGACTCGCGGTAGCGACGGTGGCCGCCGAGCGTCCGGATCGCGCTCAGCTTGCCGGCCTTCGCCCAGCGGGTGACGGTCTTCGGGTCGACCCGGAACATGGTCGCCACCTCGGCCGGCGTGAGCAGCGGCTCCGATTCGGGGGTACGGGTAGCCATCGATTTCTCCTTCAGAGGGGTATGCGACGGGGAGGGCGTCGCATTGCCCTCCATACTCCCGGGTGTCCGCCTTGCCCGACATGGTCCGAAAGGATGATCCTGCGTACCGATCCGGCCTAATAGGGGAACAGTGCGCATACCGGCCGTTTACTGACGGTAGTCCGAAGGGTCGGTAGCGGCACTGTATCCGCAGGTAGGCCCCCATTCGACAGTGGTTTCAGGGCTTCTCAACCGTTCGGCCAATACGGATACCGCTGTCCCGACTGGTCCGACTGTCCGCCCTTCATTGAGTAGCCGTCCCTTTGCCGGAAGTACCTGTCGATCGGTCGAGGCGCGTTCGTCTTTCCGGTCAAGCGCAAATCTGTTGCGATTCCAAGGTGTGATACGCGTCACGAAAACCCGTCGCGGAGCCCGGCGCGCGTCAGGCGACGACGGCCGTCGCGGTGGGGCTATCGTCCTCGAGCGTCACCCGAGAGACGATCGACAGACCCGCGAGGTGCCGAACGTTGGGCGGGGACGGTACGGTGTCACTACGAGACATGCCATCATCCGGGGCCTCTCGCATGACGCCCCGATACACCTGTGCGAGGGGGTCGAGCCAATGGGGCGCGGCCGTGCTAAGGCTAAGCAGACAAAGGTCGCGCGTGAGCTGAAGTACAGCTCTCCCAACACCGACTTGGACGCTCTCCAACGGGAGCTGTCCAGCTCCCCTAGTTCCGCCTCCACGGATGACGACGAGTACGAAGACGAGTACTCAGGTCGTTACGACGAAGACGACTGGGCACCGCGGCGCTGAGCCGCGAAACCCAGTTGCGACGTCGCCCGCTCCGTCGCCGCGCCGGACCTTTCGGCGCGGCCCCCTTATGTCGGGGGGAGCGGGTCCAGGCCGAAGAGAGCAAGGTCGTGGGAGCAAAGCTCACGTCTGAACCTGAGGGGGTGGGGAGAGTCACCTCACGGTGACTGAGTGCGGGATCTTCGGTAGCCCGCACGCTCCCTTCTGGGATGCTGAACCGCGGAGCTATGAACGGCGCAGACTCGGTTTGCGCTGTTCATGGCGCTTGACGTAGGTCAGCTTGCCCCGCGCGAACGAGCAATCCGCGCGGCCCGGAGAAGGAGACAGTCGTGACCAGCCAGCACGCGGCTTACGGGGCGGTTTTCCCGATCAGCGACCAGCTGCCGCTGGGTCGGATCACCGCCGATCTCGCGAGCATGGCGCTGCGGTCGGGTGAGGTGCTCGGCAGCGACGGCGTGAAGACCGGCCACGACCCCGACGAGGCGTCGCAGCCGGAGTTAGTGTCGCCGGAGGAAGCCGGGGCCGCGCGGCCCTTCGGGCTGCGTTTCGCCACGCTTCCCGACCGGGCCGTCAACCTGCCGTTGGACACGATCGCCTACGACGACGACACCCAGGTGGCATTGGCCAGGGAGGGTGCCGGCTGGGCGCCGCTGGCCCACCACTCGATGGGGTTGACGCTGCGTACCACCGGCCAGATCCCCCGCGAGGACGAGATCCACGACAAGTCTTCCTGAGCCGTGCCGCCAACCGTTCTGATCCTCACCGAACGGCTCGACCCGACCTCCGACCTGGTGGTGACCGCACTCGCCGACCGCGGTGTCACGGTGTTCCGCGTCGACACCGCGGACTTCCCGGCTCTCCTGACGGTCACCGCCGAGTTCGACGGCGCCGGGTGGCGGTCGGAGCTGCGCTCGCCGTTCCGTTCGCTGGCGATCTCCGACGTCTGCGGGGCCTACTACCGGCGTCCGTCGGCGTTCACGTTCCCGACGATGAGCCCGGCCGACCGGCAGTGGGCCGAGCTGGAGGCCCGGATCGGCCTCGGCGGGCTGCTCGCGCTGGTTCCCAACTGGCTCAACCACCCCAGCCGGATCGGCTACGCCGAGTACAAGCCCGTGCAGCTCGCGACGGCCGGCCAGGCGGGCCTCTCGGTGCCCCGGACGTTGATCACCAACGATCCGGACGACGCCCAGCGCTTCGCCCGGGAGATCGGCCCGGTCGTCTACAAGCCGTTCTCGTCACCGGTGGAGCGCGACGGGCGCCGGATGTTCGTCTACACCTCGCCGGTGGAGGCCGAGGACCTGGTCGACGAGTCGATCCGGCACACCGCGCACCTGTTCCAGGAACACCTGGACAAGGCGTACGAGGTGCGGTTGACCGTCGTCGACGAGCAGTTCTTCGCGGCGGCCCTGACCGCCCGCTCGGCCGCCGCGACGATCGACTGGCGCAGCGACTACGACGCGATCGAGTACACGGTGACGACCGTCCCGGACGGCGTGCGGACCGGGTTGCTGCGCATGATGCGGCTGCTCCGGCTGCGCTTCGCCGCGGTCGACTTCGCCGTGACCCCGGCCGGCGAGTGGTACTTCCTCGACCTCAACCCGAACGGCCAGTGGGCCTGGATCGAGCACGAAACCGGCCTCCCGATCTGCGCGGCGATCGCGGACGCGCTGACGCCGCGCGGTTGAAGCGCCGCCAGGCGCGCGCCTTTGTCTGAACCTGGAGCCCGCTCAGGGCGACGCTGACGCTCGAGCGGGCCGACGTCGTGACATCAGCGAAGCGTCATAAGGAGGCCCGCTCGCGCGTCAGCGTCGTTCTGAGCGGGCCGCCCACTAGGAAGGGTGTTCGTCTACTAGGCGGACCATGCCGGTGCCCTGGACGACCTCGCCGGCCACCCAGGCGCTGATGCCGCGGGCGTTGAACGACGCGATCGCGCGGTCGACGTCCGAGGGCGGCACCACGACGATCATGCCGACGCCCATGTTGAACGTCCGCTCCATCTCCGGCCGGGTGACCCGCCCGATGGTGCCCACCAGGTCGAAGATCGGCTGCGGCCGCCAGGTGGACCGGTCGATCACCGCGTCGACGTCCTCGCCGATGACGCGGACGACGTTGCCCGGCAGCCCACCGCCGGTGATGTGCGCCAGCGCGTGCACCTCGCACTCCTCGATCACCGCGAGGCAGGGCTGCGCGTAGATCGTGGTGGGCGTGAGCAGCTCTTCGCCGAGCGTCCGCTGGTTGCCGAGGTCCGCGACGACCTGGTCCAGCCGCATCTTCCCGTCGGCCAGCAGCGCGTGACGCACCAGCGAGTACCCGTTGGAGTGCACCCCGGAGGACGGCAGCGCGATGATCTGGTCACCGGGCTTGATGCGCTCGACGCCGAGGATCTTGTCCGCGTCGACGACGCCGACGCCGGTGGCCGCGATGTCGTACTCGCCCGGCGAGAGCAGCCCCGGGTGTTCAGCGGTCTCGCCGCCGAGCAGCGCGCACCCCGCCCATCGGCAGCCGTCGGCGATGCCACCGACGATGTCGGCGACCCTCTCCGGCACGACCTTGCCGATCGCGATGTAGTCCTGCAGGAACAGCGGCTCGGCGCCACAGACCACGAGGTCGTCGACGACCATCGCGACCAGGTCGACCCCGACCGTGTCGTGGATGTCCATCGCCTGCGCGATCGCCAGCTTCGTCCCGACCCCGTCCGTGGACGAAGCGAGCACCGGCTTGGTGTACTTCGCGGTGTCGAACGCGAACAGCCCGGCGAACCCGCCGATGTTGCCGACCACCTCGGGCCGGAACGTCTTCTTGACCTTCGAGCGCATGAGCTCGACCGCGCGGTCACCGGCTTCGATGTCGACGCCGGCCGCTCGGTAGGAGGAGCCACCGCCCTCCGTGGCATCGCGTGACGTACGCGTCACTCGGGCGCCACTCTGCGTGGGCGCCCCGGACGTCACCACGTCCTTCACTCTGCCTCCATGTTTTTCGGCCCCGTGCTGAAGTTACGGTCGGCTCAGAGCGCCGGCACCGCCGGGCGAAGCCACCAAGGGCAACGGCGCACCGACGCCACGCTCGATGCCCTCGAGCATGTGCTTACCGATCACGTCGTCCGCGGGCAATGGGATCGGGTACTTCCCATCGAAACATGCCATGCACAGCCGCTTGCGGGGCTGCTCGGTGGCGGCCACCAACTCGTCGAGCGACACGTAACCGAGCGAGTCGGCGCCGATCGACGCCCGCACACCCTCGGTGTCGAGGCCGTTGGCGATGAGCTCGGCCTTGCTCGCGAAGTCGATGCCGTAGAAACACGGCCACTTCACCGGCGGCGACGAGATACGCACGTGCACCTCGATCGCACCGGCCTCACGCAGCATCCGGACCAGCGCGCGCTGGGTGTTGCCCCGGACGATCGAGTCGTCGACGACGACCAGGCGCTTGCCGCGGATGACGTCACGCAGCGGGTTGAGCTTGAGCCGGATGCCGAGCTGCCGGATCGTCTGGGACGGCTGGATGAACGTCCGGCCGACGTAGGAGTTCTTGACCAGGCCGATGCCGTACGGGATACCGCTGGCCTGGGCGTACCCGACCGCGGCGGGGGTGCCGGACTCGGGCACCGGGATGACGAGGTCGGCCTCGACCGGGCTCTGCGCCGCCAGCCGCCGGCCGATCTCCACGCGGGTGGCGTGCACGCCGCGCCCGGCGATCGTGGTGTCGGGCCGGGCCAGGTAGACGTACTCGAAGATGCAGCCCTTCGGCTCGGGCATCGCGAACCGCTCGGAACGCAGACCGTCCTCGTCGATGGCGATCAGCTCACCGGGCTCGACCTCGCGGACCATGCTGGCGCCGCAGATGTCCAGGGCCGCGGTCTCGCTGGCCACCACCCAGCCGCGCTCGAGCCGACCCAGCACCAGCGGGCGGACGCCCTGCGGGTCGCGAGCGGCGTAGAGCGTGTGCTCGTCCATGAAGACGAAGCTGAACGCGCCGCGCAGCGTCGGCAGGACCTCCAGCGCCGACTGCATCAGCGACCGGTCGGGGTCGGCCGCGAGCAACGACGTCACCAGCGAGGTGTCGTTGGTGCTCACCGGGCCCTGCGAGCCGATGCCGGTCGCGGCGACCGCGCGGGCCAGCTCACCGGTGTTAACCAGGTTGCCGTTGTGCGCGAGCGCGACCGACGTGCCGGCACTCGTCGACCGCAGCGTCGGCTGGGCGTTCTCCCACGTCGACCCGCCGGTCGTCGAGTATCTCGCGTGACCGATCGCGAGGTGGCCCTGGAGGCTGGCCAGCGTCGATTCGTCGAAGACCTGGGACACCAGCCCCAGTTCCTTGTAGACGACGACGCCGGTGCCGGCGCTCACCGCGATACCGGCGGCCTCCTGGCCGCGGTGCTGCAGTGCGTAGAGCCCGTAGTACGTCAGCTTCGCGACGTCCTCTCCGGGAGCCCACACACCGAAGACCCCGCAGGCGTCCTGGGGGCCGGTATCTGAGGGGTCGAGTTCGTGCGTCAGTTTGCCGTCACCACGGAGCACGTGGCCCAGTCTAGGCCCTGTTCTCCGAAACGCCCGCCGCCGCCGGGAGACCCGTGGGATCGGTGGGGTTGCGCGGTGTGGTTCACTCTCTGTCGTGACCGCGAACTCGTACCCCGCTCCGCTGCCGGCGACCGCCGGCCGTTGCGGCGTGTCCTCGCGCGGTCACGTTTACGACGAGTGTTGTCGCTGACGGCCGCCCGGCTCGTGTGCAGTCCGCCCCGGACGCTGCGAGCTTCTCACTCTCCTGAGACGGACTCGTCGTGCTCGACTTCCCTGAGCCCTTTCTGCTCGCACCCTCGTCGCTGACCCCGACCGCTCTGCGCGAGCGGGCCGAGGCACTACTTGCTGTTACCGACGCCACAGTGCTGTCCGAGCTCCCGGTCGGCGGCGCGATGGAGCTGCGGAGCAACTTCCTCTACGACGCCTGGCTGGTTCGCCTCGGTCCCGGCGCAGCGAGTGACCTGCACGCCCACGAGCACGGGTTCGGCACGGTCGCCGTGGTCTCGGGTGCGCTGCGCGAGACCCGGGCGTCCACCGAGGGACTGGACGAGCGGGTGGTCACGGCCGGCGAGACGGTCGCGACCCGCCCCGGCGACACGCACCGGCTGACCGTGGAGGAGGACGGCGCGGTGGCCGTCTACCTGGCGTCGCCGCCGAAGCGCACCGCGCCGCGGATCGTGTCGTCCGCTACTACACCAGTGGCAGCCACTCGCTGAGGTCAGCGCGGGAGCCGCTCGCCGAGACCTGGCCGGCGGCGACCACCTCGGCCCAGCTCTTCCGGCCGGTGCCGAGCGCGACCCACGTCTCCGGGTCGGTCTCGACGACGTTCGGCGGCGTGCCGCGCGTGTGCCGCGGCCCCTCGATGACCTGCACGGCCCCGTACGGCGGCACCCGCACCTCCACGGTCCGGCCGGGGGCGCGCCTGGCCAGCACCCCCAGGAGATGACGTACCGCGTTGCGGAGCACCAGCGGCGCGGGTTTCTCCCCCGCGTCCAGCGACGCGACCGCCGCAGCCACCGCTTCCGGATCCTCGACCACCTTCGCCACGCCAAGAACGTATCGCTCACGGTCCGGACGGCCGAGGTGGCCAGGTCCGAGCGGTCGGAGCTTCCGCGTGCGAGTCGGGCAAAACGGCAAGACGTTAGGTATCGGATACGTCAGCAAGGCATAGTGGTCGGTCGAAGAACCCGACCAGCGGGAGACAGTGGTGCGGTACGCAAGGCGGCTTGGCGTTCTGCTGTTAGCTGCTCTGGCGACGGCGACTCTGGTGTTCCTCCCCGCGGCCCCGGCCTCCGCCGGCGACCCGGCCGACCTGCGTCTGGAGGTGCGCCAGGGCAACCTGGCCAGCCAATCCGGCGGGCAGCCCGCCTCGCTCGTGTTCGCCGTCACCAACGACGGTCCGTCCACCGCCGACGCCTTCAACGCCAACGTCGTCATCCCGTTCGGTGACCGGGGCGTCTACCTGGCCAGCAGCAACCCGAGCTGCAACCAGACCGGTGGCCCCACCGTCCTCTCGTGCCCGGTCGACCAGCTCGAGGTCGGCCAGACCACCGTGTTCACGCTGGTGATCGGCGCCCCGCCGGTCGGGTCCCTGCAGCAGACCGAGGCGGTCAGCGCGCCCGGTTCGATCACCATCGACGCCGGGGGCGACGACCCGAACAACGCCAACGACAGCAGCGAGTTCACGCTGAACCTCACCGGGGCACCGCCGGCGGTCACCAACATCACCGGCTCGGTCGCCGACGGCAGCACGACCCAGCCGATCGTCGGGGCCAGCGTCGTCGCCCGCGACGTGAACGGCGCCACCTGCGTCTCCACCACCGACTCGGCCGGCGCGTTCAACTGCACGCCGGCCCAGCCGCTGGCCGGTGGGCAGGTCACGATCGAGGCGACGATGGCCGGCTACCAGGTCAGCCGCACCACCGTGCAGCCGCAGAACGGCACGATCAGCGGCGTCCAGCTCGCGCTCAACCCGACGGTGGCCAGCGCGAGCCCGACACCGTCGGTCGCCCCGAGCAGTGCCGCGCCGGCGCCCACCGCGGCCCCGCAGGCGATAAAGAAGGACGGTGACGGGTTCCCCTGGGACACCCTGATCCTCGTGCTCGGCATCGTGCTGGCACTCGGCGGCCTCGGGGCCCTGGGCTGGTGGGTCTACAAGCGCAACGACAAGGACCCCGACGATCCCGGCGGTCCGGGCGGTACGCCGGACCTGCCCGACCTCGTCGCCGCCGAGTCGATCATGCCGACGATGCCGATGCGGGTGCCGGACGCACTGTCGGAAACGACGGTGGCCAACGAGCTGCCCGGCAACGAGCCCACCGCGGCATGGGGCGCTCCACCGGCCGACGGCACGTGGGTGAATCGCTCGACCGAGCCGATCCAGGTGTCGGACGTACCTGGGGGGTGGGGCGGCGCCGACGCTTCCCCCGGCGGCGCCTCCCGAGGTGGCTCCGCCGGTGGCGAACGCACCGCCGAGTGGCCCACGATCGATCCCACGTCGGATGCCCCCGTCTCCGCGGCTCCGGCTTCCGGGGTTCCTTCTTCCGGGGTTCCTTCTTCCGGAGTTCCTGTTTCCGGGGTGGCTGGGTCTGGCGCTCCCGTTTCTGGGATGCCGGCGTACGGCGTCCCGAGCTCGGGTATGCCGGGTTCCGGGGTTCCGGGTTCCGGGATGCCGGGTTCCGGGATGCCGGGTTCCGGGATGCCGGGTTCCGGGATGCCGGGTTCCGGGATGCCGGGTTCCGGGATGCCGGTGTCCGGGATGCCGGCGGCGGGAGCCGGAGGGTCTCCGTCGGGACGGGTCGCACCGAGTGATCCGACGACCGCGTGGCCGGCGATGGGCGAGGCCGGATGGGCCGGAGCACCGTATACCCGGGCGGCCGGGCCGCTCGGCGACCAGTACGCGTCCGCGCTGCCGACCGAGGCCCCTGGCACACCGTCCGGTCCACCCGCGGTCGGCACGACGAGCGACAAGTCCTGGGGCACGCCGGGCCGCCCCGCCTACGGTGCCGCTGACCAGAGCGCTCCTGGCTACCACGCTCCGGGGCACGCAACTCCCGATTACGGCGTTGCGGGCTACACCAACGCTGAGCCTTCGCGCTCGCCGCTCGCCGGCTGGGACACACCTCCCGCCCCGATGTCGGCCCCGCCCATGCCGATGTCCGGACCACCGATGGCCGGACAACCCATGTCCGGCCCGCCCCTGGCAGGACAACCGATGTCCGGATCGCCGATGGCTGGGCAATCGATCTTCGGGCAATCGATGTCCGGAGCGGCGATGCCCAGGTCCGAGCCGCCCAACTCCGCCTACCCGGCGCCGGGCCAGCCAGGCGCCGCTCCGATGGGCCCGGGTCAGTGGTCCGGACAAGCCTTCCCCGCGTCGGTACCCCCCGCGTCGGCACCGCCCGCCCAGGGCTACCCGACCTCGGCACCCCCGAACTACCCGAGCTACCCCGCCTCGGCCCCACCAGCCCCGAGCTACCCGATGTCCGGACCGCCCATGAGCGGGCACGCCATGAACGGGCACCCCATGTCCGGCCAACCCGTGTACGGACAACCCATGTCCGGCCCGCCGATGCCAGGCCAACCGATGTCCGGACCACCCATGCCAGGCCAGCCCATGTCCGGGCCACCCATGGCTGGACAACCGATGTCCGGGCCGCCGATGCACATGTCCGGACCGCACACGCCGGGGCAGCCCATGTCTGCGCCCCCGGCCGGCCACAACGGAGCCGCCCCGTACGGCAGCTACCCTTCCCCGGCGAACTACGGCCCCCCGGCCAACTACGCCCCGCAGCCCAACGGCACGCAGCCCAACGGCCCGGCCGCCGGCTTCCCGCCCAACTCCGCCCCGCCGGCCAACTACGGCCCGCCGGCCGACTTCGGCATGCAGCCCAACCTCGGCACGCAGCCCAACTCCGGCCCGCCGGCTAACTTCGGCGCGCCCGCGAACTACGGCCCGCAAGCGAACTACGGTCCGCCCGCGAACTACGGCGCACCGGCGAATTACGGCCCGCCGCAGTGGCAGCAGCCCCAACCCCCCGCGGGCTACCCGCCCTACCCGGCGAACTCTCCCCAGCCCCAGCACGACCAGCCCTACGGCAACTACCCCCCGCCGGACGAGGGCGACCAGCCTTACTACCCGCCTCAGCGCTGAGCCTCGGCGCTCAGCCTCGGCGCTGAGCCTCGGCGCTCAGCCTCGGCGCTGAGCCTCAGCGCTGAGCCTCGGAACAACCAAAACCGGCCGCCGGGATCAACCCCGGCGGCCGGTTTCGTTCGTGCCAGAGGATCAGCCGAACAGCGCCGGCAACGTCCCCGTCCACGCCGACCGCAGCTCGTCGAGCGCGATCGTGAACTGACCCTGCACCTCGAGTGCCCCGCCGACCTTGTCGACGACCCCGATCCGGTTCCACGGCAGCCCGCGCATCGTGCACATGTCGGTGAACCGCAGTTCCTCGGTACGCGGCACCGACACGAGCACCCGCCCGGCCGACTCGGAGAACAGCCAGACGAACGGGTCGGCACCTTCCGGCAGCACGATCCGCGCCCCGACGCCGTACCGCAGCGTCGCCTCGGTCAACGCCTGCGCCAACCCGCCGTCCGACAGGTCGTGCGCGGCGGAGAGCATCCCGTCCCGCGAACCGGCGATCAGGATCTCGCCGAGCAGCTTCTCCCGTGCCAGGTCGACGCGCGGCGGCACCCCGCCGAGGTGCCCGTGCAGCGCCCACGCCCACTCCGAGCCGGACAGCTCCTCCTCGGTCGACCCGAGCAGGATCAGCGACTCGCCGTCCTCCTGGAAGCCGATCGGGGTACGCCGGGAGACGTCGTCGAACACGCCAAGTACACCGATCACCGGTGTCGGGTGGATCGCCGTCGACCCGGTCTGGTTGTAGAAGCTGACGTTGCCGCCGGTCACTGGAGTGCCGAGCGTCGCGCAGCCGTCGGCCAGGCCGGTCACGGCCTGCTTGAACTGCCACATCACGCCCGGGTCTTCGGGGCTACCGAAGTTGAGACAGTTCGTGACCGCCAGCGGCGCCGCACCGGTCGTCGCCACGTTGCGGTACGCCTCGGCCAGCGCGAGCTGAGCACCGGCGTACGGGTCGAGCTTGGCGTACCGGCCGTTGCCGTCGGTGGCCAGCGCGATGCCGCGACCGGTCTCCTCGTCGAGCCGGATCACGCCGGCGTCTTCCGGCTGGGCCAGCACGGTGTTGCCCTGCACGTACCGGTCGTACTGCTCGGTGACCCAGGTCTTGTCGGCCAGGTTGGGGCTCGCGACCAGCTTCAGCAGCGTCTCGCGGAGTTCCTCGCCGGTGCGGGGCCGGGGCAGCGTCTCGGCCCGGTCGGCCTTCACGAGTTCGAAGTCGGCGGGCTCCGCGATCGGGCGCTCGTAGACCGGCCCCTCGTCCGACAGCGAACGGGGCGGGACGTCCACCACGACCTCGTCGTGCCAGGTGATCACCAGCCGATCGCCCTCGACGACCTCACCGATCGCGGTGGCGAGCACGCCCCACTTCTCGGCCAGCGCCAGCACCTCGTCGAGCTTCGACGGCTCGACGATCGCGAGCATGCGCTCCTGCGACTCGCTGGCGAGGATCTCGTGCGGCTCCATCGAGGCCTCGCGCAGCGGGACCCGCTCCAGCCAGACCCGCATGCCGGACTTGCCGGCCGCCGCGGTCTCGGTGGTGGCGCAGGTCAGCCCGGCGCCACCGAGGTCCTGGATACCGACGACCAGTTTGCGGTCGAACATCTCCAGGCACGACTCGATCAGCAGCTTCTCCGCGAACGGGTCGCCGACCTGCACCGACGGACGCCGGGTCTCGGCGCCCTCCTCGAACGTCGCGCTGGCGAGCACCGACACGCCGCCGATGCCGTCACGGCCGGTCTTCGCGCCGAGCAGCACGACGACGTTGCCCACACCGCGCGCGGCGGAAAGCTGGATCCGGTCGTGCGGCATGACGCCGACGCAGAGCGCGTTGACGAGCGGGTTGCCCTGGTAGGACGGGTCGAAGACGACCTCCCCACCGATGTTGGGCAGACCGAGGCAGTTCCCGTATCCGCCGACGCCCGCGACGATGCCGGGCAGCACCCGGGCGGTGTCGGGGTGGTCGGCCGCGCCGAAGCGCAGCGGGTCCATCACCGCGATCGGGCGAGCGCCCATCGTGAGGATGTCGCGGACGATGCCGCCGACGCCGGTGGCCGCGCCCTGATAGGGCTCGACGAAGCTCGGGTGGTTGTGGCTCTCGACCTTGAACGTGACGGCGAGACCGCCGCCCACGTCCACCACGCCGGCGTTCTCGCCCATGCCGACCAGCAGCGCGTCGGTCTTGGGGGCTTTTTCGCCGAACTGGCGCAGGTGCACCTTGCTCGACTTGTAGGAGCAGTGCTCGCTCCACATGATCGAGTACATCGCGAGCTCGGTCTGGGTGGGCCGCCGGCCGAGGATGTCGCGGATGTTCGCGTACTCCTCGTCCTTGAGGCCGAGCTCGAGGTACGGCTGCTCGGCGTCGGGGGTCTCGGCGGCGTTCGAAACGGTGTCGCTCATGCGGCCGGCACCATCGCCCGGATCACGGAGGTGAAGAAGCCCAGACCGTCGGTGGACGGACCGGTCAGCGCCTCGGTGGCGTGCTCGGGGTGCGGCATCAGGCCGACGACGTTCCCGGCCTCGTTCGTGATGCCCGCGATGTCACGCAACGAGCCGTTCGGGTTCTCCCCGACGTACCGGGCGATCACACGGCCCTCGGCTTCCAGCGCGTCGAGCGTCTTCTCGTCGGCCATGTAGGCGCCCTCGCCGCTCTTGAGCGGGATGAGGATCTCTTCGCCCTGCTGGTAGTCCGAGGTCCAGCGGGTGTTCGCCGACTCGATCCGCAGCACCTGATCGCGGTTGCGGAAGTGCAGGTGGTGGTTGCGGCGGAGCGCACCGGGCAGCAGGTGCGACTCGCACAGCACCTGGAAGCCGTTGCAGATGCCGAGCACCGGCAGGCCGCCCTTGGCCGCGTCGACGACCGAGCTCATCGCCGGAGCGAACCGGGCGATGGCGCCGCAACGCAGGTAATCGCCGTAGGAGAAGCCGCCGGGCAGGATCACCGCGTCGACGCCGTGCAGGTCGGCGTCCGCGTGCCAGAGCGACACCGGTTCGCCGCCGGCGAGCTTGACCGCCCGCAGCGCATCGCGGTCGTCGAGCGAGCCGGGGAACGTGATCACCCCGATTCGAGCGGTCACTGGGCTACCTCGACACGGATCTCGAAGTCCTCGATCACCGGGTTGGCGAGCAGCGTCGCGGCAGCACGACGCACCTCCTCCAGGGCCTCTTCGGTCGCCTCGCCGGCGATTTCGACCTCGAAGCGCTTGCCCTGACGGACGCTGGCGATCGAGGAGAAGCCGAGGCTTGGCAGGGCATTGGCGATGGCCTGCCCCTGCGGATCGAGGATCTCGGGCTTGGGCATGACATCGACGACGACGCGGGTCGGCGCGGGCACGGAAACTCCTGGATAAGGATGAACGGGATGCTGTGCTCTCAGGCCAGAGCCTACCGAGCCCGTCGGACACTCTGACCGTGCCCGCCGCCCGCACGCCCGGCCCCCGGCGCGCCACCCCGCGTGTTCGCCCCGGTCAACCCCGCTCCGATGCACTTCCGTCGCAGTTTCCACCGGCTGTGGACGAACGACACGATCAGAGGCCGAGCGCCGGTGCCAGCGCGGCGACGAAGCGATCGGCGGCGTCGGGCTCGGCGTCGTCGTCAGCGAATTGCCGGAGGAAAGCGTGCTGGAAGCACGCGCCGAGCAGGAGCGCGGCGAGCGTCGCCGGGTCGGCGTCCGCGCCGATCCGGCCGAGTTCCTGTTCGGCCGACAGGTACGCCGTGAGGCTCTCGTTCGCCTTGTGGGGCCCGGATCCGGTGCGGCGCAGACCGACGCGATGGGCGTCGAGCACCTTCGGCTCGGCGAAGATCGAGCCGGAGATCGGGAAGCTGTCGGTGTAGAACTCGATCGCCGAGGCGGCCACCGTTCGCAAGTTCTCCAGCACGGTTCCGGCGCCGGGGCTCAGCTGCTTGACGATCGGCACGAACCGCGGCAGCCGCTCGGAGAGCACCTGGACGAAGAGCTCGGTCTTGTCGGTGAAGTGCTTGTAGAGCGTCGCCTCGGAGAACCCGGCGGCTCGGGCGATCTCCTTGGTCGTGGCGTGGGCCAGGCCGCGCTCGCGCATGACCGCGACGGCGGCGTCGAGGATCCGATCCCGGGTGCTCAGCGAACTCTCCCTTGACGACGGACGGTGCTTCCGTTCAGTCTAGGGTGGTAAGTACTTACTAACCATCTCAGGGAGACCTCGTGAAGATCACCGTGCTCGGCGCGACCGGAGGCGTCGGACGACAGGTCGTCACCCAGGCGCTGGCCGACGGGGACCAGGTCACCGCGGCGGTGCGCGATCCGTCCCGGCTGGCGGCCCATCCCCAGCTGGACGTCGTCGAGACCGACGTCCTGGATCCCGCCGCCCTGGCTCCCCTGCTGCTCGGGCGGGACGCGGTGGTCTCCAGCCTCGGCCATCGCGGCGGCGGACCGCAGACGGTCCTGGCCGACGGCGCGCGCTCGCTGGTGACCGCGGCCGCGGAGGCCGGGGTGCGTCGAGTGCTCGTCGTCAGCGCCAGCGGCGCGTACACCGAGAAGGACGACGACCTGGTGACGCGAGCGGTGGCCAAGCCGCTGGTGCGGCTGTTCCTGCGCCAGAACTTCGTCGACACCGAGAACATGGAACAGGTGATCCGGACCAGCGGCCTGGACTGGACGATCGTCCGGCCACCGCGGCTGACCGACAAGCCCCACACCGGCCGCTACCGGACCGGCTACGACGGTGTCCGGGGCGGGTACACGGTGGCCCGCGCGGACGTGGCCGACTGCCTGCTCTCGCTCATCGACCGCACTGAAGCCGTCGGCCGGACCGTGACCGTGGCCAACTGAGCACACGAACACGGGCCCCCGCTCCGCCGGGCGCGGAACGGGGACCCGTGTGGCTCTGCTCAGCGAGCGGAGAGGCCACGCAGCTTGCTCGGGTAGAAGGCCGCACCCCACTGCTGGGTGCTGGCGTTCGCGTTCCCGAACTGAATGTTCCCGGCGGTCACGTTGATCGCGACCAGACCCGCGGTCTGGTTGTTGGTGTTGTTGAAGATCTGCCCGACGCCGGCCGAGGAACTCGCACCCTGCCGGTAATCGAACTTCCCCGGAGCGTCATCCGCGTGCGCGGCGGTCGCGCCCACCACCATCAGACCGGCCGACAGAACGGCGACACCAGCTCCACGACGAACCCAGGTATTCACAGATTCCCTTTCTTGGCAACAAGAAGAATAACGATCAACCAGCAATTTCACCGATGACCGCTGGGCTGGAATATCGTGAACATCGAGATTGGTACCGACACTCCGTCAGCGGATCGACCGATTGATCGGGCGGCTCGCTCGAGCCGCCCGAACATCAGCGGAAGCCGGCCAGGTTGGACAGCGGGCTCCGGAAGAACTTCGGGCCTTCCTGCAGCGTGATGGCGTTCGCCTCGCTGTAGTTGACGTTCCCCGCGGTGACGTTCACCGGCGCGAGGCCCTTCTGGTAGTTGACGTTGTTGAAGGTGCTCGTGCTGTTCGCCGTGGTCGACGCGTTCTGCTCGAACTTGATCGACTGGCGGGCCTTGTCGATGTCGGGCTTGTCCGCGGCCGAAGCGGCGGTGGCACCCGCGGCGACGAGTCCGGCCGAGATCATGACGACGCCGGCAGTGCGCTTCATCCACACGTTCATGTACGTGGTTTCCTTTCGGATTGATTGAGGACCTCGGCGCTTGTCGTGAACTTTGTTGACGCGGAACAATCGCAATCCGAGCCGTTCAACGAACAGCGAAACCCCGAATGCGAATGCGGGGTCGACGTCCACCTGGGACAGATGCTCCGACGTGTGGAGCTCACCGCCGGAACGGGGCAAACGTTAATCGTTCGGTTCGAATCGCCGCAACCCCGGCACTATCGGGCCAGAACCGAATTTTTCGGAGTTACTTTCACGACTAACGAAGCTCGCTACGGAAGAAGCAATTCACCGACCAGGTCCTGCATTTCCGTCCGCAGCTCGGCCTTCATCTGCGTCGCCTGGGCCTTGGCCTTCGCCTTCGCCGCGGCCGCCTGCCGCTGGGCCCGGACCTGAGCCTGACGCGCCGTGGCCAGGCACTGGGCAGCGCTCATCCGCGACACACCCGGAGCGCTGACGAGCACGACGGACTGCCGACCGACCTGACTCACCTGCAGGCTGGTACCAGGAACGCTCCGCCCGCGACCGTCCCGGTGCTCCACGCAGACGATCCGGGTGTTTCCCCGGACTACGACCCGGACGTCGGACCCACCGCTTCGAACCGTCGCCTCGTTCATCGTCGGCCCTCGGCCGCTCCCGGCAGCGTGCGCCGAGACGGCGTGCGCCGAGGCGGCCGTCGCCGGGCCGGCGACCGCGATGCCGATAGCCAGACCGGCCACCACTACGCGCTGATTCATCTCCGATTCCCTCCGCTGGAAGCTGCGTCCAGGTAGGGACCGCGGCACTGTCACCCGACAGGGAGTCGCGAGAATGGTGAAACCGTCGCATCCCCATTGGACTCGTGCCGAATCAGCCTATACAGAAATCTGCACCGCGAGATGCCCCTAAATCGGCGAAAGGGTCAGCTGTACATCCAGCGTTCCGGTGCGCGTCGAGCCCGTCGGATGCCGAGGGTGATGAACAGGATCGCCGCGCCCACCAGCAGCGGCGGGCCGGCCAGACCGGCGGCGGAAGTGATCGCCGGGGGCTCCGTGCGGGCCGTGTCGCCGACGGCGCGGGCCTTGATCATGTCGTACTCGAACGCCCCGCCGCCCTGCCGGTAGTCGACGAGCGACCCGGAGTGCTCGCTACCTCCGACCGGCCAACTCGCGTCCCAGCACTCGATGGTCTCGGTCGTGCCGCTCTGGTACTTCCCGAGGCATTCGTCACCGATGCTGACCGTGACCGCGCTCCCGAACTGGTACGAGTACGCCATCCACGACCAGATGCAACATAGTGCGGCCACCACGGCCAGCCCGATCGCCAGCACGCCGGTAGTCCCGATGGAACGCTTCGTGTTCGCTCGTCGCATGACGCTAATTGATGGGTCAACTAGACGCCTCGGGGGTCATGTTTACTGGATCTTTACCCCACGAATCGCGCCGCGCCCCCGGCTGGGGGCGCAGCGCCGGTCAGACGGACTCCACGCTCACGAGGGGTAAGAAGACCCCACTACTGGATGCGGCTCTTCCCGAGGAACCCGTCGGTGCCGACGACGAAGTACCACTCCGGCGGCGTGCCCTTGAGTTCACCCTTCTCGTCGAACGCGATCTGCCCCGTGACGCCCTTGGCCGAGTACGTCGAGAGGAACTTGTTGACGTCTGCGCGGGTCTTGTTCCCGGCTGCGAACGCCGCCATCAGCGCGTTCGCCGCGTCGTACATCTCGCCGACGTAGAGGTTCGGCCGCGTGGTGGTCTTGTCCTCGACCCTCTTCTTGAACTCGTCGGACAGACCCGCCCCGGGAGTGCACGCGCAGACGATCACCGTGTCCTGGCCGGTGTCGACGGTTTCGGTGACGTACGCGCTGTCGATCATGCCGGGACCGCCGACGAGGTCGATGTCCTTGCCGCCGGCGGCGGTGATCGCGTTCCGGATGCCCGCGCCCTCCGGAGCGAACCCGGCGAACGCGACCACGGTGGCGCCGGCCTCCACGACCGACGAGGCAAGCAGCGTGAAGTCGGTCTGGCCCGTCTTCACGGTCGAGGTGCCGACGACCAGGTCGCCCAGCTCCTTCTTCGCCGTGGCCACCATCGCCTTCGGGTACTGCGTCCCGTCGTCGACGACGTAGACCTTCGCGGCCGGATCGCCGCCCTTGATGTACTTCGCCATCGCGACGCCGGAGTCGCCGTCCGTACCCACCGTGCGGTGGAAGAACTTCATGCCCATCTCGCCGAGCGACACCGTGGACGTCGTCGGGTTCACCATCGGCAGACCGGCCTTGTCGAACAGCGGCGACGCGGCGATCGCTTCCTTCGAGTACAGCGGCCCGACCACACCCAGGATCGACTTGTCCTTGATGATCTTGTCGGCCAGGATCTTCGCCTTGCCTTCCTCGCCACCGCTGTCGAACTCGCGCACCGCGACCGTGCAGTCGGGATTCTTGGCGTTGTACTCCTCGGCCGCGAGCGTCGTGATCGCCACCGCGGCCTCACCGGGGTCGTCCGACGAGCCGCCGGTGTCACCGACGACCGCGACCGTGCCACTGGCACAGCCCTTCTTCTCGTTCGCCGGTGCCGTGGCCGTGTCGGCCTTGCCGCCGTCGTCCTTCGTGAAATACCAGGCGGCACCGCCCCCACCACCGACAACGACCAACGCCAGGACGACGACGAGCACGATGCCGACGACCGAGCGCTTCTTCTCCGGCGGGGCCGGGGGTGGCCCGGCGGCGTACTCCTGCCCGTAAGCAGCCTGCTGGTCGTACTGGCCGTACTCCTGCGGCTGCGCGTACTGCTGCTGCCCGTACTCCTGGGGCTGCTGCCCGTACTCCTGGCCGTACTCCTGGCCGTACTGCTGCGGCTGCCCGTATTGCGGCTGCCCGTACTGCTGGGGCTGCCCGTACTGGGGCTGGCCGTACTGCTGCGGCTGGCCGTACTGCTGCGGCTGCCCGTACTCCTGAGGCTGCCCGTACTGCTGGGGCTGCCCGTACTCCTGAGGCTGGGAGTACTGCTGCCCGTACTCCTGGCCGTACTGCGGCGGCTGGCCGTACTGAGGCTGCTGGCCGTACTCCTGGGGCTGGGCGTACTGCTGCTGCCCGTACGAGGGCGGGTACTGCCCAGCTGGCGGTAAGTCGCTCTGCGGTGGCCCCGACGCCTGACCGGGCATCGGTGGCCCGGTCGGCGATTGCTCCGGTGGGAGCGTCCAGCCGGGCTCTCCGCCGGGATGCTCGCC
Organism: Cryptosporangium arvum DSM 44712; assembly: GCF_000585375.1. Taxonomy (NCBI): domain Bacteria; kingdom Bacillati; phylum Actinomycetota; class Actinomycetes; order Cryptosporangiales; family Cryptosporangiaceae; genus Cryptosporangium; species Cryptosporangium arvum. Next base: position 8,837,619 of record NZ_KK073874.1, read on the forward strand.
TTCGCTCGGTTGGCCGCCGCCGGCCGGATACTGGGTCATCACCGTTCCCCGTGGTCACACTGAAGTCACTCGGAAGCTTTCGTTCTCCCGAGAAGCGCCCAGAATACGTACCGCCAGCTACTTGTGCGACGGACCGGGGTGATGACGGCCGAATAGCAGGATGCCGAGGTCACCCTGCGTACCGACGCGTTGCGCCGAGTATCAGGTCCGAGACGGCCGAGCCCCGAACCGCCAGTCGGGAGAACGTCTCGAAGATGCGCTCGTACACCGCGATCTCGTCGGGCTCACGGAGCGTCAGCTCGGCGCCCAGCGTCTCCACGAGCGCGTAGTCACGGTCGAAGATCCAGAATCCGTTCAACGGCCCCACCGGCCACCGCGCTCCCAGCGGCACCACCGCGAGGTCGACCGCCGGAATTCGGGCCACTGCGAGTAAGCGCTCCAACTGCGCCCGCATAGTCGCCGAATCGGCTATGCGGCAATAAAGCGCCGTTTCGGCCAGGACGAAGTGATATCGCCGTCCGGGCTGGAGAAGGAGCTCTTGCCGGCTCAGTCGCGCCCGCACGCCCTCCTCCACGTCGTCGGAGATTTGGTAGGTACTGACGAGCCCTTGGAAAACGGCGCGGGCGTAATCCGCGGTCTGGAGCAGCCCGGGCAGCACGCCGGGCTCGAACGCGCGGATCAGCGTCGCTTCGGCTTCGGCGTCGCGGCGCTGGAGCTGACGCGCGCGGGTGCCGGTCGACAGCCGCTGCCGCCACTCGGTGTACTCGGTGCGCGCCTTGCGGAGCGCCCCCTGCAGCCGGTCGGCGTCGTCGGATCCGGCCCCGGTTGCCTGCACCCAGGCATCGACGTCCGAGACGGTCGCGGTCTGCTGACCGCGCTCCAACTTGGACACCTTGGAATGCGGCCAGCCGGTGCGGTCCGCGACCGCTCGACCGGTCAGGCCGGCGTCTTCGCGCACTTGGCGCAGTTGCAATCCGAAGACGCGCAAGGCGTCATGAGGCTTGGCCACGGAACCGGTCTTCCCTCCCGGCACGAGGGTAACGGTCGGGGTCCGAGCACTCGGACACCGACCACCGCCTTGGACGACACCACTGTCCTCAGTGGTCTATCCCAGCCACAGGGGTCACTTCCGTATCAGGATCGGGTCGAAGAAGACCCCAAACCGTGGTCGGCCGGGAAGTACCCGAGCAGCTCCAACGGAATCTCCACCGCCGTCTCGTGCGCGGGCAGCCCCCGCTCGGCCAGCGCGGCGATGGCCTCCGCGTCGGTGACCCGCCAGCCCTGCACCACGAGCGTGCCGCGATCGGTCTCGTAGACCGACGGACAGGAGCCGTACGAACTGTTGGTGCCGCGGAATGTCAGCTTCATGATTTATCCCCCCGGGTCCACTCTGGACGGCTCAGCACCATGCGGCACAGCACTGAGCACACAAATGGTTGCTAAACGCGGCGAAAATCCCAACCCCGCAAGGGGTACTTGGAAGCTATTTCTCGCAATTTCTTGAACTTCAGTGGCGAAAGCCGTCATCCTCGAAGATGGGTGCCGAACGCCAAGGATGTCGCACGGCGCCCCCCAACTCCGTCACCGTGAGTGCTCCGGTGAAGGCGATCGGAGGGCGTATGCCACGCACAGCCAGGGACGGCGTTCAGTCGCGGCCGCACGGTGACAGTACGACCCGCCCCCGTCCGGGACGTCCGCGGCCAGCGGGGCCACGTCCACCGCACCCGTCGAGCGGCTGCCGGACGTCGGAGTGAGCCTGCCTCTGCCGCCCTCCGACGCGGGTGACGCGGAACTCTGGCTCGCCGGCTACGAGCTGCGGGCCGCCCACCGGCCGGCGGACGGCTCAGCCGAGTGCCCGATCTGTCACACGAACTGGGAGTGCGCGGCCTACCGCAACGGCGTCGAGATGATGCGTTCCGCGACCGAGGGCCCGCCGTCGCCCCTGGAGGACCGCTGGTTCGGGCGCGGGCGAGCGCTCGGCTGAACCCGGCACCCGAACAGCAACCGTCGCGCGACTGTCGGCACTCCTGCGGGATCGCACGGTTGCAGTGTCGCCTCGGGGGAGGCGCGGTCAGGGGGAAGATCATGACGCTCACCGTCAAGGCCGAAGCGCTGTTCGTCAGCGCGGTGCAGCCCTCCGAGGACACCACGAGTGCCCTCCTGGAAGCGGCGATCGAGGCCAGCCTGGAGCGGTTCGGCGGCCCCGCCGGGTGCGCTCAGCGTCTGGCCGCCGAGTTCGGCGACCACCCCGAGACCGCCGTCCCCCGCATGCGCTGGGCCCTGGACGCCGTCTCCGACTCCTAGCTCGACCCCTACAGGATGTCGCCCGGGGTGTAGAGGGCGGCCTTCGGGTGGCGGCCGGCCACCTCGCCCACCCGCCGAGCCACCTCGGCGACCTGCGCCGACGCCGCCCCGGTGAACGACGACGGGTCCGCGACCAGCGACGCGACGGTGGCGGAGTCCAGCCGCAGCCGCTCGTCGGAAGCCAGGCGGTCCAGCAGATCGTTGCGCTCGATGCCCTTCTCCCGCATCTCCAGCGCCACCGCGACCGCGTGTTCCTTGATCGCCTCGTACGCCACCTCGCGCCCGACCCCCCGCTGCACCGCGGCGACGAGCACCTTCGTCGTCGCGAGGAAGGGCAGGTAACGGTCGAGCTCGCGCTGCACCACCGCCGGGTACGCGCCGAACTCGGTGAGCACGGTGAGGAACGTCTGGAACAGGCCGTCCGCGGCGAAGAACGCGTCCGGCAGCGCGACCCGACGGACGACGCTGCAGAACACGTCCCCCTCGTTCCACTGGTTGCCGGCCAGCTCACCGGTCATCGACGCGTACCCGCGGATGATCACCGCGAGCCCGTTCACCCGCTCGCACGAACGCGTGTTCATCTTGTGCGGCATCGCCGACGACCCGACCTGCCCGGCCTGGAACCCCTCGGTGACCAGTTCCTGGCCCGCCATCAGGCGGATCGTCGTCGCCAGGCTCGACGGCCCGGCGGCGGCGACGACGAGCGCCGACACCGCGTCGTAGTCCAGCGACCGCGGGTAGACCTGCCCCACGCTCGTGAACACGCGTGCGAACCCGAGGTGCCGCGCCACCGCCTCTTCCAACGCGGCCAGCTTCAGCGGGTCACCGCCCAGCAGGTCCAGCTGGTCCGCCGCGGTACCGACCGGCCCCTTGATCCCGCGCAGCGGATACCGGTCCAGCAGCTCGGAGAGCCGCTCGTAGGCCAGCAGCTGCTCCTCGGCGGCCGAGGCGAACCGCTTGCCGAGCAGCGTCGCCTGCGCCGGCACGTTGTGCGAGCGGCCGGTGAGCACGAGCGCGTCAAACTCGACCGCCCGGGCCGCGAGCCGCACCAGCGACGACACCACCCGGTCGCGGATCAGCTCCAGCGACGCCCGGACCTGCAGCTGCTCGACGTTCTCGGTCAGGTCCCGGGAGGTCATCCCCTTGTGGATGTGCTCGTGGCCGGCCAGCGCCGAGAACTCCTCGATGCGTGCCTTCACGTCGTGCCTGGTCACGCGTTCACGCGCGGCGATCGACGCCAGGTCGACGTTCTCCACGACGGCCTCGTACGCCTCGACGACACCGTCGGGCACCGGTGTGCCCAACTCGCGCTGCGCCTTGAGCACCGCGATCCAGAGCTGTCGCTCCAGCACGATCTTGTGCTCGGGCGACCAGATCTGGGTCAGCTCGGGCGAGGCGTAACGGGCGGCGAGAACATTCGGGATCACCTACCCATCTTCGCTCACACGATCAGCAGCGTCTTCCCGACCGTGGTCCTCGCCTCGATCGCGGCATGTGCGTCCGCCGCGCGCTCGAGCGGGAACGTCGACCCGATGAGGGGTTTCACGCCGGACTCGAGCGCGGCGCGAGCCAGCTCCGGGACTGTTCCACGCACGTCGCGCAGCGTGAGCACGCGCCCGGCCACCGTCTGCGGATCGGTCATCCGCCCCCCGGCACCCCCGTGGATCACGAACCGTCCCGCCGGCTTCAGCGCCCCGGCCGCGGCCGCCCCGATCTCCCCGCCCACGCCGTCGAACACCAGGTCGAGACCACCGGACAGCTCGCGGACCCGCTCCGCCCAACCCGGCTTCCCGTACTCGACGGCCACGGCCTTCTCGTTGACGACGCCCAGCTTGGCGCTACTACCCACCGCGCCGATCACGCGGGCACCGACACCGAGAGCGAGCTGAACCAGCAGACTGCCGAGCCCGCCGGCCGCCGCCTCGACCAGCACCCACTCCCCGGCCACCGGTGCGGCGAGCCGGAACAGCCCCACTGCGGTCCGCCCGTCGGTGGCCAGGCCGACGGCGTCGGCGGTGGACAGCTCGTCCGGGATCGGAACGATGTCCGCGACGTTCACCGCGGCCTGCGACGCGTAACCGCCCGTTCCGCCGGTCGTGCTGAACACGCGGCGCCCGATCAGGTTCTCGTCGGCTCCGGGCCCGACCGCGCTGATCACCCCGCCGACGCCGTTACCCGGCACGTACGGCGGCTCGGGGAGCGGAAACGGGCCCGGGGGCCGGCCGGCCCGGATCTGCGTCTCGACGAACGAAATGCTCACCACCTCGACGTCGATCAAGGCCTGGTCCGGAGCCGGGACGGGCGTGGGCAGCTCGACGGGTACCAGAACGGAGGGATCGCCGAAGCGGGTCAGCTGGATCGCGCGCATCGGACCAGCGTGCAACCTCAACCGCGGTTGAGATCAAGGCGCTCGTTCACGCGGGCTTCGGCGAGCCGGTGCCGTCGCTGACCGGCCAGCACGAGGTGGCCTGCGCCAGCGGCGCGCGCGGTGCCAGCCACATCGCGACCGCACCGAGGAGGCCGGCCAGCGCGAACACGTAGAAGCTCCACACCCCGGCGTCGGCGTCGAGCAGTACCCCGCCGAGCGTCGGCCCGACCACCGAGCCGATCCGCCCGACACCGGCGATCCAGCCGAGCGCGGTCGCGTGCGTCGCCGACGGGTAGTGGTAGCCGACGTGCGCGTAGAGCACGACCTGGGCCGTGAACAGGAAGAAGCCCGCCAGCGCGGCCGCCAGGTAGATCAGTACCGACGGCATCCGGATGCTGATCAGCCCCACGAACACCGCTCCGGTGAGGAACCAGATCGCCGAGGCCCGTTTCGTGCCGAGCCGATCGGCGATCGGTCCGGTCAGCAGGAGCCCGGCCACCGCCCCCACGTTCGTGATCACCAGGAAGGACAGCGCCGAGCCGAGCCCGTAGCCGGAGTCGCGCATGAGCTGCGGCAGCCAGGTACCGAAGCCGTAGACCAGGAGCAGCCCACAGAACGAGGCGACGAAGAACAGCAGCGTGGCGGCGAGGTAACCGCGCCCGAAAATCGTCCGGAGCGCCGCGGACCGATCGGGGGTGGCGGCGCCGATGCGGTTTCTCGCGGCGTCGAGATCGACGTCGTGGCGCCGGGCCACCTCCGCGGCCTCGTCGTCCCGTCCGCGCGCGAGCAGGAAGTCGACCGACTCGGGCAGGTACCGCCAGAGCAGCGGGAGCATGACGACGATCGGGATCGCGCCGGCCCAGAACATCGCACGCCACCCGAACGCGGGCAGCACGGCGATCGCGAGCGCGGCGACGACGAGCCCGCCGACGTGGTATCCGGTCATCATCCAGGTCGCGCCTGCACCGCGGCGGCGCTCGCCGATGTACTCCATGACCAGCGGCATCGCGGTCGGGATCAGGCCACCGAGCCCGAGGCCGGCGAGGAAGCGCCCGACGCTGAACACCGTGGGGTTCGGGGCCACCGCGCAGAACGCCATCAGCACCGAGAACCAGGTGGCGCAGGCCATGATCGTCCTGCGGCGGCCGAACCAGTCGGTGAGCGTGCCGATCGTGAGCGAGCCGATCAGCATGCCGAACGTGGCGTAGCTACCGATCCGGCCCGCTTCGGACGCGGTGAGCTGCCATTCCGGATCGTCGAGCAGGTCGGGGATGACCGTGCTGTAGACGAACAGGTCGAACCCTTCGAGCAGGACGACGATCCAGCACAGCGCCAGAACGGTACGGGCGATGCGGTTCGGCACGGCGAACCTCCCGGGGATGCGGCGTGCTCGCTCCCGTGCCCGTCGTCCCCCTGGGAAAACACCAGCGTTTCACTGGCCGGAACACCCTGGCGCTGAACGGCCACGCTGATCGCCCTCGTCCATGTCGAGCAGCGGCTCCGGATCATCGGAGCGATCAGCGCGGCCGCGCGCGCGACGTCGGCGGTGACCCGGGCGTGCAGGTCGGGGGCGGTCAGGTGGCGGCTGACGCTGTCGGCCTGCACGCGCCACAGCCCCGCGACCGCGATCGCCGCGATGCGCGACTCGGGAGCGGACCCGCCGAGGTGCTCGGCGATCGCGTCGGTGAGGCGCTCGGCCATCTCGTGCCGGTACGCGCGCAGGCCGGGCGTGCTCACCGCGAGCGCACGGAACCGGCCGATCTGCTCGACCGCGTCGGCGGGATCGGGATGATCGGCGATCCAGCCGGTCAACGCACCGAGTTCGGCATCGAGCACGCTGACCGCGGCGTCCAGCGGCCCGGCGTCCGCGGCGGACAGCGCGGCCCGCAGAGCCGTGAGCGTGTCGGCGAACCGGTCGAGCAGCAGCGCTTCCTTGGTGGGGAAGTAGTTGAAGACGGTCTTCTCGGACACTCCGCAGGCGTCGGCGATCTCAGAGACGCGGACCGCCTCGAAGCCGCGCTCGAGGAACATCCGCGTCGCGGTCGAGGTCAGCCGCGCCCGGAGCGCGCGCTTCTTCTGCTCCCGGAGGCCGGGCTGCCAGTCGACGGTCACGCTGTCACTTTACAGCGACGGTAAAAATACTGTTACTGTAAAAATCATGGTCGCACTGCAGATCGTCGGGTTGGTCCTCGCCGGGCTCCTGGCCGGCGAGGAGTTCATCGTGCGGTACGGCGTGCAGCCGGCGCTGCGTAGCCTGGACGACCGGTCGCACATCGGCGCGCGGGTCGCGCTGGTCCGCAGCTTGCGGATCGTGGTGCCCGCGCTGATGCTCCCGACGGTGCTGTGCGCGGTGGCGGTCCTGGTCGCCGGCGGAGCCGGCCCGGGCGCGTCGTTGCGGTGGGCCGGCACCGGGGCGCTCGTCGCGTTCGTGCTGATCTCGTTCCTCGGCACCGTGCCGATCAACATGAAGGTCGTCGACTGGCGCGCCGACGCTCCGCCGCCGGACTGGCGGGCGACGGTGCTGCGCTGGGAACGCCTCGACGGGGCCCGATCGGCGGCGGCGATCGTCGCGTTCGTCTGCTTCGTGGCCGCGCTCGCGGTCCAGGCCTAGGCGTACCCCGGCACCCTCGACCACAGGAGACTGGCCGCCGGCCGAGCGCTCGCACGAGCGTCGGCCGACGGCCAGTCGAAGGAAAGTGCGCCAGGGAGATGCGCTACGGACCTAGAAGTTGATCATGTGCCCGGCGAGGCCGTGGACGGCCTCCTTGACCGCCTCGGACAGCGTCGGGTGCGCGTGCACGTTGCGCGCCACCTCGTGCACGGTCAGATCCCACTGCTGTGCCAGCGTGAGTTCCGGCAGGAGCTCGGTGACGTCGGGGCCGATCATGTGCGCGCCGAGCAGCTCGCCGTACTTGGCGTCGGACAGGATCTTCACGAAGCCGCCCGGGTCGCCCAGGCCGTGCGCCTTGGCGTTCGCGGTGAACGGGAACTTCGCGACCTGGACGTCGTAGCCCTTCTCGCGCGCCTGCTCCTCGGTGTAGCCGAAGCTGGCGATCTGCGGCTGGCAGTACGTCGCCCGCGGGATCATCACGTAGTCGAGCGTCTGCGTCTCGGCGCCGGCGATCGTCTCGGCCGCGATGATGCCCATGGCCTCGGCGGCGTGCGCGAGCATCAGCTTGGCGGTGCCGTCACCGATCGCGAAGATGTGCGGGACGTTCGTCCGGCAGTACTCGTCGATGTCGATCGCGCCGCGCTCGGTGAGCTGCACGCCGGTCTTGTCCAGGCCGAAGCCCTCGGTGCGCGGCGCGAAGCCGATCGCCTGGAGCACCTTGTCGGTCTCCAGCACCTGCTCCTGGCCGTCCTTGGAGACCGTGACCCGCACCGAAGAACCGGAGTCGTCGATCGACTCCACCCGGGTCGAGGTGAGCACCTTGATGCCGAGCTTCTTGTAGCGCTTCGCCAGCTCGGCGGAGACCTCCGGGTCCTCCAGCGGCACCAGCCGGTCGAGGAACTCGACGATCGTCACGTCGACGCCGTAGTTCTTCATGACGTACGCGAACTCGACACCGATCGCGCCCGCACCGGCGATGACGATGCTCTCGGGCAGGTTGTCGGTGAGGATCTGCTCCTCGTACGTAACGACCCGCTCCGACAAAGAAGTGCCCGGCAGCAACCGGGTGGTGGCGCCGGAAGCGATGATCGCGTTGTCGAACGTGACGGTCTCGCTACCGCCGTCGTTGAGCGCGACCTCGATCGTGTTCGCGTCGGTGAACGTTCCCCAGCCCTGGAACTGCTGGATCTTGTTCTTCTTCATCAGGAAGTGGACGCCCTTGACGCGACCGTCGGCCACCTTGCGGCTCCGGTCGAACGCGGGCTTGAAGTCCACCGAGACCGTGCCGTCGACGGTGATGCCGAACTGCTTGGCCTCCTTCTGGAAGATGTAGGCCAGTTCGGCGTTCCGCAGCAGCGCCTTGGACGGGATGCAGCCCACGTTGAGGCACACCCCACCCCAGTACTGCTTCTCGATGATCGCCACTTTTTTGCCGAGCTGCGCGGCTCGGATCGCGGCGACGTATCCACCCGGGCCGGCACCCAGTACCACGACATCGAAGTGTGTGCTCACGCTTTCCACCCTATTCCGGATCCCGCGCCGAAGGTCAGGCGCCTGGCAGCCAGTTACCGCCAACGCGGCAAACGTGAAAATCATTCCCGATAGACCGATGGCCCCGCAACGTAACCGCACCCGCGAGCGACTCGGCGGACACCACCACGAACCGATCACACTGTCGTGACCGACACCCGCACTCCGTACCGTCCGGCGGCCAAGGCCCTGCCCACCGGCGCCGGTGCCGTCCGCGTCGTGCCGCGCCCCGGATCGATCGCCGCCCAGGCCCGCGGGGGCGCGGTCGGCGCGCCCCGTCCCGGCCGCGCCGACCGTGCCTCGAGTCGGTTCCCGAACATCGACGCGGTACTCGACGCCCGCGCGATCTTTCCGGTGTTCCAGCCGCTGGTCCGCGCCCACGACCGGGCCCTGGTCGGATACGAGGCGCTGAGCCGCGGCCCGGCGGGCACCCCGTGGGAGTCACCGACCGCGCTGTTCGAAGCAGCCGGTGAGGCCGGTCGGCTCGCCGAGCTCGACTGGGCCTGCCGGGCCCGGATCGGCCGCGCCGCGATCGCCGCCGGCCTCGACCGGTCCACGGCGCTGTTCGTCAACGCCGAGCCGCCCGCGGCCGCGCTGCCGTGCCCGGAGGACCTGCTGCCGGCGATCCGGGAGGCCGAGCGTCGGCTGCACCTGGTCGTCGAGATGACCGAGCGGTCGATCGCCGCCGACCCGGCCGGGCTGCTCACCGCGGCCTCGACGCTGCGCGCCGCCGGCTGCGGCATCGCGCTCGACGACGTCGGCGCGATCCCGGCCTCGCTCGCGCTGATGCCACTGCTCGACCCGGACGTCATCAAGCTCGACATGCACCTCGTGCGACGCCCCAACGACCTGGCCACCGCGCGGGTCGTCAACAGCGTGATCGCGCAGGCGGAGCGCTCCGGCGCCGCGATCCTCGCCGAGGGCGTGGAGACCGCGCAGCACCTGGCGACCGCACGCACGATGGGCGCGTCGATCGTCCAGGGCTGGCTCACCGGCCGACCGGCGCCGCTGCCGGCCGAGCGGGCCGCGTCGCTGCCGCCGGAGCGGCTCTACCGCCGGGTCGTGGAGGAGCCGACCGGCACGCCGTTCGAGATCCTCGCCGGGTGCAGGCCGGCCCGCCGCGGGGACAAGGAGTCCCTGCTGACGATCAGCCGCTACCTGGAGACGAAGGGCCTGGACAGCGAGGAGCCCCCGGTCGTCCTCGGCTGCTTCCAGCACGACCGCTACCTGACCCCGGCGACGCGCAAGCGGTTCGCGAAGCTGGCGGCGTCGGCCGGGTTGGTGGCCGCGCTCGGCGAGGGCGTGTCGAGCGAGCCCGCGCCCGGTGTGCGTGGAGCGGCGCTCAAGGCGAGCGACCCGCTCCGCAACGAGTGGAACGTCGTCGTCGTGGGGCCGCACTTCGCCGGCGCGCTCGTCGCCCGGGACCTCGGTGACACCGGCCCGGACGGTGAGCGCCGCTTCGACTACGTGCTCACCTACGAGCGTTCGCTGGTGCTGAAGGCCGCCCGTGCGCTGCTGCGCTGGGTGGCTCCGGTGGCTACGGACCACCACCGGTGAAGGCTATGCACGTCCCTGGGTAGGGACGAGAATTACACCGTTTCTGGATTAATGTCCGCGAGATGGCGCAGCCTTCTACGTCTTCCGCCCTCATCTCGGCCGATCAGGTCCTCCCGTTCTTTCGCGCGCTTGTCGAATCCCTGGAAACCGCCGTCGTGCTGTGCGATTCCGGCGGACGAATTCTGCTGTTCAACCGGGCGATGGCGCGGGCCTGCGACTCCGGCGATGCGGCGAGCTGGGAGAACCCGACCGGTCAGCTGCGGGTGGGAGCCGAGCTCAGCCGCATCACCAGTTGTCTGCGCAACCCCGACGGCTCCCGGGTGGTGCGCGCCCAGCTGCCGCTGAGCCGGGCGCTGCGCGGCGAACGGATCCGGGACGAGGAACTGCACCTGGGGCCGGACGGCCGGCGTCCACGCACCTACCGCGCCCACGGTGGGCCGGTGTACGGCCCGGACGGCCGGGTGGCCGGCGCGCTGCTGGCCCTGCACGACGTCACCGAGCGCCGGTTGGCCCTGCGCTTCGCCGACTGCGAGCTCGCGGTCTCCGCAGCGCTCGTCACCGAGGCCACTCTGGCCGAGGCGGGGGCAGGCGCGCTGGCCGCGGTCGGCACCCGCCTGTCCTGGCCCTACGGCGAGCTCTGGCTGACCGACGAGGCCGACGAGACCCTGTACCCGGCGGCCCGCTGGGTGGCGCCGGGCCACCAGCCCTCCGATCCCCGGCCCGAGCGGCTCGCCCGCGGCTCCGGGCTGCCCGGCGAGGTCTGGGCGAGCGGGGTGCCGTGCTGGTACTCCGACGTCACGACGAGCGGCCAGGCCCGCTTGGTCGCCACCGCCGGCCGGTACGGGCTCCGGTCGGCGATCGGCGTCCCGATCCGTACGCCGGAACAGTTCATCGGCGTCCTGGTGTTCTTCGGCTCCTGCGTCGAGGAGCCCGAGGAATCTCTGCTCGCGCTGCTGAGCGGGGTCGCCGCGCACGTCGGTCAGTTCCTGGTGCGGCGAAGAGCGGACGAGCTCGCGCTCGAGCTCACCCGGACCAGGGACGACTTCCTCGCGCTCGTCGGGCACGAACTGCGGACGCCGCTGACGTCGATCGTCTCGCACACCGAGCTGGTGCTCGCCGACGAGGACGGCATCACCGGCGACAACCGGACGCTGCTGACCGCGGTCGACCGCAACGCCCACGCGCTGCGCCGAATCGTCGTCGACCTGCTCGACCTGGCCGGCCTCGAGTCCGGCGACCTCCCGCTCGACCTGGCGCCCGTCGATCTCGCCGAGCTGGTGACCACGGCGGTGTCCGCGGCCCGGCCGACGGCCGAACCCAACGACGTCAAGATCGAGGTGGACGCTCCGCGGGTGCTGCCGGTCCGCGGCGACCCGACGCGGCTGCGGCAGCTGATCGACCAGTTGCTCTCCAACGCGGTGAAGTACTCCCCCGACGGGGGCGACGTCCGGGTACGGCTCGAGCGGGACGGCGACCGGGCCGAACTCACGGTCACCGATGCGGGCATCGGTATTCCGGAGGCCGAGCGACCCCGGCTGTTCGAGCGGTTCTTCCGCTCGACGACCGGGACGGAGCGCGGGCTCGCCGGCACCGGTCTGGGCCTGCCGCTGGCGCGGGCGATCACGCTCCGGCACGGCGGCACGATCAAGGCGCGGCACGGCCACCCGGGCACGACGATCGTCGTCACGCTGCCCGTCGCCGGAGCGGCCGGAGGCCGGTTCCAGGGCGGTTGACCGCCGTATCGTCGGGAGTCCTACCGGCCCGTACGATGAGCGCCAGTCTCCCGTCCAGCAGCGCGCGGGACGTCTTTACCGACTGCTGCCCGCTGCCCGTAGGAGGCCCTCGATGGCAGAGTTCTCGCCCCCCACTCCGTTCGAAGTCCTGATCGTCGACGACGACGCGGGCGACGTGATGATCATCGAGGAAGCGCTCGAGACCCACGGGCTCGGCAGCACCTTGCACGTGGTTCCGGACGGCGTCGTCGCGATGCAGTTCCTCCGCCGCGAAGGCGAGCACAAGGACGCCCCGCGGCCGCACCTCGTGCTGCTCGACCTGAACATGCCCCGCAAGGGCGGGCGCGAGGTGCTCGAGGAGCTGAAGGAAGACGACGAGCTGGCCAGCATCCCGGTGGTGGTGCTGACGACGTCGGCCGCCGACGAGGACATCCTGCGCTCGTACGACCTGCACGCGAACGCGTACGTCACCAAGCCCGTCGACTTCGCCGAGTTCGAGGGTGTGGTCGTGCAGATCGAGTCGTTCTACGGCAACACCGCCCAGCTCCCGGGCCGCCGTCGCTGACCGCTCGAATCGCCCGAGGTTGGCGAAATCGGAAAAATGGGTGATCATTCTCGTAACCGCCAGTTGTCTCACGGTGGCGGAACGTGAGGATGGACGACAATGATCGATCTCCCGCACCCCCCGCCCGGCGCGTCGTCCGGGCCGTACGGCCTGCCCAGACCGGACCTCGACGAGGCCCACCTGGCCTTGGCCGAGATCTACGCCGAGATCACCGACCGCATCTGGACCCAGATCCTCAACGAGACCGGGCTCTCCGGGCGTGAAACCGACCCGGATGCGCTCGACCGTGTCATCGACGCGATGAAGTCGAGCGATCCGATCACCGCGCTGTGCGGCCGCTCGCTGGAGATCCGGGTAGCGGCCTTCGACGCGATCGCCACCGACCGGGAACTGATCGGGAGCCCCGCATGAGCACCCTGCTGCACCACCGCCTGGCCGGCCGCGAGCGCCTCGAGGCCCTGGCCCGCTACGACGTCGACGATCCGCACCTCAAGCAGCAGCTGGACGCGATCGCCATGCGCACCGCGATGCACCTGCACATGCCGACCGCGCTCACCACGCTGGTGCTCGACAACGCGACGCTGATCGCCGGCGCGCACGGCGTCGACGGCTGGATGCGCGGCGGGCCGGGCGGGCCGGCCGAGTGGTCGTTCTGCGCGCAGACCGTGCTCGCCGGCGAGCCGTACATCGTCACCGACGCCAGCCGGGACCCGATGCAGTGCACGAACCCGGTCGTCGAGCTCGACGGTGTCCGCGCCTACGCCGGTGCGCCGCTGATCACCTCGTCCGGCCAGGTGCTCGGGTCCCACTGCGTGATCGACACCGCGCCGCACGTCTTCAGCGAGGACGAGATCGCCGAGCTTCAGGCCGCCGCGGCCGACGTGGTCGTCGCGTTCGAACAGCACCCGAGCCGGTACTCCACCGAGTACCGGCCGTCGTTCTTCAACCTCGACTGAGCCACCTGCCACCCGCACGACGCCGGCGCCGGACCTCGTCGAGGTCCGGCGCCGGTCGGCGTTCTGGTCAGGCGACCGGGATCAGGTCGCTCAGCCCCACCAGGTCGAGGACGCGCTGCGCGTACCGCCCGACGTTGCGCAGGTGGAACCGCGCCCCTTCGGTGTCGGCGGCCTTCCAGCCGTAGACGAGCACTCCGATGCCGACCGAGTCGAGGAACGGGCACCCGGTCAGGTCCACGATCACGTTCCGGCCCGCGTCGAACTCTTTGGCGAGCATCGTCCGCAGCTGGGGCGCCGAGTCCGAGTCGAGGTCACCGACGACGCCGATGACCGTGCTGTCGTCGGACTTCCCGACGTCGAAGTGCGTTGGCGGCCGTTCCATGGCTGCCCTCCCTCACCAGGTGGCACTCGAAGGGCTACCCGGATAACGACCTCGACTCACGTCCAGTTCACCCGAGTTTTGCCGCTTGAGGCCCCGGGGCGTCCCCAAGGCCTCCGCGACGACTCAGGCGAGCGCGGCGTCGAGCGTGATCTCGACACCGGCGAGCGCCTTGCTCACCGGGCAGCCGGCCTTGGCGTCGGCGGCGGCCGCCGCGAAGTCCTCGGCGGAGATGCCCGGCACCTCGCCACGGACGGTCAGCTTGATGCCGGTGATGCCGGTGCCGGGCTGGAACGTCACGTCCGCCGTCGTGTTCAACGCGGTCGGCGGCGTGCCCTTCTGGGCCAGCCCGTTCGAGAACGCCATCGAGAAGCAGGCCGCGTGCGCCGCGCCGAGAAGCTCCTCCGGAGTGGTGGTCGACGCCGCGCCTTCCGAGCGGGCCTTCCAGTTGACGTCGAAGGAGCCGAGGCCCGAGGAGTCGAGGTTCACCGACCCCTTGCCCTCGAAGAGGCTTCCTTCCCAGTGCGCGGTCGCGGTGCTGGTCAGTGCCATGTCCGTCTCCCAAATCGCGTAGTAAGGGTCTTCGGTGAACGTACCGTGTCGACATATCGAGAACGGCGACCCGCTCCGAAAGATCTATTCGCCCGGGTGTGTCCTGTTTTCTCACGCGCTAATCGTGCGCGCGAGAAAAGGAGATCGGGTTGAGAACGATTCGGACCGTCGTGGCCGCCGCGGTGACCGTGGTGACCGTGGTGGGCACTCTGGGCCTGACCGCGGCACCCGCTGCAGCAGGTACCCAGATCGCCGGAGTTCATGACCGCCATCAGGCACGGACCATGCCCCAGTTCCACTACGTCATCAACGTCCGGGTCCCGCAGAACAGCCGACTGACGCTGTACTACTCGTCGCGGTTCGACCACGCCCGCCGGTTCGTCACCGTGCGCGCGGGCAGCGGACAGGGAACGCTCGACGAGTGCGCGAAGAACCGGGGCGTGCTGCCGGTCGGGCGGTACACGGTGCGGTTCTGGCCCAACTACCGAGCCGGCAACCCGGCCGTGCGCGGTGACGTCTGGCGGATCTCCGACCGGGTCTGCCGCAACCGCAAGACCGTGCGCAACGACCTGTTCATCCATTCCAGCGGCGTCCCCGGGGCGCCGTTCCGCCATTACCGGACGCTCGGCTGCATCAAGGTCGACCAGGCCGACCGGGCCCGCCTGGCCGCCGCCTGGCGCTCGGCCTGGGGCAACACCCGCGG
The DNA here is from genome assembly GCF_000585375.1 of Cryptosporangium arvum DSM 44712. Lineage (NCBI taxonomy): Bacteria > Bacillati > Actinomycetota > Actinomycetes > Cryptosporangiales > Cryptosporangiaceae > Cryptosporangium > Cryptosporangium arvum. The sequence continues at coordinate 8,852,877 of NZ_KK073874.1, forward strand.
CCGACTGATCGTGACCCGGCGCCAGGGGCGGTGAACCGGCCCTAGGCCACCCAGGGAGGCGTCATCGTGGTGCCGTCGGACAGCTGAGCGGTCAGCCCGACCGTCGTCGTGACCCAGGCCCGCAAGGGCTCGTCGCCGACGACGTCGACCTGGAACTCGGCCCCGGCCGGCACCAGGATGACGTCCCCCGCCGACGCCACGCGCGTCTCACCGTCGAGCGTCACCCGGGCCGAGCCGGCCAGTACGGCAAGCACCTCCTCCCGGCTCGGCCGGTGCGGCACCCCCGACGTACCGGCCGGCACGTCGAGGCGCCACGCGCACAGCTGGGCACTCCCGGTCGACGGCCGCACGTACGACGTGAAGCGGCTTCCGTGCACCTCGTACTGCTCCGCCGAAGCGGCATCCATGATCGGCATCTCGCATCCCTATTTAGTCAAGTAGATTGACTAAATAGTCAAGCAGACTGACGAGTATGTCAATCTGATTCCATGGCGGACGAAATTGCGCTCTCGGCGCTGCTGCTCGGCGCGGCCAGCACGCTGGTCGAGGCGATCCACGAGGGCACGTCCCGGCGCGGCTTCGGCGACCTTCGCCCCACCCACGGTTTCGTCTTCGCCCGGCTCGCCCCGGACGGCGCGACGATCAGCCAGATCGCCGAGCACCTGGGCGTCACCAAGCAGGCCGCGAGCCAACTGGTCGAGGAGCTGGTCGGCAAGGGCTACGTCGAGCGCCACCCGCACCCCGGCGACGCCCGCGCGAAGGTCGTCGTCCTCACCGAGCGGGGCTGGGCCTGCACCCGCGCGGCCGACGAGGCCGCCATCGAAGCGGTCCGGTCCTGGATCGACGTCCTGGGGCCGGACCGGGTGTCCGAGCTCACGAACGATCTGCGCCGGGTCGTCCGGCCCGGGCGGCTGCGTCCCGCCGTCTGGTGAGGCGTTAACAGCACCCGCCGAGCGGGCACTGATCTCCCTGTGGAGCCCTTGAGCAAGTCGGACCAAATCCTGGTGGCAGGGGTCGCCGTTGCCATCTGTCTGCTGGTCCTGCTCAGCCTGCGCGGAACTCGCCCCGGCGCGCCCGCCCGGATGGGGGCCATCGTCGCGGGCATCGTCATGCTGCTCGCGTTGATGGTGGGCTTACGGGCCCACGACCTGACGAACCCGCGCTCCGACGACCAGCAGACCCCGGTCGCACTGCGGCCGACGACCGCGCAGCCCTTCGGTGGCGCCGTGGTCAGCGGCGACCCGCAGAGCGGGCTGAATGTGCGACCTCCGGCCACGGTGGCGTCGGCCACCTACCCGGCCGGTGCCTACATCTCCGACGCCCGGTTCTGCGACGGCCGGCTCGACACCGTGGTTCGAATCGACCCGACGGAGACCGCGCCGGAAGCCGGGGCGACGCCGGACACCACAGAGGCGGTGCCGGTGGCCCGGAACACCCCGTCCGGCCTCATGCTCGGCATCCGAGCCGGATCCGATCCGGCGGCGCAACCCGCCCTGTCCGTCCTGTACACGCCGGGAGACCAGCAGGCCCGCCTCGTGGGCGCCGACGGTACGACGTTGGGATCTCTGACCAGCACGTCCGCTGAGCCGAGCATCCGCGTCGACCTCCGTGACTCGAAGGCCGAGGTGTGGTTCGACGGGCAGCTGATGACCGGCGAAGCGGTTCCGGTCGCCGGTGGATGCGGCGCGGTGCGATTCAGCGCTTGGGGTGGAAGCGCAGCGCTGCGCAACCTCGTGATCCAGCCGGCGAACTGACGGGCGGAGTATCGACCAGCGCTACCCGGCTGGTCGAACACCGCCCCGCTACGAAGGCCGGCCGCGGCTTGACCGGCCGGCCTCAGTTCCCGCGTAGGGAGCCCAGGTGGATGGGTGTGTGGTGTTTCAGGCCAGGTTGAACTCGCCGGACTTGGCGCCCGCGATGAAGTTGCTCCAACCGGCGGCGGGCAGCACCAGCGCTGGTCCGCCACGGTCCTTGGTGTCACGCACTGCAACGACAGAGGTCATCAGTGCAACCTCGACGCAGTTGCCGTTGCCCGTGCTCGCCTTGCTCTTGCGCCACGGAGCGTAAGTGAGATCGATGCTTGCCATATTTTGCCTCAGCTTCCTGCCGACTACGACATGTCACCAGCGGCATCGCGTATCCGTTGTACGGATTGCTCCGGTGTGAGCGCTATGCCAACTAGCTTTTGGTGCACGAGGGTATACCCCTCCACCTGGTCCGGTTCCTCCAGAGCGATACCCACAGTGAGGTTATCCAGGTAGACGACAGAATTGTCGTCAGGATCCGGGAAACTAAGGATGACATAGGGTGTCGTCATCGCGGGGTGCCCACCGACAGAGAATGGCAAAACTTGGATAGTTACATTCGGTAGCGCCGATAGCTCGACTATGTACTCAAGTTGCTCACACATCACCGTCACGCCGCCGAACGGCCGCAACAGAACAGCCTCGTTGAGGACGACTGAAAACTCGGCGGGCGACTCGCCGCGCAGCAGGTCCTGGCGGCGGAGGCGAGCCGCGACCTTGCGATCGACGTCGTCGTCGCCGGCCGTGGCCCGGAACGCCTCGCGGGCGTAGGCCTCCGTCTGCAGTAGGCCGGGGACGGCCTCGGCCTCGTACGTGCTGACCCTCACCGCTTCGGCCTCCAGGCCGACGTAGAACTCGAACCACGCCGGCAGCACGTCGCCGTAGTTCTGCCACCATCCTCGCTGCTGTGCACCACGCGCGATCTCGATGAGTGGTTCGGAGTCCTCGCCCGTGACGCCGTAAAGGGCCAGCGCAGCCCGGACGTCACGAGGCTTGATTCCGATTTGGGCAGTCTCGATCCGGGAGAGGTTGCTCCGGGACATGTCGAGCTGGCGGGCGGCTTGTTCGAGCGTCATCCCCGCCTTCTCACGGAGGTGGCGGAGTTCTCTGGCGATGCGACGGCGGCGAACCGTGGGGCTTCCTGACACGGCGGAAGTGTGGCATTACGCGAACTGGCACACCAGCCTCGATACCGCACCACGCCGAAGTGGGAGTTGCATTGCAGGGGACACGGATGCACTATCGAGACAGAGGTCGTCAGCATGTGACCCACGGCGTCTACCGGGACCGCCGAGGTGTCATCGCATGTGCACAGCTCAGGCGATGACGCGTGCCCAGCACTTCGAGACCCGGAGAGACCGAATGGCCACGAACGTTGTCGGCTGCCTAACGGCGTCCCATACGGACGATCATGACGTTCCACCGTGTCGCGGTGGGATTCTCACCCCGGCGCCGGTCGGCCCCGCGCCCGCCGGAACGTGAGCGATCGACCGTGAACGCGCTAGGAGCACCGACCTACATGACCACCGGGCTAGGCCACCGACTCGCGGCGCCCGTCACCCTTCCGGCGGCCCCCATGGCTCCGACCGCGTGGCCCTCGTCCGTGATCTGCGAGCCCGACGCCCCCGTGGTCCGGCTACTGACCTCAGTCGACGCTGCGGCGCCGCAGCCGGAGCCCGCCCCTCCGCTCGCCCAGGTTTCCCGGGTGGTGGTCGGTTACCTCCGGGCGGCGTCCGCGCCGAGCGATCCGCTGACCGCCCTTGTCCGGGGTACCGACGACGTGGACGACGACGACACCGCCCCGTTGGTCGCGGCGATCGCCCAGTACGCCCGGGAGCGGGGCCTGACCCTCCTCCGGGTCCACCGCGACGACGTCACCGATGACGACGCCCGCCGGCCCGGCTTCTCCGCCTGCCTGCGCCACCTCTACCTGCGCGAGGCGTCCGGCATCATCGTGCCGACCTGGTCCCACCTGGCCCCCAACGACGTGCTGCGGCGGGCCCTCTGCCACAACGCGACGTCCGCCGGCGGCACCATCCAGGTGGTCGACCCCGGGTCGGACTAACTTTTCCGCACGTCACGACGGACCGGATCACTCCGGTCCGTCTTTTTTATGCCCGGATGTTCGAATTAACATACTTCGCACTTGGGTCGTGGTGGTGAGGTAACGGGCATCCCGGAAAAACCGGCCGAACGGCCAAGCAGTTCGTTCCGAACGGATCTGCCGGGATCACTCTGCTGGGCAAACCTCTCTATTTACACAATTAGTGAATGCCGTAGGGCCCAATCGGGGCTGAATTAACAGCGATGTGCCTGCTTTGCTCATTCCGCCTGAAACACCAGAGGAGGCAGTAAATGGGAAGCAAGGCACGACGGACGGCTATCTCGGTTGCGGGACTGGCCCTGGCCAGCGGCGCCACGATGGGCCTCGCCGCGCCCGCATCCGCGACCACACCCGCCGGTGACGACGTCGCAGCGGGGGCGTACGAGGCCGAGTACCTCTCCGACCACGAGTCGTCGGCGGCGGTCTCCGGCACTTACACGAAGGTCGAGAAGACCGAGGTGAAGTGGGCCGCGGCGGACAAGCAGAAGGACTACGCGGCCGGCAAGGTCAAGGCCGGTTGGGCCAAGGGCGGCCACGGCTCGGACTGCGACGACAAGTGCGAGGACGACTCGCGCTGGCACAAGGACCGGGACAAGGGTCACTGGCACGGTGACAAGAAGTGGAAGCGCGACCGGGTGAAGGGCTTCCACCGCAGCTACCGCGCCTGCAAGGCGGCCGGTATCCGTGGCGTGCACAAGGGCTGGTGGGACTCGTACGACTGCGACTTCACCAAGCGCGGTTACAAGGGCTGGCACCAGAGCTGGAACAAGTGGGGCAGCCACGACTGGCGCTGCCGCGGTACCTGGGTGCTCAACATCCGGGGATTCTGAGACCCGTTCACGATTGCCCTGTACGCCACGACGTTGGCGTACAGGGCATTCGCATGTCAGCCCACCGCGAGAAACAGCGTCAACGAACCCGAAGCGGCGGAGACACCGGCGTACTCATTGACCACGGACGGCGCCGCTCCGGCGTTGAGGCTGCGCACCGCGCCGGTTCGTCCGTCCAAGGTGACCGGCTTGTCGCTCAGCAGTCCGTACACCGCGCCGTGCCAGGCCGCGGTCACCCGCGGCGCCCGGCGGTCACCGACCGGTAATTGCCAGATCTCACGCAGGTCGGCCGAGTCGTAGCCGACGACGACCGGCGTCGTCGCGGTCCCCGAGCAGACCACCGTCGTCCGGGCATCGAACCAGCAGGAGTCGAACGCCCGCAGGTCGGCCGGGTCACCCGGATAGCGGCTCTCGCCGGTGGCGGGGTCGACGAAGTCGAAGTACGCGTCGGCGCTCGTGAACTCCCGCCCCCGCACCGCCATCAGCCCCGCCCCGAGCGGGAACGAGCGGCCCTGCTGCAGCGGCGTGTCGCTGGTCCACAGCCGGACGCCGTCGGTGAGGCGCAGCCCGACCGTGGACGTCTTGGTCTCGGTGGCCTCCTGGCCGAGTTGCCCGGCCACGACGGTGCCGTCGACGACGGTCGGCTCGAAGTACGGCACCTTCCAGCGGGTACGCCGGGTCTGCGCGTCGACGACGTACGTGGTGGTCGACGTGTCGACGACGATCGAGTCGACAGTGACCCCCACCAGCCGGACGTCCTGCACCGGATCACCGGGGATCGCGTCGATCGTCGCGCTCCAGATCACCGCGCCGGTCTGCGGATCGAGCGCGGCCAGCGAGATCGCCCGGTAGCCGGTGACGCGGGTGCTGCCGGGAATCGTGATCGCGGCCGCGGCGTAGACCCGGCCTTCGAACAGCACCGGTGGCGTCACGACCGAGGCGTCCGCCGCGGACACACCCGGCATGTTCGTGACCCACTCCTCGTCGCCGGACACGATGTCGCGTCCGGACAGCGTGGCGCCGTCCACGAACACGACCGACTGGTCGATGAGGAGCGCCGCGGTCTGCGGTTCGCCGAAGTCCTCCTCGTTGCGCGGGGCGGCGGCGAGCCGCTGGCCGCCGCTCTGGAACCGGCCGGGCGGATCGAACAGCACCGGCTCCGGGGCGGCCGGGGCCGTTCCGGTCGACGCGGTGGGCGTCGGCGCGGGTTCCTTCGGATCGTTACCGCAGCCCGCAGCGGCCAGGAGCACGACGCACACGGCAGCGAGCAGAGCCCTCTGGCGCATCACAGCTCCCTCGGTGACCGACTCTGGTCGCACGGTAACCAAGGTGGCGCTGCGGAATCAGGTGATCACCCATTTATGGCCGAGAGGCTCAGTCCAGCCTCTCCAGACGGGGGAAGAGATCGGTGACCCGGACCCGAGCCCGACGTCCGACCTGGGACGGCCGGTTCGTCAGCGACCACTCGGCAGCCGCGACGGCGTCACCGCGCGGCGTCGCGACCGCCGCCCGCACGCCGTTCTCGGTGCCGACCACGACGAACGCCTGCCTCGGCGTCGCGCTCCGGTCGTACTCCACGGTCGCGGTCTCGACGACGACGTCGGTCCCGTCGAGATCGCGCGCCTCCGCCACCTCCAGGCCGTCCGTCCGGGTCCGCACCGGGCCGCTCTGGTACCCGGTCGGGCGTCCGCCGAGGACGATCGCGTGCTGGTAGCTCAGGAAGCCCCCGTTCGCGTGCACCAGTCCCTTCCGGTCGGTGCCGCGCAGCCGCTCGTACGCCCGGGCCAGCGAGTGCAGCGAGTAGCTGTTCAGCGGGCCGCCGAACGACGAATGGCCGCCGGTGATCGAGAGCACGGTCTCCCTGGGCAGGCCGAGCGCGAGCCCGGCCAACTTCGGAACGACCGGGAAGCAGCTGTAGACGTCGACGAAGTCCAGGTCGGCCGTCGGCACCGCGGCGCGGTCGATCGCGCCGGTGAGCGCGTCGGCCAGCGCCGTCGAGCGGCCGAGCTTGGGGCGGGCCAGCACGTCGGGGAGGTCGTCGGAACCGGCGGCCGCGTGCAGGTGCACGATGCGGTCGGCGGGCACCCCGGCAGCCCGCGCGGCGGCCAGCGACGTGACGACGACGGCAGCGGCCTGGTCGACGAACGGCAGCGCGTTCATCGAGAGCGGATACGGCTCGCAGACCAGGCGGTTCTTCGGCGTGACCGTGCCGACCTGCTCCGCGGTGAGAGCGGAGGTGTTCCAGGCGATCGGGTGGGTGGCGGCGACCGCGCTCAGCTCGGCGTAGAGGCGCGCCGACCAGTCCGCGTTCTCCGCCGGGGTCAGCCCGAGATCGGCCTGCAGGCGGTTCTCGTAGAGCGGGTAGACCCGGGTGGGCAGCAGCAGCCCGGCGGTCTGCATGGCCGGGCTGCCCATGTCGGCGGCGTCGATCGGCGTCGGGCCGCCGGGCCTGGTGCTCCAGCCCAGGTCGGTGATCGGGTCGACGCCGGCCTTGAGCAGTGCGGTGGCCGAGGCCGTCGCCTCACCGCCCACCAGCAACGCGACGCTGCTCTCCCCCGCCGCGATGCGTCCGGCCGCCCGGTCGAGCAGGCGGATCGGCCACTGCCCGCCGATCGGGCTGTCGTCGCGGTGCGCGGGCTTGGCCCCGACCGCGGCGGCGACGTCGGCCGACAGCTCGTCGTACGCCCAGCTGGCCACCCGCACGGTGTAGATCGCGTCGGCCGCGGCCAGGAGCTCCGGCGACGCCGCGAGGTCGAGCGCCTCGAGGATCAGCGCCAGCGGCTCACGCGCCTGCGCGACGGCACGTTCGCGGTTCGCGCGCACCTCCCCCACCCCGACGAGGACGGGAAGCCGGTCGTCAGTCATGTCCGTGCCTCTCAGAGTTGGGCCGCCGCGGTGAACAGCGCGGTGAGGTGTTCGACGAGTTCCTCGGCACCGCGTCGGCGAACTACCAGCGCGCCGAGGTCGGTGGGGCCGGAACCGGTCTCGTTCGCGGTGGCGCCGGCGATCAGCACCTCGACCACGCCGCCCACCAGCAGGCCGGCCGAGAGCAGATCGCTGCGCTTCGCGACGTCGGCGTTCGTGGTCCGCAGCGGCCGCATCAGACGGGCCGCGAGCTCGACGAAGCTCGCCTGCAGCAGCCGCCGCTGCTCGCGGAACTCCGGCGTGGCGAGCGACTCCATCAACGCGACCCGCACCGTCCGCGGGTCGGCGATGAAGTACTCGGCCAGCGCGGTCAGCACGTGCCGGGCCTGCGCCTGCACGTCACCGCCGCCGGTGGCGAGCGCGCCCCGCACGACCTGCTCGACCTGCGACGCGATGCGGTCGGTGGTGGCGAGGAACAGCACCTCGCGGCTCGGGAACTCGTCGTAGAAGAAGCGCGGCGAAAGCTTCGCGGCCCGGCAGACGTCGGTCACCGTCGACGAGGCCCAGCCCTTGGTGGCGAACACCTCGACGGCCGCGTCCAGGAACTGCTCGCGGCGCCGCGCGACGCGCTCCTCGGGGCTCAGCCCGCCATAAACTCGCATCGTGAACGAGACTTTACAACATGAACGACGGCGTTCACGATGGTGCGCATGAGGACCCCCATCTGCGATCTGCTCGGGATCGACCTGCCTCTCCTCGCGTTCAGCCACTGCCGGGACGTCGTCGCCGAGGTGAGCCTGGCCGGCGGGTTCGGCGTCCTCGGTGGGTCGATGTTCACCCCTGAGCAGCTCGAGACCGAGCTGGCCTGGATCGACGACCACGTCCAGGGCCGTCCCTACGGGGTCGACATCATCGTCCCGGAGCGGGCGGCCGCGATGCAGCCCGGCGCCGCCGTCGACATGGACGTCCTACGTGCGGCCATCCCGGCCGAGCACCGCGCGTACGTGGCCGAGATCCTGGCCGCGCACGGAGTTCACACGTCCGCCGACGAGACAGCATCGTGGAACGTCCCGTCGCCCGACGACCTGCTCGACGTCGCGTTCAGCCACCCGATCAAGCTGATCGCGAACGCGCTGGGGGTGCCGCCGGCGGTGATGCTCGAGCGGGGCCGGGCGGCCGGGGTGCCGGTGGCCGCGCTCGTCGGAGCCAAGGAGCACGCGATCAGGCAGGTCGCGGCCGGTGTCGACATCATCATCGCGCAGGGCACCGAGGCCGGTGGGCACTGCGGCGAGGTCACCACGATGGTGCTGGTGCCGGAGGTCGTCGAGGCGGTGGCCCCGGTTCCGGTGCTGGCCGCGGGCGGGATCGTGACCGGGCGGCAGATGGCCGCGTCGATCGCTCTGGGCGCGGCCGGCGTCTGGACGGGCTCGGTCTGGCTGACCACCCCGGAGGCCGAGACGGCGCCGTACACCCGGGAGAAGTTCCTGCGGGCGACCTCGCGGGACACCGTGCGCTCGAAGGGCCGCACCGGCAAGCCGTCGCGCCAGCTCCGCTCGTCCTGGACCGAGGCCTGGGAGCGGCCCGACAGCCCCACCCCCCTGCAGATGCCCCTGCAGACGTTGATCAGCGAGCCGGCGCTACGACACGTGGACGCGCTGGCCGCCGCCGGTGACCAGGGTGCGCAGGAGCTCGCGACCTACTGGGTGGGTCAGGGCGTCGGCCTCATGAACGAGGTGAAGTCCACGCGGGACGTCGTCTACGAGATGGCCTCCGACTACGCCGACGCCGTGGAGCGGGTCGCCCGGACGCTTGACCCTGACACCGTGTGAGGGCTGATCGTCACTCTCGTCATGTTCACCATCGGAGAATTCGCCACGCTCGGCCGGGTGTCGGTACGCATGCTGCGTCACTACGACGCCCTGGGCCTCCTGGTCCCCGCGCGGGCGACGTCGGGATACCGCTACTACGCCGCTGGTCAGCTCCATGAGCTGAACCGGATCACCGCGCTCAAAGGGCTGGGCTTCTCGCTCGCGCAGGTCAAGACGATCCTGCACGACGACGTCAGCGCCGACGAGCTGCGCGGGATGCTGCGGCTGCGCCGGGCGGAACTCGACGCGCGCATCGCGCAGGACCACGCCCGTCTCAACGCGGTCGAGGTGCGGCTCCGAATGCTCGAGAGCGAGGGAACCATGAGTACCGACGACGTCGTGCTCAAGACGGTCGACGCGGTGCGGGTGGCCGCACTGACGACGAGCGTGAGCGCCTACGAAAGCAGCGTGATCAGCCCGGCGATCCAACCGCTCTACCAGCAGTTGTGCGAGCGGCTGGAGGCCACCGGGATCCGGCCGGGCCCGGGTATCTCGTACTACGACGGCACCGGCGAGGACGGGAAGCCGATCCGGATCGGTGCCGCGTTCCAGGTCGACGTCGACCCGGACCCCTCGTTCGGGTTCGAGATCGTCGACCTGCCGAAGATCCCGACCGCCGCGACGCTGATCCACCGCGGTTCGTTCGACACCGTGGACGACAGCTACCAGGTGCTGGCGTCCTGGATCGCCGACCACGGCTACCGGCCGCTGGCGCACTCCCGCGAGGTGACGCTGGAGTTCCCCGACGAGCAGGAGAAGTGGGTCACCGAGATCCAGATGTCGGTCACTTCGACCTGACCGCGTCGAACAGGCGCTGCACGGCCACGGGGCGGTCCGGCCGCCGCCGCAGCACGGTGACGAGCCGGCGCAGCTCCAACCGGATACGCACCGAACTGACGTCGCTCGCGGTGTCGTGCGCGGCCAGCCCGATCCGGGCAGCTTCCTCCGGCTGCCCGGCCCGCGCGAGCGACGTCCCCATCAGGCACAGGAAGTAGGCCCGGTCGCGGCGGGAGAAGCCGTGGTGGGCCTGCCACCGGGCGTGCGCCTCCAGCGCACGCTCGGGTTCGCCGGCCTCGCAGTAACAGAGCGCGGCCTGAACCGAGAACAACGGATAGGTGTAGCCGGCTCCCAACTCGTGGTCACCCGGTGCGTGGTCGCCCGGCTCGCTGCCGCCGAGCAGGTCGCGGGCCTCGCGCAGTTTCGCCTCCACGGTGGGTAGGCGCGCTCCCAGCATCGCCTGGGCGCGCGCCTCCTGCTGGGCGGCCTCCGCGCGGACCCGCGCCGGCACCTGCCACGGGCCGTCCTGCGCGGCCTTGGCCAGCGTGAGCATGCGCGGAGCGTCCCGATCGTCCCAGGCCGCCTGGCTCTTGCGGAGCAGCACGTACCCCTGCATCGCCAGGTCACCGGCCTCCTGGGCCCACTCGGTCGCACGATCGCGCCAGTACGCGGCCTGCACCCGCCCACCGGCGTCCCGGTAGAGCCAGCCGGTGAACTCCGCGGCACGCGCGCCGACTGCCAGCACCTGACGGCGGAGATCGGTGCGGACGGTCCTGGCGCTGCGGTCGATCGCTCCGACCAGCCCGAGCGCGGCCGGGAGCGCCGCTCGGGGCCCCCACGAGCCGTCGTCGCGGGCCAGGAGCCGGAGCCGCTCCCGGAACTGTCCGACCACGTCACCGTCGAAGTAGCTCCGGGCGTCCTCCAGCGCCGCGCTGATCTGCCCGAGGTCGTCCGCGGTCACGGCGGGCAGTCGGTCTTCGGGCTCCGGTGCGGCCGGGAGCACCTCCGACGTCAGGTGCGTGAACCGGTCCCGCTCGGTGCCCGACGCCCTGGCCAGCGCGGTGTCCAGCACCGCCTGCATGTCCGGCCGGGGTCGGATCTCGACGCCCGCGGACTCCCAGTTGGAGATCGTCCGCGCCGCCACGCCGAGCCGGTCGGCGAAATCCCGGATGCTCAGCCGCAGCGCTTCACGCAGAGCGCGCGCCTCGCGACCCGTCCAGTGGATGACAGCGGTCATCCCGCCTCCGGTGCCTCGTTGGTAGACGATGCCCGGATCAGCGTCTTCGGTGCTGTTTTCAGCGCCGCTGCAGCAGCATTGCAGCGCCCCGGGCTGTCCACTGAGTCCCGTGCGTATCAGGCTAGAGCTATCCGCTCCGCCGCGCCGTCCGGGAGCTGCGACGGGAGCCCCTCCGGCCGCCCTGCGGCCGCGCCCGCTCCTCTCCCGGCGGTGCGTGGGATCGCGCGGCACGGCTCTCCCGGTCGCCGGCCCTGCGTCCTCCCTACCGCCGGGAGAGGACTCATTCTCGGCGGAAGGACCCCTTCGATGACCCAGCAGAGCGTCAGACCCTTCCGGCCATCCGGCTGGAGCCGCGACGCGACGAGCGAGGACGTCGAGACCGCTCACCGGATACTGCCGATGCACGCCCCCATCGACTCCTCACGCGGACTGTGCGCGAGCGCGCTCCACCTGATCAACGCCCCCGCATGGCCCTGCGAGCAGTACCAGTGGGCCAAAGCCGTGATCGACGCCGCCGAGCGACGCGAGATCAGCGACTGAGCTTCTGACCGGTCAGCTCGGCCACCGTCCGGCCGATCGCGACCGCCGTGGCGTCCGGGTCGTACCCGTCGAACTTGCGCGGTTGCGCGTCCGGGAACGCGGTGAGCCAGCTGTCGGGCACCTCGATGCCCTGACCGGGTACGAGCAGTTTCACGTCGCTGATCCGATGCTTCCGCAGTAACGCCCGCGCGGCCGGCTCCGAGGTCGGGATGTCGGTGACCTGCGCGTCGGAGAGCAGCAACAGTGCGGTCTCGCACCGCGTACGGCGGAACGCGTCGACCTGCGCCAGCGCGGGTTCGAGCAGCGTGCCGCCGCCGTCGGCGACGCCGGTCGCGGCGGGCGCGCCGGCCGACTTGGCGGTCGTCGGCGGCAGGCGGACGGTCGCCGTCTCCGCGAAGTCGACGACGGACAGCTGGTCGGTGTCACGCAGGTTCGTGGCCAGCCACGGCACGAGCCGGGCCAGCGCGGCGTCCCTGGCCCCGGCGTAGTCCTGCATCGAGCCCGAGGAGTCGACCATCAGGGTCAGCCGCAGGCACTCCTTCCCGCGCTTGCCCTCGAGCGCGTAGCCGCCCAGCTCGCCGCTGACCGGCGCCGGGTCCTCCTGCCGCTGGCAGTTGGTGAACAGAAGCCAGAGCAGCGGCAGGAGCAGTAACAGCGCCGCGAGCGTCCACCAGAGCCGGCGGGACGGCCCGCCCAGCCGCGGCGACCGGCCGAACCGTGGCCCCGGGGCCAGCGTCGTCACGGGCGCTGCTCCGGCACGTATCCGTTGACCTGAGCCGGGTCGATCGGCACCGACGGCGGGGGCACCGGCGAGGTGAGCGGCTCCAGGTGGAAGAGGCGTTCGCGCAGCTCGGTGATGCGCCGGGACGCGGTCGACGAGTCCTCGGGGCGGCAGCGCGAGAGGTGTTCGATCGCGTCCTCCACGCGGCGGAGCGGGCCGATCGCCATGCCGGTGCCGAAGAGCGTGAGCGGCCGGGTCGAGGGCAGGCCGGTGAGCCCGTCACGCGTGCCGTCGTGATCGGTCTTCGCCCAGTTCCCCAGGTGCGCCGACCGCGGATCCCCGACCGGGGCCGGCCCCGGCAGCGGCCGGGTCGGCGCGTTCTCCGCCGCCTGCACCGGCAGCGTGGCGCCGGGTGTCTGATCCGGTGGGGTGAAGGGCGGTGGGGCTCCCGGGTCGGGTGGGGACAGCTGCGGGGCCGCGCCCGGGTACGGCTCGGGGGCGACGTAGGTCGGCGTGCCGTAGGCGGCCGACGGGTACGGCGGCGCCGTCGCCCGGGAGTCCGCGATCATCCGCGCCCCGACCGCGACGATCCGCTCGATCGCGTTCAACTGCGTCTGCACCTCGGCCCGCAGGTCCTCCCACGCCCGGTGGTGCGCGACGTCGGCCTTCGTCTTCGCGGCGACCAAGCGGTCGAACACCTTCGAGCGCTCGGAACTCTGCCCGCGGATCTCCGACACCAGGAACACCCGGGCCAACGCGTCGGCGAGCAGCACCGCGACGAAGATCGCGGCCATCGGCAGCGCGGGCGGCGGCAACGACCCGATCGGCGCGGTCGCCTCGTCGAACCGGAAGTTGATCAGCCACCCGACCGCGGCCAGCGCGAGCACGAACGCGACCACCGCGAGAACCGCGCCGATCCGGTCCTTGCGGCCGACCCCCGGATAGCCGGCCAGCCACCGGTGTCCCAACGGCCCCACGACCCGGGCCGTCGCGACGCCCACGACCGGGATGAACAACGCCAGCAGCGCGGCCGCCACCCGCGACGGGTCGTACCAGGGCGCGTCCGGCTCCACGACGTCGTCGAAGATCGAGTACCAGAAGAACACTTCGACGACGACGAAGATGACCTCGACGACCGTCAGCACCCGGTTGGTGATCAGCGGCCGGTGCGGGTCGAAGTCCTCGACGAACGGGCCGTCGGGGTCGTGGTCCCGGCCGCCGCGACGGCCACGCCAGATCGGGTTCGTCCGCGTCGCGTCCAGGCGCTGGGCGGCCAGCACCGCGGCGAAGTCGGCGGCGTCCAGCGCGTGCTGTTTGCGCAGCAGCCGGCGGGACGCTTTCGCGTCGGCCGCCGCGATCGTCGAGTTGACCTCGACCAGCACCGCGACCTGCCCCGGCGTCATCGCGCCGGGAGCGACCGGCTCCCGCTCGAGCACCCGCTGGCGTGCGCGTTCGACCCCGCGGGTGCCGAACAATCGGGCGAAGAAGCTCATCGCGTGCACCCTCCGGGTCGGATCTCGATCTCCACGCGCCGGTTCTTCGCGGCGGCGACGGTGTCGTGGCGGCCGTCGACGAACTCGTCCACGGCCGGGCGTTCGGCGCCGTAGCCGACCGACTCCAGGCGCGCGGTGTTCACGCCGCGCTCGGTCAGGGCGCCGACGACCGCCTGCGCCCGCCGGGTGGAGAGCTCCCGGCGGTAACCGGAGTCGCCGTACCGCGCGGTGTGTCCGGACACGACCGCCGTCGCCTCGGCGTCGCTCTTCAGGTCGGACGCGATCGGTTCGAGCACGCCGTCGGCCTCCGGTTGCAGGTCGGCGCGGTCGGGGGCGAACAACAGCGACGCGGGGATCGAGACCCGGGTGGCGCAGCCGTCGCGGACCTCCGTCGCGGCCGGCACCGTGACCGGGTCGGCCGGCAGCCCGGCCGGGGGCGCACCGGCGGACGGCGCGTGGGCCGAGTCGAACGTGACGGTGGCGCCGGCCGCTGTCAGCACGCTCTGCCAGATCTTCTGCAGCGAGGTGCGTGCCGACTGCGGTAACCGCTGCTCGGACGAGGTGTCCCCGAGCCCGCTCCAGACGACCTTCTGGGCCTGGAGCGCCGGCGGCAGCGCGTTCGCCGCCTTGAGCGCCTCGGCCAGCCCGGCGGGGTCGACGTCGAACCGCTGTTTGTTCAGGTCGAACTCGCCGCTGGTGGAGACGCCGTCGGAGACGACGAGGATCTCTGCTGGCTTGTCCTCGGCGGCCCGGCCGAGCGCACTCAGGATGCGGCTGCCCGTGCCCTTCGGCCGCAGATCGTCGCCGCGGGCCCAGGTCGGCACGCACTCCAGCGCGAGCGCCCGGGCACGCTGGGAGGCCTGGGAGTTCGAGCCGGGAGCCGGGTCCAGCGCGATCGTGCGGCTCGGGGGCGCACCGGCACCGTCGACGCCGACCAGCACCAACGCGTCGCCCCGCTGCTGCGCGGTCCGGAGCGCGGCCGTGACCGCCGGCGGCAGCCCACCGGAGACGCCGGAGGCGGTGTTGTCGACGACGAGCGCGGTCTTGGGCGCACCGGCCTCGGGAGCCACGTCCGCCACTCGAGCGCAGTCGGAGTCCGAACGGGTGGTGGTCGTGTCGTCAGACGGTTCGTCACCGGAGCAACCACTGAGGATGATGAGGCCTGTGGTAACTACTGTGAGTATCGAGAGACGGAGCCGACTCGGCATCGATACTTCTCCCCACTTCGCTTCGGACTCGCTGCTCACAGCGTTTCCTCCGAACGCAAGCCCGACGAGGGGGAACTCCCTATGCGCTACGGGGCGTTATCCCCCTAGAGAAATCAGTACACGCAGGTGCGGGGGTGTTTCGTGAACGAGAACGATCTC